>CAYSSA010000092.1:13966-17465 GCA_964433485.1 uncultured Tepidisphaeraceae bacterium | reverse complement strand
TAGGAGTGCGGCCGCAGGATGCCGCTTTCTCGCTTTCGTGTTTTCATCGGCTTGCGGAGCGGCGAAGCCGGCTATGGGGTTGGGAAGCCTTCGCGCAGGAACCGGCCGTTCTCCGCGAACTTCACGCCGTCGATCTCAATATGCCCGCCTTTGCGGAGGTCGACGACCATGTCCCAGTGCAGGCCGGATTCGTTGCTGTTGCCCGTCTCCGGGTATCCGGCGCCCAGGGCGAAGTGAACCGTGCCGCCGATCTTCTCATCAAACAGCGTGTTACGCGTGTAGTTCTTGATCCCGTAGTTGGTGCCGATGGCACACTCGCCGAACATGCGCGAGCCGTTGTCCATATCGAGCATCTTGAACAGAAAATCCTGTCCCTTGGATGCGGAGGCATCGACCACCTTGCCATCCTTGAAGGTCAGCTTGACATCCGTCACTTCGCGACCGTGATGCACGGCCGGAAAACTGTAGCACACCCGGCCGTTCACGCTGTCGAGCACCGGGCCGGTGAAGACTTCGCCATCCGGGAAATTCTCGTGTCCGTCGCAGTTGATCCAGCGCATGCCGGCCACGCTCATGCGGATGTCCGTGCCGTTGGCCGCCACCACGCGATAGTCGCTCTTGCCGTTGAGGAAGTCGGCCAGCCGCTGCTGCTTCTCGCTGACCTTCCGCCAGGACGCCGCCGGGTCCGGGTGATCCAGCAGACCGGCCCCGAAGACGAAATCCTCATACTCCGCCAGGCTCATCTCGGCATCCTGTGCGCACGCCTGCGTGGGGAATTGAGTTCCGGTCCAGCGGAGCGATTGGCTGGCCGCCCGCTTCATGAAGATGTCCATCAGCGGCTTGCGGGCGGCCTGGCTGATGCGCATTTTCTCCGGGTCGGCATTGGTCATGGAGCGAGTGTTCTCCTCAGCCCACAGGCCGATGGAGCAGTCGATCTTCTCGTATTCGTAGACGTTGACCGGATTGAGATACTCAAGCTGCTCGCGCGAGGCATGCTTGATGAACAGCTCGCTCAGTTCCTCCGGGTTCAGCCGTACCAGCGGATGCCCGCCGGCCTCGATGACCTTGCGATAGATCTCCGTGATAAGCGGCAACCCGATGGGCGCTCCGCTGATGCGAACAAGGTTGCCGGACTTGACGCCGACGCTGTAGTTGACAAGTACATCCGCGAGTTTGGTGAGTCTTGGGTCACGCATGGCGGCGAATTGTAACCGCGGCTGCGTGCTTGCGGAAATCCCAATCAAATCCGAAGCCCGAATAGCAAATGCCGCCATGTCTTGGGACGTTGGCCATTCGTTCTTGCTCATTCGGGCTTCCTTCGGGATTCGGATTATGGGCTTCGTGTTTGCGGCGAAGCTGCCGGCGTGATAAACCATGGCCATGAACCCCCGCACACTCTCCGTCGTCCTGGTGTTATTCGCCGCTGCCAGCTTCGCCGCCGACGTCGCTCCGCCGGCGCCGATGCAAGTTGTGCCGTCGCCGCAGCAGGTGGAGTGGCAGCGGAGGGAACTGACAACCTTTGTTCACTTCGGCGTCAACACCTTTACCAACCGCGAATGGGGCGACGGCAAGGAAGACCCGAAGATCTTCAACCCCGAGAAGCTCGATGCCCGGCAGTGGGCAAGCGCCGCCAAAGCAGGGGGCTCCAAGCTGATCATCCTCACGGCCAAGCATCACGATGGATTCTGCCTCTGGCCAAGCAAGTACACAAATCACTCGGTCAAGTCGTCGCCGTGGAAAGACGGCAAGGGAGACATTGTTCGCGAGTTCGTGGATGCCGCCCGCGCCGAGGGGCTGGCGGTCGGGCTTTATCTCTCGCCTTGGGACCGCAACGCCCCCAGCTACGGCGATTCGCCCAGGTACAACGAGTATTATCGCCACCAGCTGACTGAACTGCTCACCAACTACGGCGAGATCGCCGAGGTCTGGTTTGACGGCGCCTGTGGCGAAGGCCCCAATGGCAAGCGCCAGGTCTACGACTGGCCGGCCGTCCATGAACTGGTGCTCAAGCTCCAGCCCAGGGCCCTGATGTTTTCCGATGCCGGGCCGGGCGTACGCTGGATCGGCAACGAGCGCGGTACCGCCGGCGATCCGTGCTGGTCAACGGTCAACACCAAGATCTGGATTGCCCCCGGCAAAGCGGCCGACGGCGTGCGCGACGCCAACAAGGCCCTGCAAAACGGCGATCCGGCCGGTGATGCCTGGATCCCCGGCGAGTGCGATGTCTCCATCCGTCCAGGTTGGTTCTATCACCCGGCCGAGGATGGCAAGGTGAAAACGCCCGACCAACTCGTCGATCTCTACTTCAAGTCAGTCGGCCGAAATGCCCTGCTCCTGCTCAACGTCCCGCCCACGCGCGACGGCCTCTTCCACGAGAACGACGTGCGCAACCTGGCCGAATTCCGCCAGAAGCTCGACAAGATCTTCGCCAAAAACCTCGCCGCCGCCCGACCCGTGACTGCCAGCAACACCCGCGGCAATTCTCAGGCCTTCGCGGCTGGGAAGATAGTCGACGACAGCGTGGAGACTTACTGGGCCACCGACGATAGCGTTACGATGGCGACGCTGGAGTTCGACCTCGGATTGCCACAGAAGTTCAGCGTCGCCATGATTCAGGAGTACATTCCCCTCGGCCAGCGCATCGAGAAGCACACGATCCAGTATCTCGACGGCGATCAGTGGAAGACGGCCGTAACTTCCAGCACAATCGGCCACAAGCGTCTGCACCGCTTCGCGCCGGTGACGGCGCAGAAAGTAAGGCTGACGATCGTGCAATCGCTGGCGTGTCCGACAATCAGCAATTTCGGTTTGTATTTCGCTGAGTGACTTCGGATCGCCGTAGCTTGACACGGCTTTCCCATTGGCGTCACAAACCATGTGACCTCGCCACAACGTCCACGCAGCGGTGATTGGCCTCGCTGGTGTCGCCTTGCCCCGATTCGGACGGTGAACGGCGGCCGGGCGCACATGGAAAAGCGGCGTCGAGTCGACGCACTACAGAAAAATCAGCACCCGACTGTCGAACCTCGCCTGAATGGTCGTGGTCATGCTCTGATCATCCGACAGGTCCCATGACGGGGACATTGCATCAGCGAACGATACAAAGACGCCCCGGCATGCGACGATCGCGGGCCTGCTGCGTATACAGTGACATGAGACAACTCCTTGTTGCGTTGCTCGTGATCCATGTCGCCGGTGTGGCGTATGGGTGGCCTCCGGCGGGGCAGGCGGTGTGGATGTGACACGGGATGCGTGGGTGTCGGGTGTTGGCCGGGAGTCGGACGGCAACAACGGGGCGGCGTCGCGACTGAAGGTGAAGGGCTTTCAGGAACTGACGCTTCTGGACATCGACGCCAGGTCTCTTGCCGGGCGCGTGATCGCGGGAGCCACGCTGCATCTGAAGGTTGCCGGGAAAGATCCGCTGCGTCGAGCGACTGTTTCGAGCGTCTCCTCACCATGGGTCGAGGGAAACGGATCGTCCTATGCGCGCGTCAGAGGC
>CAYSSA010000092.1:7803-13882 GCA_964433485.1 uncultured Tepidisphaeraceae bacterium | reverse complement strand
CGTTACGATGGGGGTAGCGGCCTGTCCCGATCACCGATCGGGATGGCTGGCAGACGTTGCCCGTAGATCCGCTGGTCGTGGCGGTGCGCGTTGCGGGAATCTCTCACGGCTTTGCGCTCTATGACGATGTTGGCTCGGAGTACGAGCGTGACGGCAATCAGTTCAAGTACCTGCATCTTCCCAACCGTTTCTTCTACTCGCGAGATCAGAACAAGAGCGTAGCGCCGTATTTGACGGTCTATCTCGGGGAAGTGGATGCGCAAGCGCCGGCGGCCGTGGCCGACATGAAACAGCTCGCCACCGTATTGCCGCCGGGCGAGGCAAAAGTCTCATGGATGACTCCGAAGGATTTTGGAGCAGCCGGGGTGATCGGGTTTCTCGTTCGCTATTCCAGGGGCGTGTCCGGAACATGGGAGACGGCAACGCCCGTGCCGCAATACCTTGTGCCGCTGGCGGGCGGCAGGGTCACCATGCACCTGCGGCAACTGGGCTTCTCGCCGGGCCAGCAGGTTACCTTGATGGTCCGGGCAGTGGATGCGGCCGGAAATCCCGGGCCTGCGGCATCATTGCTGGTGCGAGTATCGGACCAGCCTGCGGCAGTGGTACTTGGCGATGTCCCGGCCGAACCGTTTGTCGCCGCCGGGCGGCTTCCGCGTGCCGGCGAACTTGAGGTGAGCGTGGTCGATGCGCTGGACAAGGTGGCGCCATCCACGGGCCGAATGATCCCCGACCACGGACCGGAATATCGGCTTGGCAATCACCTCTTCTCCGCGGAATGGAAAAAGGTCCGTTTGTTTGCCTCTCGCAACGAGTTTGTCGATTTCCAGGTGATTCTTTCGGGCCGAGCGCTCGCGGCCACGGTCTCGCTGGTGTTTGATGATCCCGCGATCCGGTGTTCGCTGTATCGTTTTCGGCACGTTCAGGCGAGGGCGGGACTGCTGCCCGATCCGCTCGTGCCGCTCCGGGGATCGCTCTCCATACCGGCCGCGGATGAGTCCATCGCCGACCAGCGCCACGCGGGCATCATCGCGGACGTCTATGTGCCGCATGACGCCGCGCCGGGGCGGCACAACGGCAGGCTCAAGATCGCCGCCGATGGTGGTGCGGTCGAACTGGCCGTCGAACTGAACGTCTGGAACTTCGCGCTTCCGGATCGGCTTTCGTTCCTGCCGGAGATGAACTGCTACAACCTGCCTGAGAAGGAGGAACTGGCGTTCTACCGCCTGGCGCACGCGCACCGAACGTGCCTGAATCGTCTGGGTTACAACTGGCGCGGCCTTCCGGACAGTGGGTGTGCCCCGAAAGTCGTTGACAATGGATACGACTTCGCGGCATACGATCGTCGCTTCGGTCCATTGCTCGACGGCTCAGCATTCGCCGATCTGCCACGCAGGGGTATCCCGGTTGAGGCGTTCTACCTGCCGATCAGCGAGAACTGGCCGGTGCCGATCGACCCGGAGTTCAGGGGCGGTTACTGGATCGAGTCGGCCCTGACGGCGAAATACCGGGAGGACTTTGTTCGGGGCGTAGAGCGCTTCGTGGCGCACATCCATGAGAAGAACTGGTCGCAGACGCTATTTGAATTCTATCTCAACAACAAAGTCTACTACAAGAAGGACGATTGGCGCAAATGCTCCGCACCCTGGATCTTTGACGAGCCGGCATGCACACAGGACTACTGGGCGCTGCGCCGGTACGGCATCGCCTTTCACGAAGCGGTCACGCGGATGGTCGGGCCGGGCCGACTGGCGTATCGGTGCGATATCTCCCGACCGCAGTATCAGCGCGACATTCTCCACGGTCTGTTGGATGTCAACATACTCGGCGGCGACTATCGCCGTTACCATCCCATGGTGCTTGATCGACAGGAGCGCGATTGCCAGCTCGCCATGACCTACGGCACGAGCAACGGCATTGACCAGTCCAATGTTCAGCCGGCCGCCTGGTGTCTGGATGCCTGGACGATGCGGCTCGACGGTGTGTTGCCATGGCAGACGGTCGGCAATGCCGATTCCTGGAAAAAGGCCGATGAATTGGCCGTGCTCTACCCGGCGGCTCCGATGGGCCTGCGCGAGCCGGCCGCCAGCGCGCGGCTCAAGTCCTATCGTCGCGGCCAGCAGGATGTGGAATACCTGACGATTCTGGCGCAGGCGAGCAACTCCCCCCGGTTTGCGGTCGCCGATGCGGTGCGACGCGAACTGAAACTGACGGCGACATCCACTCGCTCAGGCGACGACGATGCCGGCACGGTTTCTTTCACCGATGTCTCGCCGGCCGACCTGTGGCGATTGCGCGTACGCGCGGGCGCGATGCTCGACCGGCTTCGCCCGGCGGCAAGATCGCAGTGGGTCGACCTGGCTCCGCCGGCGCGAACACCGGCTGATTTGCCGTACATCGGCTACGTGCGCCCGGCGCCGCCGCGCTGAGCCGATCATCAAGCCGACAACGGATTTGTCGCGAAGCAGATGTCTTCCACCACCCGGCCGCCAATCAGGTGCTCCTGTATGACGCGCTCGATGTTCTCCGGCGTGAGGTTCCGATACCAGACGCCATCCGGATAGACTACGCCGATTGGCCCGTCGATACAGATTCGCAGGCACTGGCACCTGGTGCGATAGCACGGCCCGTCGCGGCCGGCGATGTTGAGCTGCTTCATCCGTTTCTTCAGGTATTCCCAGGCCGCGTCGCCTTGCTGCGCGTCAGCACAGTCAGGTCCGGTGCAGATGAAGAGATGACGCCGCAGCCTGCCGACTCCAAATTCGGCGGCCATGGTCTCGGGAGGCAGTTTGTTCGGGTTCGCCATATAGATCGATTGTATGGCGCATGGGCCGTTCCAAGCGCTGGCCTGTGCGTTGCGTTCGGTCCATGCGGCTGCCGGCGGTGCCGCAAACAGAATCCGCGGCCAGCGGTAATCCCTTTCATGGAGGCGATCTTGAAGCGTTCTGAAGGAGATGTACCATGACGCGCAGGAAGCTGATGCAGGTGTTGTCGGCCGCCGGGTTTGGGGCGGCGTTCGCCAGCCGGGTAGTGGCGGATGTGGCCGAGGAAGCGCCCAAAGGCACACCGGTGCCGGAGATGAAAATCGTACCGGTCACGGAACGGCCGCTTTACCCGGCATCCATTGTGGATGGGCAGGTGATCCAGCCACAGCGGCCGTTGAAAGTTATCCACGAGACGGATGTGCTGGTCGTCGGCGGCGGACCGGCCGGATTCACGGCTGCGGTGGCCGCGGCGCGGGCCGGCGCCAGGACCACACTCGTCGAGCGCTACGGCTATCTTGGCGGGCTGTGGACGGGCGGGCTGGTGCTGCTGGTTTACCCGACGCATGCAACCGAGAACGGCGTGCTGACGAAAGTGGTGCGCGGAGTGGGCGACGAATTGCTTGGCCGCATCAACAAGCATTCGACAGGGGCGACGAACTATACCGCCGGCAAGCCTGATCCGACCACCGACCCGGAAATCACCAAACTGGTGATGGATGAGATGGTGCAGGAAGCGGGCGTGAAGATGTATTTCCACTCGTGGGTGGCCGATGTGGTGATGGATGGCAACGCCGTCAGGGGTGTGGTCTTGGAGAGCAAGGCCGGCCGGCAGGCGATGCTTGCGAAGGTGGTGGTGGATGCCTCCGGCGATGGGGATGTGTTTGCCGCGGCCGGGGCCGAGCACGAGCAGCGCCTGCACGCCATCGGTCTGGTGCATCGCATGGGCAACGTGGACCGTGCCGATATGGCCAAGCTCAAGGAGGCAGGTTTCAAGAACCTTGGTTCGGTGGAGCCGCTGTCGAGCGTGCAGTGGGTGAACTTGCGCGGGCCAAGCACGGATGGACTGGATATTGCCGAATTGAGCCGTCTGGAAGTGGCCCATCGTCGCGCCATCTTCAACCGCTTTGACAAGATCCGTCAGGCGCCCGGCGGCGACAAGGTGTTTGTATTGCAGACCGCGCCACAGATCGGCGTGCGGATCACCCGGCTGCTGGCCGGCACGCGCAAAATGACCGATGCCGAGGCGCGATCCGGGCAGCGATATGCCGACACAGTTGCCATCGGGGGCACCTACGGCGGCGGCCGGGGCAAGCCGGGATTCGCGATTCCCTACGGCTCGATGATTCCCAAGAAACTGGATAATCTGATCGCCGCCGGACGATGCCTGTGCGTGGAAACCAAGATGATCGAGGATATGCGGCTGATCGCCACCTGCCTGCTGACCGGCCATGCGGCCGGTGCGGCGGCGGCTTTGGCTGTGCAGAGCAAGTGCCGCCCGCGCGATGTGGAGATCGCCAAACTGCAGAAGCTTCTCAAGGACCAGGGAGCGTATCTGGGGTGACTGTAGCCGCAGTCGCTGATCGCGGTGCCCGAAGCCGTACCCGCGATGGTTCATCGCGGTCTGCCCCATGGTCAACCAATCCGGCAACAAGATCATGCGCTCCAACTGGCTTCGGCCTGCGGGCCGTTGGTTCGCGCTGGTGGTGTCTATTACGCTGGTCTGGCGGTTAATACCCTGGCCACGCGGACCAGTCCTCGTGCCCGCCGTCAGCCCCTTCGTGGCGCTGGCGTCGCTGATTGCCCTGCGGTCGGTCGGGCTGCTGTGCCTGGTCAGTGCCCCCGTGCTCTTGTTGGCGCTCTTGAGTCGCCGTTGGTTCTGTCGCCATGCCTGTCCGCTGGGGCTGGTTCAGGACATGGTCGGGCTGCTGCATCGGGGCCGACATGCAAAATGGGCGCGCTGGCCACGTATTGGGCAATGGCTGGTGGTGCTGACCCTGAGTGGAGCTTGTCTCGGGTATCCGCTGTTTCTCTGGCTCGACCCGCTGGCGATCTTCACGGGCTTCGCGAGTCTATGGCACTGGCCGCTGAATCTGGCGGCAGCGCTATCAGCGCTGGGCCTGCCGCTGGTGTTGTTACTGACGCTTGTCTCGCCTCATTTGTGGTGTTCGAGGCTGTGTCCGCTGGGGGCGCTCCAGGAAATGATGTGGATTCCGCGGAACACTCGTGGCATGGGTTTATCGTCCATGCTGTCCGTACTCCGACAATCCCTGCGGCTTCGAGCGAATCAGCGAACTCATCTGGCCCGCCGTTCCCTGCTGGGGGCCGGATTCGGTGTCCTGGTTGCATTCGCCGCCCGCAGGACTCGCGCTGCCGCGATTCCCGTCCGACGTCCGCCCGGGTCAGTGCCCGAGCCCAACTTCACCGGCATCTGCATTCGCTGTAGCAACTGCGCTCGCGCCTGTCCGCACGCGATCATCACGCCGGACCTTGGTCAGGCGGGCATTGTCGGTCTGCTATGCCCAACACTGGATTTCCACGCCGCCTATTGCCATGAGAATTGTAACGCCTGTGGGTTGGTTTGTCCGAGCGGCGCGATCTCGCCGCTGCCGCTGGCGGTCAAACAACGACGAATCATCGGCATTGCCGAAGTGGACATGGGGATCTGCCGTCTGGCCGAGGGACAGGAATGTGATGCCTGCGTCGCTCATTGCCCATTCGAGGCGCTGCTGATCCGCAGCAGCGATGATGGGTTCTCGACGATGCCGATGGTCCTGGATGGGAAATGCACGGGCTGCGGCGCCTGCGAGTCCGTCTGCCCCGTGCGGCCACGGCGGGCGATCCAGGTTCGGCCTACTGCCAGCGAGCGAGCCCCCGCCCGTTCTTGAATGCCAGCCTCGACCCGCCGCGCCCCCGATGGCACCGGTCGACACCGATCCGCGGCCATGCTAAAAATGACACGCATGAATCATCCAATATGCCGGATTCGCCACTGCCTGCTTGTCCTCATCGCTTTCGCCGGCGGCTTGTCTGCGTTCGCCGCGGAGTTCGAGCCCAAACCGGCCGATCCTTTCTTCGAGAAGTTCGCTCCCCTCAAAGCGCCCGCGCCGGGCAAACTGCTTCTCCAACCGGGCGATCGCCTGGCGATCTGCGGCGACTCGATCACCGAACAGAAGATGTATTCGCGACTGATTGAGACTTATCTGGCTGCATGTGTACCTGAACTGAACGTCACCGCGAGGCAATACGGCTGGAGCGGCGAGACGGCCGAGGGATTCCTTCGCCGCATGGACAGTGACTGCTTGCGATTCAAGCCCACC
>CAYSSA010000092.1:3814-7740 GCA_964433485.1 uncultured Tepidisphaeraceae bacterium | reverse complement strand
CAGGTGGTATCGTGAGAACGCCACGGCCGTCGTCCGCAAGTTCAAGCAGGCCGGCGCGCGGGTCGTTCTTGGCTCCTCAGGACCGGTGGACAAGGTCGCCAGTTGGGTCAAGACCGCCTCGGGCACTGTGGAGGAACACAACCTTCACCTGTGCGCCTTGCGTAACATCGACATCGAAATCGCCCGGGCAGAGGATGTGCGCTTCGCCGATGTCTTCTGGCCTATGTTCGTGGCTGGTTTTGACGGTCGGCGAAAATTCGCTGCCGACTATTGCATCGCGGGCAAGGACGGGGTTCATCCCGGTTGGGCCGGGCAGTTGGTCATGGCATATGCGTTTCTCAAGGCCATGGGCCTCGATGGCGATATCGGCACGTTCACGGTTGATCTGGCCTCCAACCAGGCACAGGCTTCCGCCGGCCACACAGTGGATCGCTTCGCCAATAACGAGCTTACGATCACCAGCCGCCGCTATCCCTTCTGCGCCACAGGCGAGATAAATAGCGACCAGTCAATCCGCTCGGGCATGGCGCTGGTGCCGTTCAACAAGGAACTCAACCGGCTGATTCTGGTGGTCAAGGGCGGCAAGGCGACCAGATATAAGATTGCCTGGGGCAATCAGTCGAGGCTTTACCTGGCAAGCGAACTCGTCCGCGGAATCAATCTACCCGCGAACTTTGCCGTCAATCCGTTCTCCGCGGCGTTTTCCAAGGTTGACGCCGCAGTCCTTGCCAAGCAGGCGTACGAGACCAGGCAGATCAAGAACGTCTTTCACAGCAAGGAGGCCCGCGACGACATGGAAGCCGCCGTCACCCGGACCGAAGCCGAGCGTAAACCCCTTGCAGAGGCGATCCCAGCCGCGGTTGTGCCGGTGACGCACACAATCAGGATTGAGCCGCAGTGACCGCCGAGCAGGCAATCCAACGACCCCTGACCAGTCCCAGCAACAGGTCTTCTACCGTCGCTGCTACACAAGTTGTTTAACGTTGCCGACGGATCAATATTCCCGCTTCGTGACCACGCCCGGCGTGGGAACTGGATACTTGCCATCCGGGCCAAGCTTCAGGGGCGCGGGTGAATCCGCCGTCATCTTGTCCACATCCGGGGCGTATTCGTGGTCAGAATTGAGCATCTGCTCGTAGGTGATGGCCTGTCCGGTGTGGGCGGCCATGCGGCCCATGGATGTCACCAGGCTGGCCTCGGCGCCGCGCTTGATCTCGTTGTAGGGCTCGTCGTTGCGGATGGCCCTCACCAGGTCATCCCATTCCAACTGGTAGGGGTTGGGCTCGGGTTGCGGAAATGCCCAGGTCACCTTGTTGGGTGACATGTTGTAGTCGCTGAAGATGCGGACCCGGCCGGGCGTATGGGCTGACGTCGAGATGATGCAGGATCCCTTGGACCCCACCGCATAGCTGGCGAACTCGCCGGGACAGTTGTCCATATAACGGGCGTTGAAGGTCAGACGCGTGCCGTCGGGGAAGCTGTATTCCACATAGTAGTTGTCGAAGTTCTGGTCCACGGAGTCGCCGCGGAAGTGCCGTCCGCCGGTCGCGTGCGCCTTCACGGGCCATGCGCCTTTCATCCAGGAGCATTCGTCAATCTGATGGATGTTGTAGTCGCTGAACAGCCCCCCGCCAGACCAGATGAAGGAATGGAACTTCTGTGTCTGGAACATGGTCTCGGTCAGGTTGTCGTTGGGACGTCGGAAGGCCCATGCGGCTCGCCCGCCCATGCGATAAGCTCGCATGTGCAGAATCTCGCCCATCTCGCCGGCGTCGAGCCGCTTTTTAAGTTCCTGCCGCCCGCGGCAGTGGCGAACCATCAGCCCTATGCCGCACTTGAGCTTCTTCTTGTCGGCTTCCTCAGCCAGCTTGATCATCCGCCGCGTGGTCGGACCATCGACGGTGATCGGCTTTTCCATGAAGACGTGCAGCCCTTTCTGGATGGCGTAGCTGAAATGCACCCACCGGAACGCGCACGGCGTGGCGAGGATGACGATATCCCCGGGCTTGAGGCAGTCCATCGCCTTGCGGTAAGCATCGAAACCGAGGAAAGCGCGGTCTTTGGGCACATCGCATTGCGCGCCGCGCTTCTGTAGGCTCGCAAGGCTGTTCTTGAGCTTGTTCTCAAAAATGTCGGCCAAGGCGACCACCTTGATCGGGCCTTGAGTTCCAGTGTTCAGCGCCTGGCTTGCGGCTCCGGTCCCTCGCCCGCCACAACCCACCAGCGCTACCTGAAGGTCGCTGGTTTCGGCGGCGAACACATGCGGAACCGCAACTGCCGCCAGTGCCGAGGCGGCCGAAGTCTTCAGGAATCCACGACGTGAAAGGGCAGAAGGGTTCATCGGCGAATCTCCAAAACGAGGTGTTCTCATCGGACCGTCATCAACGCTGCTAATGGTACGCACGCCATGGGCAAATGTTGGACGTTGTCGATGAGAATCCGGCCGGCGACGGCACGAGTGCTTTCAGTCCGTCGTTGTCCGCGTATACTGTGTCAAGCCTTACTCACAGGAGACTCATGGCCAAGCAATATGCGTCGGCGCCTGCGATGTCGATCGACACCGCCAAGAAGTACACCGCGACCTTCCAGACCTCCAGGGGCGCGATCACCTGCGAACTGTTCGCAAAGGACGCGCCTGTGACGGTCAACAATTTTGTCTTTCTCGCGCGAGACAAGTTCTACGATGGAACGGTTTTCCATCGGGTGATCGAGGAATTCATGATCCAGGGCGGCGACCCGGAGGGCACCGGCCGGGGCGGTCCCGGCTACCGTTTTGCCGACGAGACGCGAAACAACCCCCGCAAACACCAGCGCGGCAGTCTTTCCATGGCAAATGCCGGACCGAATACCAACGGCAGCCAGTTCTTTATCACCCACGTCGAAACCAACTGGCTCGACGGCAAACACACGGTTTTCGGGCAAGTCCTGTCCGGCCAGGAAGTTGTCGATAGCATCGCACAGGGAGACAAGCTGCTGAGCGTGACAATCGCCGAGACCTGAGGCGCCGGACTCAATCGCCGGGTTTCTCGCGACCTGTTCGCTTCAGATACTCCTCGCGGCCAGTCGCGTAGGCGTCTGCGGCAATCTCAGTGGCGTCGGCGTCGCGTTGTGCGGATCGGTATCCATCGTCCGATTCCACCCTCCACCACGGGGTGTATTGGCCACAGACTCGGGCGTGAATCCTGCGAATCATCGGGATGCACCACGCGCAACCGGTGCCGGCCGACAGGCATTCGGATATCTGTGAGGCGGCCTGAGGCTTCTGATGGCGGCAGAAGTTCTCGATCTTCCGGAGCGAAACGTCGAAACAGAAGCAGATCGTGTCATCGGGTTCCAGCGGCATGACCGAATTGTATGGCCATCCGGGAACCCCGCGACACCGGCCGCGTCTATTGATCGGTAGCCATGGGTCTTGGCGAACCAGAACATGATGAATTGGAGACGAATCATGAAACGCCGCATTGTTGCCGGGTTGCTGCTGAGCCTCTTGGTGGCGGGACTGTCGATGCCGGCTTCGGGCAAACGCACTGCCCCGGCCGAGTTGGCGCCGGTTGTGGTCGGCGACATGGAATACCGCGCCTCGGCCAGTCGGCCAGGCTTTGTCGAGGCCCGCGGCCCAAAGGTCTGGTCGCGTCAGATCTATGTAATCGTTTATGAGCCGGGGTTGGAGAAGGACGTTCAGGATGTCTTCATCAAGGAAATGAAGGCTGTCGATGGTTCGCTGTTGATCGTCAACGAACGAGGCGATGAATACAAGCTCGACCTGCGATCACTGAACGTGCAGGTGCTGAAGGGGGACATCGTGCTCAGAAAACAACGATGACCCGATGCGGCTCCGCCTTTGGCGGCGGGTCTTGCGACCGTTCCCATTGTTACTCACGTTCCCGAGCAGACAAGCGGCGACATCACCATGTCTCCGACAAACC
>CAYSSA010000092.1:0-3804 GCA_964433485.1 uncultured Tepidisphaeraceae bacterium | reverse complement strand
GGCCAAGTGCGATTACCCTGAAGATGGTCGTTCCTTCCGACTAAGCCTCTTGGCCATTCGCCGCTCATCCCTTAGAATCCCCACCCGATCCAGCGGTACCGGCCGGCACCACAACGGCAACACCGCAAGAGTGTACATACGTCAGAGTCTTCGGCCACTGCCGGAGCGAACAAGGAGTACAGATGCGTAAGTCATTGCGTAAACTGATGATACAAGCGGTCACTCTCATGCCGATTTCCGGTATGGCCTTCGCTCAGGATGCCAGTCTGCCGCAGGCGGAAGATAAGATTCCCGGCGTCGCCGTTACCTTCAAGATGCGGAAGGTTCCCGCCGGCAAGATCACGATCAATGGCAAGGAAGTCGAGATCAAGTCGTTTTGGATTCAGGAGACCGAAGCCACCTGGGATATCTTCGACACATGGGCCTTCAAGCTCGACCTGACGGCCGAGGAAAAGATCAAGGGTGTGGACGCGGAAACTCGTCCCAGCCCGCCGTATGCTCCGCCCGACCGGGGATTTGGGCACGAAGGATACCCCGTCATTTCCATGGCATATGAAGGGGTTCTCCATTACGTCAACTGGCTCAACAAGAAGACCGGTAAAAAGTATCGCCTGCCCACTGCGGCCGAGTGGGAATATGCCGCCCGTTGTGGCGGCGAGCCGGTGGAGAAGCTCAGCAAGGAACAGCTTAACGAAATCGCCTGGTATGCCGACAACTCCGACGAAAAGACCCAGCCCGTCGGCAAGAAAAAACCCAGCAAATGGGGCCTTTACGACATGCTCGGCAACGTTGGCGAATTCGTTCAGATGGAAGAAGAGGACGTCAAGATCATCAGGGGCGGCTCCTACAAAGATGCGGCCGGCAAGATCAGCTCCAAGTCCAAGGAGTCCTGGACGCCCGACTGGCAGCAGCGCGATCCGCAGGATCCCAAGAGCAAGTGGTGGATGTCCGATGCGCCCTTTGCGGGGTTCCGACTGGTGCGCGACGAGTAGTCCCCCGATCATTCCATCGTCAACAACACCTTCAGCACGCCCGGCCGGGCGGCCAAGGCCATGGCCTGTTCGCCATGTTCCAGACGCATGCGCCGGTGGATCAGCGAGACGACGTCAATCTGACGGGCGATCGCCTCCTTGAACGGACCGCAGCGCGAGCCGATCACCGTCACCTCGTCAATCACCAGCGGGGCAAGATTCAGCGGCCTCCCGGCGGCCACCGTGCTTTTCAGCACGAGCGTGCCGCGCGGCCTCACCATCTGCATCGCCATCTCAAAGCCTTCGGCCGATCCGGTGCAATCCACCACAACGTCCTGATCGTGTCGGGGAACAATATCGGCCAGCGGGCGCGAGCGTATCGACCATTTCTCGCACAACGCCAACTTCTCGGGATGCTTCCCGATCATTCGGACCGGCGCGCCGGTGGTTTGCAGTACCTGGGCCACCAGCAGTCCCAGTCGCCCGTCGCCCAGCACCGTTACCCATTTGTGGCCGTCGAGCTTCACCTGCTTGAGAACCTGGAATGCCGCCGCCAGCGGCTCGACAAACACCGCCTGATCGTTGTCCACGCTGTCGGGGATCACATGCAGATTGACGGCCGGAAGACGCACATGGTCCGCGAAGGCGCCGTTGTGGTTGAGAATGCCCAGAACGCTCCGATTGCGGCAGTGCGAGGACAGGCCTGCCATGCAGAGGTCGCAGCGCCCGCAGACAACATTGATTTCGCCGACAACCCGTTTGCCAACGAGCTTGCGCTCCGGCGAATCAAGCACCTGCCCCACAAACTCGTGCCCGAGAATGCCCTTGAATCCCATGTATCCTTTGCAGATCTCCAAGTCGGTCGAGCAGATGCCCGCCTCAATCACTCGGATGAGCGTGTCACCCTCGGCCACCGGCGGCTCGGGGACTCGCGTGTCGAAGGAGAGGGAATTGGTGAAGCGAAGGGCTCGCATTTATCCGCAGTGCTTGGTCGGCTGTCCGTAATCAGTGGTCGGTAGTCTACGTATTACAGATCACTTGCGATCCACCACTGACTACGGACCAGGGACTACTGACTATCCAAACGGCTTTTCCGCTTTGCTCAGGTGTTGCAGCCAGGCCGCCTGGTCCCAGGCGTAGTCCTTGCCCGTCATGAGTTTGAGCGTCCAGCGCGATTGCCAGGCCAGGCCGAAATTACGGTCGCGCAGCAGACCCACCAGCGCCTGGGCCGATTGTGTCTTTTTGTAGTGTCTCAGGGCATCGGCGCAGGCGATTCGGACGTCGATGTGCTCCTCGGCGTTCTGAAGGCGCTTGATCAGGGGCTCCATGGCTTTCGGATCGGGCATGTTCGCCAGGGCCTTGGCGGCTTCCAGTCGCACCAGTTCGTGTTTGTCCTCCAGCGCCTTGATGTACAGTTCGGTCTGATCGGTGCAGCGGGCTCGGTTCAACGCACGCAGGGCAATCGAACGGACCAGGTGTTCCTCGTCCGACTTGACCATCTCCGCGTAGTATTTGGTGTAGGGCTCCTCGCGACCCCAGGTGCGTTTCGACAGGTACATGATCGCCTGTCGCCGCTTGTCGGGAAAGGCCGGATCCAGCAGCGCTTTGGCCGCGTTGAACGGCGAGTCTCCGGTGATCCAGTAATAGATGCGGACCATGCCGTCCCAGATGCCGCCAAAGAGCCTGTCCGTCACGTCCCATCCGCCGCCCTCCCGCTGGGTTTCGGACTTGGCGCGTTCGGCGTCCATGGCCAATGCCTGTTTCCACAACTGCTCGTTGAACGGTTCCTGCACCCTGATGTCGGGCTTTTCCTTGGCGCAGCCGACGAACAGCGTTGCCGCCAGCAGCATGGCACAGTTGATTCGGCGCATAGCTTCCCGGTTCTGTGGACCTCGCAGTGGCAAAAGCCTCTGCGTGGTCCGGTGATTCCTGACAGCCGGGATGTCCGCGCGGGCGCCAGGTGTTTCAGACCGATACCGCCGCCATCGCGTGCAGTTCGTCGGGCGACACCCACGTCGGAGCATCCAACTCCAAACCCATGAACCGCCTGGCCAGTCCGGCAAACCGCGGCGAATCGTCGGTGACAAAACACTTGAGCCATCCTCGATCGCCGTCAGCATCGCGGTCCAGTTCGGCGGCCCGCAAACGTCGCCGCACATCTTCGGCGCATTTGTCCGCGGAGTCAATCACCCGAACCTCATCCCCCACAATTCGTTGAATCAATTCCCGGTAAACCGGATAGTGCGTGCATGCCAGTACCAGCGACTGTATCCCCCGTTGCAGCAGCGGCCGAAGATACTGCTCCAGCGCCAGACGAACCAGTGGATCGTCATCAGGACGCCCTTCCTCGACGATCGGCGCCAGCAATGGAGTTGCCTGGCACACCAGCCGCACGTCCGGCCGCAACGCCAGAATCGCCCGCTCATAGGCGGCCGATCGTATGGTCCCTTCGGTGCCGATCACGCCAATAACGGGCGCAGCGCCCGGCCCACAGGATTCCACCGCCGCCTTCGCTCCCGGATCGACCACACCGCTGACAGCCAATTCAGGAAAACTTTCTCGAATAGCGTCAAGGCTCAGCGCCGTCGCCGTGTTGCAGGCGATAACGACGTGCTTGGGCTCATGAGCGGCAAGGTAGGTGATGATCTGTCGGACGAAGGAGGTGACGGTGGCCGCGGATTTTCCGCCATAGGGCACTCGCGCGGTATCGCCAAAATAGAGCACGTCGTCGCACGGCAGAACACGGCGCAACGCCCGAACCACCGTCAGACCACCCAAACCAGAATCCAGCACAACAATCGGCGAACCAGCGTGGCACATCGGCTTTCTGACT
>CAYSSA010000091.1:17336-17574 GCA_964433485.1 uncultured Tepidisphaeraceae bacterium | reverse complement strand
AGGAATCCGGTTGCCGTTCCATCTCCGAAATCCCATGAGATTTCCAGCGCATCTCCGTCGCTGTCGAAGACGCCGGCCGCGAAGCCGCGAACCTGTCCGCGTACGCCCGTGCTGTCGCCGGAAACATCTACAACCGGCGCGGAATTCTCGTTGGCCTTCAGGAATTGGAAACGCGCGATGGCCGGGAAGACTCCGGCATCTTCGCTGAATCCGGCGACGACCAGCGCGTCGGCGTTCA
>CAYSSA010000091.1:1674-17326 GCA_964433485.1 uncultured Tepidisphaeraceae bacterium | reverse complement strand
CGAACTCCACGGAACCACCAAACCCCAGGACCTGCGTTCCAAACTGACCGTCGATCGAACCGTCGGGACGGATGCCGGCGATGGCAAACCGCATCGTCCACTCGGGTGTGGTCGAATACCCCGCGACGTAGGCCGTGCCGTCGGCGGCTACGGCCAGAGCCATCGCGCAATCGTCGCCGCCGGCGAAGTCCACGCTCAGCTTGCTAGTGCCGTTGAAGTCGCCGTCGAGTTGACCAAGAATTGTCAGTTTCGCGATGGCAAAATCGCCGCCCGCGCCGCCGACGGCCCAGATCGAGCCATCGGGGCCTTGTGCCAGTCCCGTTAGCGTCGCTCCGTCCAGATCGAAGTTGAGGAACGTGACGCCACTTTCGCCGAAACTCCCGTTCAAACCGCCGGCCTCGGTCAGACCGATGACGGCGAAACTGGTGGCGTCGGTTGCCAGATCGCGGGCCGTGCCACCGATGATGATGCGGCCGGCGTCGGCAGCCATCGCCGACACGCGGATCTCGTGGCTCGGAATATTGAGCGTGACGACACCGGAGACACCAAACGAGGCGTCCGGCAAACCGTTCTGGTCCAGTCGCAGGATGGCGGGCATCCAATCCCCGCCACTGCCCTGCGATGCCCCGGCGACCACAATTCCGCGGGTCGAAAGCGTCATCGCAGTCGCTTGGTCCATGGCGCCAGAGATGTCCCGGACCACAACACCTGTATGGTCAGCGCCGAATGACGCATCCAATAGCCCGTCGGCAGTGAACCGCATCAGCGCGAAATCGTAACTCGATCCGGCGCGCACGGTCTGCCCGGCCAGTACGATTGCGCCATCCGGCTGCACGGCCATGGCGTACGCCGCGTCGGCATCCGAACCGAGATCAAGCAACACCCTACCGCCGACCCCAAATGCCGGATCAGCCTGTCCATTCGGCAGCAGCCGCATCAGCAGAACATCGCTGTCGCCGCTGGCGTCGACGCCCCTTCCGGCCAACAGCACCCGGCCGTCGGCCAGCAGATGCGTCGCGTAGATATAGCTGTCTCCGGCCAAAGGCAGGAGTAGTTGCCCGTCGCCGTCGAATGCCGGATCGAGCGCAGCCGCCGCCAGCAGCAGGCGTGGCTCGATGGTTTCGACGATGGCGTTGTGAATGGTCCTGTTGGTGCGGTCCCCGACAACCGATGTGTTTGATTTCATGGAAGCGTCCTTGTCCGCCGCGGATCAGCCGATCCGCGAGACACCCGCAACCAAACGCTCCCAGGGCCGGGCAGGCCCAAACTATCCTTACGATATGTTGCCTATGAAATGCAACTCTCACCGGCCGCGATACTCGCACGTGGTCGTGCAGGTTTCGTACACGATGACCGCCGCCAACAGTGGCAGACTGGGCCGCAACTGGTCGTAGATCCACTTGGCCAGATTCTCGGACGTGGGGTTCTCCAGGCCAGGGATTTCGTTGAGGTAGTAGTGATCCAGTCGCTTGATGAGAGGCTCCGCGGCCAGCTTAATCTCGCCATAATCCACGAGATACCCCTTGGCCGGATCGACCTCGCCCTCCACGACCACATCCACGCGGAAGGAATGCCCGTGCAGCCGTCGGCACTTGTGCCCTTCGGGAAACGTCGGCAACAGGTGGGCCGCCTCAAATCCAAATGTCTTGACCAGCCGGACAACCATAGGCGGAGCAGTCTACCAACATTCCGGTCATTTGCGATATCATCAGGCCATGCTCCGCATCGGCATCCTCGGCACAGGCAACATCGCCAGTCAATTCGCCCGCGGCGTCAGGCAATCGGCGCGCTGCTCGCTGGCGGCGGTGGCCTCGCGCTCGGCCGAATCGGCCGGCAGTTTCGCGGTAAGCCATGACATTCCCGTGGCCCTGCATGGTTACGAGTCGCTGCTTGCACGCCCGGACATCGATGCGGTGTACATTTCGCTTCCCAACGCGCTGCACCACGAATGGACGCTCAGATGTTTGCGCGCCGGCAAGCATGTTCTGTGCGAAAAGCCCCTGGCCGCCAACGCCGACGAGGCGGCGGAGATGTTCGCCGCGGCCCGACAGGCCGATCGCGTGCTCGTGGAAGCCTTCATGTACCGGGCTCATCCCCTCACACGCGCCGTTGTTTCGGCCGCACACTCAGGCATCATTGGCCAGATCAAGCTGATCCGCTCGAGTTTCTGCTATTGCACCCGCAGGATTGACGGCAACATCCGCTTTTCGCCCGAACTCGCCGGCGGAGCGCTCATGGATATCGGTTGCTACTGCATCTCCTTCTCGCAACTGATCGCGGGCGAGCCTCCCTGCTCGTGCCACGCCGTCGGCCGCCTGCGCGACGGCGTGGACGACATCGCGGCCGGAACACTGGTGTTTCCATCGGGCGTCGTGGCGAGTTTCACCTGCGGGATGACCGTGCAGGTGGACAACTCGGCCTACATTTGCGGAGATGATGGTTACATCGAGATTCCCGTGCCCTGGAAGCCGCCGGGGCGTGACGCCGTATTTCACATTCGCCGCGGCATTCCGCCGAAGCAGGATGGCGCCGCGCAGCGGCCGGCGCTGCCGCCGTGTGAATCGCGGATCATCTCGGCCGACAAGGATTTGTATGCCGTCGAGGCTGATGCTTTCGCCGCCATCGTGCTGGAAGGCGCACCTTCGTTCATGCCCGAGGACCACAGCATCACGACCATGAGAGTTCTCGACGATCTGCGGCGGCAACTGGGCGTGCGGACACAATTTCGCTGAGGTGAATTATGCCGCGAACGCGCATCAAAATCTGTTCCATCTGTCGACCGCAGGACGCCGAAATGGCCTGCGAATTCGGCGCCGATGCGCTGGGACTGATCTTCGTTCCCTCGTCAAAGCGGTATCTACCGCTGGAAGAGGCCCGCCGGATCATGCGCGTGGTCCCGCCGTTTGTCCCGGCCGTAGGCGTTTTTGTCGATGCGACGCTGGACACGATCGCCCAAACCGTGCGCGGGCTGCACCTGCCTTATGTGCAACTGCATGGTCACGAAAGGCCCGATTTCGTGGCACAACTTGCGAACCTGAACGTCCGCGCACTCAAGGCGCTGCGCGTGGATGCCGCTCTGCCACAGACTCTGGCGGTATGGCGATCAGCCTACCTTAACGTGCTTGGTCCCCTTCTGGCCGGCATCGTCCTGGAAACCGCAACGCCCGCTCCCGGTGGCTCGGGTGTCGAGAACGACTGGGCGGCCATTGCTCACTTCAAAAGTTCCGGCCTGTTTGCGGGCCTGCCTCCGCTGATCCTGGCGGGCGGTTTGAATCCCGGGAACGCGGGCCAAATCGTGCGATGGATTCGTCCCTTCGCGGTGGACGTCTCCAGCGGTGTTGAAGAGCAACTCCGCCAGAAGTCGCCGGAGAAACTGCGGGCATTCGTCGATGCCGTCCGCACGGTGGATGCCGCACCCGCCTCGGGTCCGGAGGCGACCGCATGAGGATGCGTGGCGCTTGGCGGATTGCGCCCGCGGGTGACGGATTCCGTCCAGGTGCATCACTGCAACCGCTGCGCTCCACGCAGGTATCTATGTTGAGTTCGCACCCTTCATTCCGGAGAAAGCCCATGCCAAGGATCGTCGCTCTCCTGTTTCTGATCCCCTGGTTGGTCAGCCATGGAGCCGAGGCGGCGCCCGTAGCCGACAAGGTTCCCTGTGCCGTCCCTGATCGGCAGGATTTCCAGCACCCGGACCAGTTCAAGTACACCGGCTGGATCGGCTGCAGGCTCGATGCCAACGAGCAGGGACGAATGGTCAAGATCGACACCGACCGCCTGCTCGAGGGTTATCGCAAGCGGCCCGGCCGCCAGGCCTGGGATGGCGAGCATATCGGCAAGTGGCTGCACGCGGCCACGCTCGCGTGGGTCTACACCGGCGACGCCGCGCTGCGGAAGAAGCTTGACGACGCGGTGGTCGAATTGTGCAAATGCCAGCTTGCCGACGGCTACCTGGGCACCTACCTGGAGAAGGACCGCTGGACGGAATGGGACGTCTGGGCGCACAAGTACAACCTGATCGGCCTGATCACATACATGCGCTACACGGGCAACATGGCGCCGCTGACCACCTGCCGCAGGATGGCCGACCTTCTCTGCGATACCTTTGGCGATGAACCCGGCAAGCGCGACCTGCTGAAGGCCGGCCACCATGTCGGCATGGCGCCGACAAGCGTTCTGGAGCCGATGGCTCTGATCTATCGCCTGACCGGCGAAGCCCGCTACCTGGATTTCTGCAAGTACATCCTCCGCGCCTGGGAACAGCCCAACGGCCCGAAGATCGTCTCCACCCTGCTGACGCTCAAGCGAGTGGACAAGGTAGGCAACGGCAAAGCCTACGAAATGCTGTCGTGCCTCAACGGCGCGCTCGAGTACTATCGCACCGTCGGCGGCGATCGGCGAATCCTCGATGCCTGCCTCAACGCCTGGCAGGATATCGTCGACAAACGGCTCTACCTGACCGGGGCATCGAGCTACCACGAGGTGTTCCACGACGACTTCGATCTGCCCAATGTCGCCAATGTCGGCGAGACCTGCGTCACCGTCACCTGGCTGCAATTCAATGCTCAGTTGCTGCGTCTCACCGGCGAAGCGCGATTTGCCGACCAGCTCGAGCGCGTGGTGTTGAACCAGCTTTTCGGCGCTCAAAGCCCCGACGGAACGGCCTGGGGCTACTACGTACAGATGGAAGGCAAGAAACCCTACAGCGCCAAACTCGATGGACACTGTTGCCTTTCCAGCGGTCCGCGAGGCGTGTCCCTCATCCCCACATTCGCCGTCAGCACCGACTCCGACGGCATCGTCGTCAACCTGTATGACGCGGGCAAGGCCTCTCTCCGCTTGCGCGATCAGACAGCCGTGAAACTGACCGTCTCCACGCTCTACCCGGCCGAGGAGCGCATCCGCATCGCCGTCGAACCGGCGACGAAGAGGGCATTCGCCGTCAAAGTCCGCATCCCCCATTGGTGCAAGACAGCCTCCCTGGCGGTCAATGGAGCGTTCGTCGACTCCAAGCCCGCGGCCGACGGATATGTCGCCATCCATCGCGAATGGAGCGGCGGCGACATGATCGAATTGGCTTTGAAGCTCGAACCGCGCGTGGTCGTCGGCGACCATAAGAACGCCGGCAGCATTGCCATCCTGTACGGTCCGCTGGTGCTGGCGGCCGACGAGATTGCCCTGGGCAGCGACAGCGCCAGGGTAAACACCGTCACCGTGCCTGACTCGCAACTGGCTTCGCTGGGCGTCGTTCCCGAACCGGCGCCGGAAAAGCTCAGGTCATGGCCCGGCGCGCGTGTTTTCCGCGCCAATGCCCTGGTTCGCCGCACTGGACAGGCGATGGATATCCGGCTGATCCCATTTGCCGACGCCGGCCAGACCGGCACACCCTACAAGGTCTGGCTGCCCATCAGGAAACCCGGAAGCGCCGGGAATGTCCTGCTCGACGGCACGGAAAGCCGCTCTCGCCGGGGCAACCTGCCCGGCTCGATTATCGACGATGATCCTCAAGGAATCGTCGTGACCTTCGATAACCGTCCGGCGGCCGAAGACTGGTACGCCGTCACCCTGCCAGACCCCGTCAGCATTTCCCGCGTCGTCTATCTGCATGGGAAGACGTTCCACGACGGCGGCTGGTTCGACGCCAGCGCCGGCAGGCCGAGAGTGCAGATTCAGACCGAGAAGGACGGCCCATGGCAGACCCTCGGCGAACTGAAGGATTATCCCGCAACGACGGCGAGCAGCCCTGCCACGCTGAAGGACGGAGACTCCTTCGTGCTGCAATTGGCCGCTCCGGTGAAAGCACTGGCAATCCGCGTCATCGGCAAACCCGCCTGTGGCGATAATCCCAGGCAGGCATTTTCGTCGTGCGCCGAATTGCAGGCATTTGAGCCGGGCAAGTAACCCTATGCTTCAGGGAATCCAGATGATTCGATCTCTCGCAATCCTCACGGTCTTCTGGACCACGGCAACACTGGCCGCGCAGTACGCCGTCGTGGTTTCCAAGGGCACCCATGACGATGCGCAATGGAAACAGGTCGTAGCCGCGCTGGTTGCCAAACATGGTGGCGAAGTGATCGTCTACGACGGCAAAGTCACTGAAGCCCTGCCCCGCTTGAGTCAGGTATATCCCAAATATGCCTGCTTCGTGGCCACGCCCGCGGAAGCCGGGCGGGCATTCGTGGCCGAGGTTAACCGCATCACCCGGAAGCTGGACGATGATCCCTACACCGACTGCATCTGGGGCATCCTGACAGGCTACGATGCCGCCAACGCGCTTTGGATCGCCCGGCAGGACAAGCCCCTGGTGGTGCGCAAAGTGGGAGCGGGGACCGAACTGGCGATGTCGGCGGTCGAGGAGGGCGTGTGGTATTGCGAACTCCAGAAAAACCGTATGGTGAGGAAGGACAAAGGCGGCCAACCCCGACAACTCAAGGGCCCGGACGACACCACGGCCGCGCTGGTCGGCGTGCTGAATGACTATCGGCAGGACCTGTTCGTGACATCTGGCCATGCCACGGAACGTGACTGGATGATCGGCTTCCGCTATCAGAACGGCTTCTTCAAATGCAAGGGCGGACAGCTCTATGGAGAAGACACCCGGCGGGCGAAGTACGATGTGAACTCACCCAACCCGAAGGTCTACCTGCCGATCGGCAACTGCCTGATGGGACATGTGGACGGCCCGGAGGCCATGGCCCTGGCCTGGATGAAGTCGGCAGGCGTCTGTCAGATGGCCGGGTATACCGTGCCGACGTGGTACGGCTATGCGGGCTGGGGTTGGCTGGATTATTTCGTCGAGCAGCCCGGCCGGTTCACGCTCGCGGAGGCATACTATGCAAACCAACAGGCGCTGATCCACCGGCTGGGGAAGTTCTTCCCCGAACTGGCGAAGGAAGAACCCGCGCCGGGCCAGACCGCTCGCGGAACCAGGCTGAGCGATGCCGCCCGCGCCGCGGGCCTCACGACCATGGACGCCGCCGGGCTGCTGCACGACCGCGATGTAACGGCCTTCTACGGCGATCCGGCGTGGGAGGCGCGCATGGCTCCGGGACCCCTGGCATGGGAACAAGACCTGAGCGAGAAAGACGGCGTGTGGACGCTCACCATCACCCCGAAACTGGGGGCCGGCAGTTTCAAACCGATCAACGTCAATGGCGTGCAGCGCGGTTATCGGCCGATCTTCGCCCTGCTTCCCAGGCGCATCAAAGGCTTGACCATCATTGAAGGCCGGGAACTGGGCGCGGTCGCAACAGACAAGTTCATCCTCGTTCCGCAACCGGGGACGGACACGCCAAGAGAGCAATATGTTGTCAGGGCGAAGGCGATGTGACCGAGGTCCACGCCATCGGTTGACTCGCAACCCATCGTCTTGACACTCAAATCTGCGATCCCGCCGCCGGCCGCAGGATCAGATTGGTGATGTTCGACACCGTATCCTTGTAGTAATCGTCCTTGGATATCTTCTTCCAGTCGGGATCCTGGCCAAACTTGCCCCATGCGGCCTTTTGCGCTTCCTCGTTGTCGAACGAGAGCATATACGTCAGATTCGGCAGCTTGGCCCCTGCCAGCGCCTGACCAAAGAACACCGGTTGCATTCCACAACGCTTGAAGATGGCGATCTCGCCACCCTCGTTGAACATCTGAATCTTCTTCAGGGCCTTCTCGGAACTGTGGCTTTCATAGATCCGCAACTGAAGGATTCGCGTCTCGGCCCTGGAAATCTGCTGAACCGTCGGACAGTGCGTGAAACCCAGCATCAGAGTGCTCTCATAACGCGTGTAGGCCGGATCCTTCTGTGGACACATCAGAATCGGCGCCCCGGCCTTCTGATACGCCTCATCGGCCGCAAGCCGCGTTTCCATGGTCAGCAGCGACTCGGCCGACTTATGCGGCAACAACACATAAAGGTCCGTGGAATCCGTTTCCAATTTCGGGCTCTTGGTATTGTCCCTGGCCAGCATCTTGAACACGCCGACCGGCTGAATGCCGATGCGGTTGTACGCCGGAATGGCGACTTCGGCCAGGAACTTCTCAAATGCCTTCTGCTTTTCCGCCGAGGCAAAATGATAGATTCGGAGTTCGATCCCCTGTTGTTCGCCCGGAGCTTCGGCGGCTCGAACGGCCGGATGTGCCGCGACAGCGGCCAGGGCGGCGGCGGAGACTGCGAGGAATTGTCGGCGTTTCATGGCACTTGTCCTTTCCTTGAGTATGTGTTGCAGTGAACCGTCTCTTATTACCTCGCCGGCCCACGCCCGTTCATGGCCAATGAACATTGCCTCGTGGCTTGACACGCACCGCGGCTCAGGGTGAATTGATGGCAACCATGACTGACCATGCTTCACCTTCGCTTCCCCGCGCCCTGATGCGATACGGCCTCCTGGCGGTGTTGGCGGCCTGCGCGATTGGCCTGCCTCCGCGGGCGGCCGCCCAGCCGGACCTCGTCCGCGAGTCCGATGCCGCGATCGACCAGCACCGCAAGGGCGTCCTCATCGTCCAGACAGCGCCGAACGCCGAGGTCATCGTGGAGCAGGTCCGCCACGAGTTCTGGTTTGGCGCGGCCCTGGCAAATCATGCGTTCAACGGGCGCATGCCCAGCCAGGACCGGGAGAAATACATCGCCACGTTCCTCGCCAACTTCAACGCCGCCGTGACCGAAAACGCCCTGAAGTGGCATAGCATGGAACCCCAGCGCGGCAAGGTCGACTACTCGGTCGTCGACGCAATACTGGAGTGGACCGATAAGCATCACATCCCGCTGCGCGGACACAACATCTTCTGGGGTACTCCGAACTATGTACAGGGCTGGCTCAAGCAGTTGCCCGACGACGAACTGCGACAGGTCCTGCGGGATCGCGCTCTGGATGTCGGCCGGCGCTACAAGGGTCGATTCGCGGAATATGACCTGAACAATGAAATGATCCACGGCAACTACTACGAGCAGCGGCTGGGCGACAAGATCACGCTGCAAATGGCCCAATGGGTGCGAGAGGGCGACCCCGGGGCGGTGCTGTATCTGAACGACTACGACATCCTGACCGGCGTTCGCCTGAACGACTATGTGCGGCATATCCGATCCCTCATCGACCAGGGTGTCCCCATCGGAGGCATCGGAGTCCAGGGTCACCTGCACGGCGATACTTTCGATCCGAAGGTACTCCGAGATTCACTCGATGCTCTCGCCCGGTTCAACCTGCCGATCCGGGTCACGGAGTTCAATATGCCCGGACAGCGCTCGCGCTTCTACAAAGACCGAAACCTGCGACTGAGCGATGAGGAAGAGAAGGCCAAGGCCAAGGCGCTTGTGGACTATTATCGTATCTGCTTCGCCCAACCTCGTGTGGAGGGAATCCTGATGTGGGGTTTCTGGGAAGGCGCCAACTGGATTCCCGCCAGCTCGCTGTACAGACGCGACTGGACTCCCCTGCCCGCGGCCACCGCCTACCGCGATCTGGTCTATGGTCAATGGTGGACCCGCGCCAGACTCCGCGCCAACGCCCAGGGAACGGTCGAAGTCCGCGCCTTCTTCGGCACACACAAAGTCTCCGCCGATGGCAGGGAAGTCGTCGCCGAACTCACGCGCGCAAAGGGAACCGCCACAGTGTCGCTGCGCCAATAGCCCGCCTAAAATGACGCAAATGCTCAAACTCAGCCCATTCTTCAGAGGAGTGCTCATCATGTCTCTTGCATTGGCCGCCGCCTCCGGCGATCACCGGGCAAAGGCCGCCGACGCCCTGCCCCAACCAAAACAGGATATCGCGACGCCTCGCGATGCCGCGGAACGCGCCGCCATCTTCGCCGGCGGCTGTTTCTGGTGTACTGAAGCGGTCTTCCAGGAACTCAAAGGAGTCAAGTCCGTCGTCTCAGGCTATTCGGGCGGCGCCAGGGAAACCGCCAACTACAAACGGGTCTGCGAGGGCGACACGGGCCACGCCGAAGTCATTCGCATCACCTACGACCCGACCAAGATCTCCTACGGCCAGTTGCTGCGAGTCTTCTTCAACACGCACAACCCCACCACCCTCAACCAGCAGGGACCGGATCACGGCACCCAATACCGCTCAGCTATCTTCTACGCCGACGACGAGGAAAAGCGCGTGGCGCAAGCCTACATCCAGCAACTGACCGAGGCCAAAGTCTTTGAGAAGCCCATCGTCACGAGCCTGGAGCCGTTCAAGGCGTTCTATCCGGCCGAGGACTATCATCAGGACTTCGCCGACAAGAACCCCGATCACCCCTACATTCAGCGATATGCCGCCCCCAAGGTCAAGAAGACCTGCGAGCTGTTTCCCGGACAGGTCCGATCTTCGCGCAAGGCCGAGACAAAATAGACCGAATCACCGGCGTTGTGGTTCGGCCCGCCGCGGACGCCTGAGCATGACGCAAAGCCACCACCTTGCGGCATCTTGTCAAGAAGGAGAGCATTGCAATGCAGCGTGTCACTCTGCTCGTGCTTATGTCCATCGCCCTGTCCGTCGCCGCCGCAGAGCCACTGATCATCGCCCATCGCGGCGAATCGCACCTGGCCCCGGAGAATACCCTCGCCGCAGTGAATCTGGCCTGGTCGCTCGGCTCCCAGACGGCGGAAATTGACGTTCACCTCACCTCCGATGGCAGGCTGGCCGTCATCCACGACGCGGACACCAAACGCACGGGCGACCGTGCGCTGGTTGTCAAAGACTCGACCTTCGAACAGCTTCAGGCCGTCGATGTCGGCCGGTGGAAAGACCCCAAATGGGCCGGTCAGCGCATCCCCTCGCTCGAACAGGTGCTCGCGGAGGTTCCCGCAGGGAGAAACCTGCTGATCGAAGTCAAGGCTGGACCGGAAGCCGTGCCCGCCCTGCGCAAGGCCATCGAATCCTGCGGCAAGCCCGCCAATCAGTTCGTTGTCATCAGTTTCAAGGCGGCCGTCATAGCCGAAGTCAAGAAGACCCTGCCCCGGCAAAAGGCTTTCTGGATCTCCGGCCTGAAACAGGACAAAGATACCGGCGCCTGGTCCCCAACGCTCGATCAACTGCTGGCAACAGCACGCGAAATACGCGCGGACGGCCTGTGTATTCAGGCACAAAAGCCGGTGGACAAGGCGTTCGTCGCCGGAGTGAAAGCCGCCGGGCTGCTGCTGAATGTCTGGACCGTCGACTCACCCGACGACGCCAAACGACTGATCGCCTGCGGCGTCGACAGCATCACCACCAACCGTGCCGCCTGGATGCGGGAACAACTTGCAATCCCCCACTGGAGATAGACCGGACGCCGCATCGTGTGGATTACTGTAGCGCGTCGATTACAATTCTCGCCTTATGCCGCGATACTTTCCCGACCTCGAGCAGTTCACCGCCATCGCAGCGCGCCACCAGCTCGTTCCGGTCTACCGCCAGCTTCTGTCGGACCATCTGACGCCGGTCACCGCCTTCGAGCTTCTGGCCAGCGGCCAGGATCACGCATTCCTGCTCGAAAGCGTCATCGGCAACGAGAAGATCGGGCGCTACAGCTTCATCGCCACCTCACCCGTCGCGGTGTATGAGGTCAAGGACGGCCAGGCCCGGATCTCCCGCCGTGGGCAGGTGGAGCGAGCCTTCCGCACATCCGATCCTCTGGCCGATCTTCAGCAGGTCATCGGCGACCGCAAGTTCTATCGCGATCCCCGACTGCCCGCCTTCACAGGTGGCCTCGTCGGCTACGCGGGCTACGACACCATCCGCTACTACGAGGGCGAATCCCTGCCCCATCCGCCCAGGGACGACCGCAACCTGCCGGACCTGCTTCTGGGTCTGTACGAAACGCTGGTCGTATTCGACCAGGTGGACAAGACCATCCGGGTCATTGCCAACGCCGACGTGTCCCGAGGCGGAGCCGCCCGGGCCTACGTCGAGGCATGTGAACGAGTCGACGCCGTCGTCAGGCAACTCAGTCAGACCCCGCAGTTTCGGCCTGGTGAGATCGACGTTTCCGGCCCGGCCACTCTGCCGTTTGAAAGCAATTTCACCCAATGCGAGTTTGAGAAGGCCGTCGAAAGCGGCAAGGAATACATCCGGGCCGGCGACATATTTCAGTTCGTGCCCAGCCAGCGACTGCGCGCCCGCGGCACGGCGCAGCCGTTCGATGTCTATCGGGCACTGCGGATCATCAATCCTTCGCCGTTCATGTTCTATCTGCGCAGTCCGGCCTGCACTCTGATCGGCGCCAGTCCGGAGATCCTCTGCCAGGTCATCGACCGACAGGTGACCAGCCGCCCCTTGGCCGGAACCCGACGACGCGGCGCCACCGAGGCCGAGGACCTGGCGCTGGAGAAGGAGCTGCTGGCCGATCCCAAGGAACGGGCCGAGCACATTATGCTCGTGGACCTGCACCGCAACGACATCGGCCGGGTTGCCAAAGTGGGCACAGTGAAATTGGGCGACGTTCTGGCGGTTGAACGTTACAGCCATGTGATGCACATCACGACCAATGTCACCGGCACGCTCGACGACCAATACACGGCACTGGATGCCCTGCGGGTGAGTCTGCCGGTGGGAACGGTCAGCGGCGCTCCGAAAATTCGCGCCATGCAGATCATCGACCAACTCGAACCCACGCGGCGCGGCCCCTACGGCGGCGCGGCCGGTTATCTCGACTACTCGGGCAACATGGCCATGTGCATCGCCCCGCGCACCATCGTCTACACGCCCGGAACATATGACATCCAGGTTGGAGCTGGAGTTGTCGCCGATTCCGTTCCCGCCGGTGAATACGAAGAAACCATGAACAAGGCCCGAGCCCTGCTCAAGGCCGTGGAACTGGCCCAGCGCGGATTCTGACACGATGTCGTTGCCACCGCCCGCCAAGGACCTGATGCCGCGGTGGTTGCCCTCTGTTCGCCCATAATGCCCGGGCACATTCAAAACAGTCATCGCTCGGGAATAATGATCGCCGCTCGCGGATCACCGATCCCCGGAAGGCCCGGGGTCTTGCGCGGCCAGCGTCCGGGAGGGTCTGGGGTAAAAAAGTACATTTCAGAGGTTGGCGAAACCGGTCGCGCAGCGCGAGCAGAACACGTCGGTAATCATGGATTATCAAAGCCCCACCCGCGTCCCGAATTTGACCGTTGGGTATTCGAATCAATTGCTGACTCCGGACCGGGAATACCCTGGCGTCAATGAACGCAGGTGTCACGCGCCCACCGTTAATGGGGAAGGTCTCCCTACAACTCCGGGGGCAGCATCTCCACCTGCCTGGCCGTGAACACCGGGCCTTCCTTGCACACATACACCGGGCCGACATTGCAGCGGCCACATTTGCCCAGGCCGCATTTCATGCGGTTTTCCAGCGTGGTGAAGACGTTTTCGCTCTGGTAGCCAATCTTCTTCAGGCTCGCCAGCGTGAACTTGATCATGATCGGTGGACCGCAGAGGATTGCGATGCGGTTGTCCGGTGAAGGATTGACCGCCTCCACAAGCTGGGGGACGAAGCCGGTGCTGCGGGGGTGACTTGGGTCGAGTTTGCTTGCGGCCGGGTTCTTCATATTCAACGGATGCCATCCGTCCATTGCGGCTTCTTCGATGAGTCCGCCGGGGCCAGCTTTCCAGTCGATGCAGAGCCAGAGATTCACGTCCGGCCGGGCTTCCCATTCGGCCAGTTCATCCTTGTACACATGATCCGCCCAGGTGCGGGCGCCGTAGACTATTGTTACGTCTCCGTAGTCCCCGCGATTGTCCAGGCAATACTGAATCACGCTCCGCATCGGCGGGAGGGCGATGCCTCCGGCCACAAACAACAGATTTTTGCCCTTCCAGCTTTCCACGGGAAAGCTGTTGCCATAGGGCCCGCGGAATCCGACGCTGTCGCCCACCCCCAGGCGGCGCAGAGCGCGCGTCACCCGGCCGGCCTGGCGAAACGTGCATTCGATGTATCCCTTGCGCGTTGAACTGCTGGCGATGCAGAAGGTGCTTTCGCCCTCGCCCATGGCGTTGTAGAGCCCGAATTGGCCTACGCGGAAATCGAACGATTCCGCTTCCTTCGAGTCGGCAAATTCCAGACGCAGCGTACGCACGTCCGGCGTCTCATCCCGGACCATAGCCACACGCATCAGGTAGGGACGATAGATGTTCGCTGATGCCTCGGCCGTCCTGGCAAGGATGCCGGGAACGGGACCGGGCGCCGCCGGCGATTCCTGGACGCCAAGCTGCTGCGCGGACTCGGCCGGCGAGAACCCCGGCACTGCCTCGGATTCCGCCGGCGCCGGCGGCACTTTGGCCAGTTCCTGCAAGTCGGCCAACAGGTCCATGCCGGCCGGGCAGAGGCGAATGCACCGCCCGCAACCCGTGCACAGCACATGCCCGAATTTCTCAGGATAATAACGGAACTTGTGCGACAACCGCTGCCGCCAGCGACTGGGCTGGTCGGGGCGGGGGTTATGGCCTGATGTATGCAAGGTAAACAGCGGAAACGCGCATGCATCCCAGTTTTTCTGGCGTATGCCGTTCTTCCCGCTCATCTCATCCTGAAGATCGAAGCAGTGACACGTCGGGCATACATACGCACACGTACCGCACGCCAGGCAGGACTGGGCCGCCTGCTGCCACATTGGATCGGTGAACCGCTTGGCCAATGCGGTCCGCACAGACTCGGGGTCAAATTTCCTGGCGATGCTCTGTCGCGACTTCTCTCGCAGCGCCTCCAGGTCGGCCGGTTCGGCCGCCTGCCCGCACAGGCCATCCGGAATCACCGCGAGCAGTTGCCGACCGGCTTCCGTGCGTGCCTCGGCCAGATATCCACCATCATCCAATTCCGTCAGAACGACATCGCCGGCACCTTTGCCGGACGGATCGATCCCCACCGACGTGCAAAAACAGGCCGCATCAACCGCCGACCGGCATCCCATGACCACGAACGAGATCTTTTTCATCCGCTCTTCAAAGAATGCGTCATGAAAATCCCAGCCGAACAGCGGAGCGAGTATCTCCGGGGCGGCCGCGTCGCACGGCCGGGCGCCGAAAATCACGACCCACGGGAACTCCCGTTTTGGGTCGTTGATGGTCCACTGCTGCCCATCCTTGCGCTGCACGCGCAGCACCGTCTCGGTGCGCGGGAACCACGCCCCCTTGGGACTCATGCGGGCAATGCCTTTGCCCAAGCCCGTGGGCGAGGCCTTCTGAGGCGTCAGGACGCGGTATTCGACAACGCCATCGACAATCACAGGCGCCACCACCTGGCGACCGGCCGCCATCAAACCGGCCGGCCACTGCTCGATCACCTGCCGCGAAAGCACCACACGATCCAGTACCTGTATCTTTTCAGCTACGCCAACCATTGCTTTGCCTTGTCGCTTAGAGAATGAAGGACTCTTTGTCGTCCGCTCGAAAATCCGATTGCAGCGGCACGGCCTTGGGATCCAGCCCGGCCCGATGTCCAAAGTGTTTCAGCGCCGAGCGCGCCATCGCCGCCCCCAGCACGTTCAACGGAATCCCCGCCGGGCAGGCATCCTGACACGCTCCACATCCGACACACCGCCCGGCCAGATGAAACGCGCGAAATGCCTGCCACGCAAAATTGCCCGGCCCGTCGGCCGCCGTCGGAAACCACTGCGGCTGATTCTTCTCCGCAAAGCACTGATCGCAGTTGCACATCGGGCAGGATCCGCGACAGGCATAGCACCGCAGACACTTGGCCGACTGCT
>CAYSSA010000091.1:608-1662 GCA_964433485.1 uncultured Tepidisphaeraceae bacterium | reverse complement strand
CCCAGAACTGCCAGCGCTCGGCGGGCGTCTTGGCCATCAGTTCATCCAGCAGTTGGAACGTCTCCGGAGAAAAGCCAGCCGGCTGATCGGCCGGGACGCTCTTCACCTGCTCGCCGAGAAACGCCGCGAGTTGCCCCATGTCCATCATACCGAGATAGCGCCCGTCCGGCATGACCGCGAAAATCAACACATTGGCCGGGTCGATCTGCGCTTCCTGAACCAGCACGTTCAGCGCCAGCATCTCGCTTGTTCGGGCGACGATCCCGATTGAGCCCACGGGGCGAAGTTGCGGATTCTTGATCATGCGGGCCAGGTTCCCGCTGTCGCCCGGAACGGTCATGAGCCTGGCGGCCTCGGCACTTGCAATCCAAACCGGACGAGGCCGCGACAGCGTGGTATTGCGCACCCAGCCCACGACAACCTTGACCCTGCCGGCGACGATGGCGTCGTTCACAGCCTCGACAAGCTTCGGATCAATCGTCTCAGCCGGATTCTCCTCCCCGCTATAGTACGACAGCGCGATGTCCACCGGCAGAATCGTCTCGGGCGAACGATCCTGGGCGACTTTTTGCATGGCCTCATACGGCCCAAGCCCGCGAATCTTGTCCGTAAAAGCGGTGATGGTCTTGACCCACTTGGCGCCTTCGGCCGCGGAAATCCAAGCCATGTCCACGCGACGCAGGTCGACGCCCAGCGTATCAAGCAGGTCGCGGAACAGTATCCATCGCCGACGGGCACGGAAGTTTCCCGCCGTATAGTGGCAGTCGCCCGGATGGCAGCCACTGACGATCACGCCATCCGCGCCTTGCAGAAACGCCCGCAGCACAAAATTCACGTCTATGCGCCCGGTGCAGGGAAGCATCAGCGCGCGGACGTTCGGCGGATAGACCTGCCGGCTCGTTCCGGCCAGATCCGCGCCGGCATAGGTACACCACTTACAGACAAACGCCACGATCTTCGGCTCGAACACAGAAGTGCTCGAGTTGGTGGCGGGTTCGGGTTTGAGAGTCACGGTCATAGGTATTCTCGGTTGCGGCGAATTCAGCCCCGTTGG
>CAYSSA010000091.1:0-598 GCA_964433485.1 uncultured Tepidisphaeraceae bacterium | reverse complement strand
ATAAGTCAGCCCACGGCGCAAGCCGTGGGTTCACGTGCGACGACCACCAACATTTCTTCTTCGTCAGCCCCGTAGGGGCGACAGAAACTGTGTCGCTCCGACGGGAATCGATTTCCTTGCGTCCTATTTCCCCATGGCTCACGCCATGGGCTGCCATCTTTCGCCCCTACGGGGCTGAATTCTCAACTCGTTCCAATCCCCACGGCTTACGCCGCGGGCTGATATCTGTCGCCCCTGACGGGGCTACCATTCACAAATGCCCATGCGGGGCTCACGTCCATATGTACCGCTCGTCATACTGCAAGCCATGCCGCTTGAGGAACGCCACAAACTCGTCCTTGAACGACCGTTTGCGGTGATGCTCCTCCTGACTGGCGATGTACGCCTTCACATCCTCACACGCCGACATACTCACGCTGAATGCGGCGTATCCGGTCTGCCATGCGAACCCGGCTCGTTCGGGCCACTGCTCGTGGACCCACTTCGATGCGTTGGCCTTCACCGTACGGACGAACTCAGCGACCGCCATCGTCGCCGGGATCGCGACCAGCATATGAATGTGGTCGCTCACGCCATTGATCATCAGGGCCCGACCGCT
>CAYSSA010000090.1:2742-17595 GCA_964433485.1 uncultured Tepidisphaeraceae bacterium | reverse complement strand
ACGCTCAAGGGCCCCGGCCCCTTCACCGTCTTCGCCCCCACCAATGCCGCCTAACCGGCCAAGATCGCATCCAGACAAGCAGGCTGCCTGTTTCAGGCCCGCGTGCGCGACATCACCGGGCTCGGCGACCGTTCGGCCTATGGTCTGCCGGGTGAGTCTGGCGTATTGCTCGTCGATGTCCCCGCCAACAGCCTCGCTGCCAGAGCGGGCCTGCAGAGAGACGACGTGATCCTCGCCTGTAACGACACGCAGACCATGACCATGGCCGACATGCGGCGCATGTGCGACAGCGCAGCGGGCAGGAAACTCGCATTGACTGTTTCCCGGAAGCAGAGCCAATTGACGGTCGAGGTTGCCGACTATGCGTATGTCCTGTACGAGGAACAACCCTCGCCGGATTTCAGCTCCATTCCACTGAAGGCAGCCCCGGCCATACTTGCGGGGAAGATCTCGTCCGCATCGAAGACTCTGGACGAGCCGCTCGCCGTGCTCCTCGACGGAAGACTGGCCAGGAATTATGGGCCGGTTTACGGCAATGGCGTACAAAACGGCCTGTACAAGCTTGACCTCGGCGCTTCCCAGTCCATCGCCCAGGTCAACACCTTTTCCTTCAACCAGAACAAGAACCGCGGCCGTCAGCGCTTTGTGCTGTATGCAAGCGGTTCCGACACCGACCCCGGCTGGAAGGTCGAGGACGCAAGGCTGTTCACCGCCCTCGCCGAAGTGGATACGAACAGGACCGCCCGGGCCGATTTCGTTGCCACAAGCATTCGTCAGAGCAACGGCAAGCCGCTCGGCTCCTATCGCTGGCTGGTATGGTCGATCGTCCCCGTCACCAGCAATGCCGGCGGCGAGAACACGGCGTTTCAGGAGTTCCAGGTCATTCCTTCGCCATGAGAGGAGACGCGTTATGTGTTTTGGACAGTTGAACATCGTCACGGGAGTCGCTTTGATTCTCGCCTGGGCGAGCGTCCCCCCTCCAACTCTGGCGTTGGCCGGAAATGCGCCTGCCGCCGAAGTGACCGGCACTCCGACCGTATACAAGACCGTCGACGGCCAGGAGTTGAAGTTGTACATCGTGAAACCCGCTGACTGGAAGGCCGCCGACAAGCGGCCGGCGATGGTGTTCTTCCACGGTGGCGGATGGGTGAGTGGCACACCGGCGCAGTTCAACGAGCAGTCCTCTCGCCTGGCGGGACGTGGCATGGTATGTGTCCAGGTTCAGTACCGGCTTCTCAAGGCCAACAAGAACGACCCGCCGCTTGTCTGCATTCAGGACGCCAAATCCGCCATGCGCTGGGTGCGATCACACGCGAACGATCTGGGCATTGACCCGGCCCGCATCGCAGCCGCCGGGGGATCGGCCGGGGGACATCTCGCGGCCTTTGTCGGAATGGTCGAAGGAAAGGACGACCCGCAGGATGATCTGAGGGTGTCTGCCAAAGCCAACGCGCTGGTGCTATTCAATCCCGTCTTCGACAACGGCCCGGAAAACGGCTGGGGCGGTGGTCGTGTGGGCAACCGCTTCAAAGAGTTCTCGCCCGCGCACAACATCACTCCCGATGACCCGCCCGCAATTGTCTTTCTTGGCACGCAGGACAAATTGATCCCGGCGAGAGTCGTCGAACGATTCAAGTCGAACATGGAAGCGGTTCGAGTGCGATGCGAAGTGAGCTTATACGAAGGGCAGACCCACGGTTTCTTCAACAAGGAGCCGTGGCTCAGTCGGACCCTGTCGGAAGCCGATAAGTTCCTGACCTCGCTCGGCTGGCTTGAATCCAAACCATGACTGCCAGCGGGCTGAACCATCCCTGCGCCGCGGCGCCGGCCAGATGGGACTATGGCTTGGCCGGAACGACTTGGACTCTGTCCGCGGGCCAGCCCAGAACGCTGGCCACTGCCTGAGGATAGCTCCACTGATCGCCCTGAGCATCGAGCAAACGCACCTGACAGCGTTCCGCCGCCAGGGCCACGGCAACCGGCAAGTCCAGTGTCTTGAGTATGTTCAGCATCGCCGGACCATCCTGATGCGATGCCGGCAACGCCGTCAGTTCAAGGCCCGCGACCGGCGGTTCAAACAGCGCCGCGTAAAGGGCCACGGCCGCCAACTGGGCCCTGGCTTGAATTCGCACCGGAACATCCTTCCCAAGCAACTGCCGTGAGACTTCGATGACCCGCCGCGTATCCCAGACGCGCATCCCATCCAAGGTCTGGCCCAGAAGTGTGAACCTCCGCAGAACGTGCGTCTGCTTGCGCTGGTCCGCGTTCCATGCCGTCATCCCGATACCGCGGGGCGCAAACCAGATCGTTGCAACGCCCTCGCCCGCCGGCAGTTTCAGCAGTTCATCCGCGTACTGCGCGGGCCTCGTCGTCGGTGCAACTTGCAGTTCCTCCGCAATCTGCTGGGCGAATGCAACCTTCCTTGCCGCCAGCCATTGCTCCCACGCAGCCTGATCGAGCACACGAATCACAACCCGCGTAATCGGCTTCTGATCCGCGATACGGGTCAGGTAAAACCGCAGCCGCACTCCTTCCTGCGAAACAAACTCATGCCCGCTGAATTCGATGCCCTCGCCCTTTGCCGTGAAAAGCGGGCGCAACTCCGGGGCGGGCGCTGCGCTCGGCCAGCCTCCAAAGGTCTTGCCGCGAAGCTGAGCCATCCACTCATCCCGCCGCCCGCTCCATGCCTGTGCCGACGTTGGCAATGGCGGCAGCGACGCCGCCGGGACAAAGGACTCGTCGATCCTTGTGTTGATCTGGTCGGCCGGCAATTCCCGGCCGGCAAACACCTTCAGTTGCTCCGGCTCGAACAACTTCTCCGCGGCGGCGTCCTTGAGCGGGCCCTCTTCCTGCTTCAGGAATCGGTTGAACCATCTGAATGCCGGCACCTGCAAGTCCTGCGTGTCTTTGTGCGGACCCTCAGTGATCAGCAACCCGAGTTTTGCCCCCGCGTCCTGCAGTTGATAAATGTCCCGAACCTGCGAGTGCAGCCGCACAACACCGTCCAGCGGAAAGATCGTGTCCTTGTCCGTGTTGGATAGCAGCATCGGGCGAGGCGAGATCAACGCCGCCACCTGGGCGAAATCCCAGCGATAGGTATTGACCATGAACATGCAGTCGCAATGGCCTTCAATCACCCCGTCCACCACCTGGTTTCGCATGTCGGTGATCCCGGCCACAGGCACCGCCACCGCCACACGCTCGTCCAGCGCCGCCGTCCACCATGTGTAAGCGCCCCCGCCCGATCGCCCGGTCATCCCGATCCTCCGAGGGTCAACTTCCGGCCGACTCTGAAGGTAGTCGATGCAGCGGATTCCGTTCCACGCCTCAACGCCCGCCGGGGTATATCCTCGACTGGCCCACCACCAGCGATTGAACCTGTACAGTCCGTGGTGGGTGCCTTCGATCTCGCCATTGACCAGCGTATCGGGAATAAGACACACATAACCATTCCGGGCAAACCACGCCCCGTGATGCTGGTAGGCCGCCTTGGCGCCGTATGCGACACCGTCCTTCTTCACCTGAGAGTGGCCGCACACATACAGGATGGCAGGGACCGGCGCCCTCAGGTTCCTGGGCACATAGAGGTTGGCCGTCACATACAAGCCCGGCCGCGACTGAAAATGCAGCTTTTCGACGGTGAAGTCCGGATGATCCACCTTGCCCGTGATCACGACTTTCAGGTCCGTCTTGGGCGGCATCGGCCACAGCCCGAGCATCTCCGCAAGTTGCTGTCGGTATTCCGGGGCAAGCCGCCTCCAGTCGGCCGCCGTTTTGATCTCCACCAGGCAACGTTGCGACAGCCTGGCCGTCTCGGCCTGGAAATACCGCTCCAACATGGCATCGCCCGGCGTGGCCGCCGCCGCGTATATGCCAGCAGGGAAGCAGCAAACCCACAGCATGATCCAATTGGATGTCCTCATCATGGCGTCTCCAGCTCACTTGCGCACAGGTGCGGGGCGAGTCTTGGCGGTGGTGACAGGCCGGGTTGTCGGCTGGGTAGCCGGATGGACAACGGACGGCGGCGCGGACTTGATGGCCGGTTGCCTGGGATCCGCAATCGGCTCTTTCTTTGCCGTCGGCTTGGCGGTTGGAGCGATTGGTTTCGGGATGGCCTTGGGCGCGGTCTTGCCAGCGCCCGACTGAACCGCCTTGGGTGCGGCCGTGGGTGATGCGACTGATTTTGAATCGGATTGACCCTTGCCAACCAGTCCCCCCAGCCCGTCGCCGAGCAGGTTGGTGCTCTTGGACCGCCGGCCCGTGAGCAAGCCGGTGACAAGCGCCGCCGGATCGACCGATCGGGTGGCCGCTTCGACAATGTTGAAGCTGGGGGAACCAAGTGTGCCTGCGACCGGAACCACAATGACGTCCTTGAAGAAGTCCTGGCGGGCGGCTTCGGGCAGCATGGTCTTGGGAATCCCCATGTACATGGCCAGAATCTTCTTGTCAGACAAGCTGATGACAGCCTTCTCAGCACTGAGGGTTTGCCCGCCAATGTCCAGTTTCATGGTCGAATCGACGACGCCGTCCGCCAAGGCCACGGCGCCATCGTGCAACTGCATGGGCACCATTCCATCCTGAGTCTTGAGTCCGAGCTGGGCCGCCAGCAGATCGACGAAAGGCGCCTTGATCCCCATGTCGGTAATGCTGAAAGCGGCCTTGGCAATGGAGTTTGGATCGTTCCGATCCTGGAGAATGCTCGCGTCAAGCGGCAGGTTCCTCACCTGCAACACCGTGACGTTCATGATCCCTTTGGCTTTGCTGGTGCCGTAGAAGATCGGCGAGATCGAACCGAGGAAATGCGCCAGAGATTTCTCCTGAATGTTGACCTTGTTCAGCAACGTGTAGTTCTCTCGCATACAACTCAGCCGCATGGGCCTCTCGATCAGAGACAGTTCCCAGCCGGAAAGATCGATTGTGCCGTCGTTGGCCTGCCCGGGCTTGGCAAAGCGGGCATCGCCCTCCTTGTCGGCGTAGATGGTGCGCAGCTTGCCGTCGGCCAGGGAAACGGGCAGGTCGTAATTGCGGATGTCCATGCCCTGATACTCGACCTGGTCGAAGCCCACCACCGCTTGGGCGAGGACGAATTTCAAGGCGGCGGGATCGTTGAGGGGATAGCGGCCGGTAATCGGTATCTTGATGTCTCGGCGGACACCGGCGACTTTGAGGTCGTCGAAGAGTTTGCGCTGCTCGGGCGTGACCGCGCCCGCCTGAAGCAGGGGACGAACGGCGTTGTACCCGGCAGCAAGGTCGTAGCCCAGCGTCAGGACCATCCCATCGAACCGGCCCTGGGTGTCGTACTGCTGAATCTTCCCGGACAGTGCAAGCGAAACAGCCTTCGTCTGGGTCATCTCGAGCGACAGCCGCTGAATATCAACAGACTTCGCGGACTGATCGAGACGCAGGCTGCCGGCGATCTGAAGGGCGGCCTCTTTGAACGACGGTCTGGCCGGATCGCCCACAGTGAAATCGTTGACCACCATCCGCACCGCGGCCACCAACTGATTTCCGCTGGTGCTGAACTTCTTGTTGATGACAAAGTTGCCGCCGTAGTTCACAAGAGAGTTTGGTGCGGCGAGTTGCAGCGATTCGGCGATCGCCATGATCGGCTTGACCTGCCCTTGAATGACGATGGCTCCCGTGGCGCTGCCGCCGGGGAGACCGCCAAGTGTGATGGCGATCGGCTGCTCGATCACGGCCGTGGCAAACGAACTCTTGAGGTCCAGCGATGGGACCGAGATTGCCGTGAGCGCATCGTTGACATTGGCGGCGACGGCGAACCGCACGGTCTCGTTGCGGATGGGTTGGCCCGGCAGTGTCACCGAGAGGCCGTTGATGCCGCCGCCGAGTGCGATGTTCGTTACTCCGCCGGACCGACCAAGCTCCAGGGTGGCCGCCAGCGAGCCACCCGTGATCTTCGCGGCTGGCGGTTGCGTTGTAGGCCCGCTCAACCCGGCGAGGAAGTCGCCGATGCTCACCATGTTGCCCTCGATAGTGAGCTTTCCGGTAATCGAAGGGGGGCCCTTGACAGGCAGGTTGATGGTAAACGGAGTGGCCGGATCCTTCGCAATGGTCGGTAGTCCGGCCGAGTTGCTGAGGTTAAGCGATGTAACCTGAACAACTTGCCCGCTTTCACTCTGTGAGAAGGTGGCCGCCAACTTGGATGTGGAATCGAAGTTGCTCAACAACGGAAGCGGTTGTCCGCCAGGATTGACACGTAATGCCGTAAGTTTCGTGGTGGTAAGCGTGGCATCGAGAGTGGTTGGACTTGAGGGCTTGGCCGGATCGGTGGAGGTGATGAGGTTGAAATCCGCATCGCCCGACAAGGATGCGATGCCCATGCCGGCGAGATCGATGAACTGGCCAAGCTGGGAAGCGAGATCGGCAAGTTTGACGTTGCCGGTCAGCCTCAGCCGGGAGAGGTTTTCACCGCCACCTTTGGCCGTGGCAAACCCCGAACCGATGTCGATGGCGATATTGCGAAGATCGGGAATTGCCCCGCCACCACCGAAATTGTCGGCCGAGATGACGACAGAGACAGCTTGCGCCGAGACACTCTTGCCGTCAATCTCGCCAACGAGCCCTTTGATCGAGTTGTTCTGACTGAACGTGGCCTTGTCTTTCGCCAGATTCACCTGGATGCGATTCTCCAAGGTTCCTCCCGTCAGCCGCAATCCCTCGCGCAGACGCAGCGCGTGAGGAATCTGATTGGCCACGGCGGCCAAGTCCAGATTCACTTGTAATCCAAGCTCGCCGGTGTCACCCGGCGCTTTATTGGCCGCGAGATTGGACAATGCGTCCAGGGACGTGTCGACCGAAATCGCAACCGACCCATGCTTCTCGATCGTCAGCATCAACGTCTCCGCCTTGCCGGACCGACCAATGCGGACCCTGGCCGCGCCGGACCGACTGATCGTTGTCGGAGGCAACGCCAGCGTGATCCTTGGATTCTTGTACACGTCATTGCCCAGCGCCGGTCCGGCCATCGAGAAATCGTTGATGCTGAGTCCACCCTCCGCCACGACCGAATCCGTCCCGGAAACGGTCACGCCAAACTTGCCTTCGGCCTGACCCGAAAGCGTATCCACCGGCAATCCGGGCGGCAGAAAGGCATTGGCAATGCCAAGGTCGATTCCACTCACTATGACCGTCAGGTCGCCGTCGATTTTTTCCAGAGCCACGCGTCCCTTGTCGAACAGACGAATTTTCCCTTCGGCCACAAACGACCCGCTCTGGCCATCCGCTGCGCGAAGAGCCAGCTTGATCGAAGTATTGATCGCGGCATTGATATCCGAAAAGGAGGCCGAAATATCCGACGGGTCCAGATAGGCCGTCTCGCTTGATCCATTGGCATGTCTCTGCTCAATGACACCGCGCAGATTCCCCGAGAATTGCATGCTCAAACCAGCGGGCAACTCCGGCATGGGCGCGTTCGGGTCGGCGGGAACCTTTGCCAGCCGTGCGAAATTGTTGGTTCCGTCCGGATAGCGGACAAACGCAAACGCCAGATCGGTCACGGTTGTCTTGCCAAGACGCATTCCGCGACCTGTAAGGATGCGGAACAGATTCAGATCGGTTGCCACTTCCCCCACTTCGAGAATGGTCGCATCATCCTGAACAATGCGGACATTGCGAATCCTGGCGCCACTGAACCAGCCAAACGACCAGTCGTCGACCAGGATTTCGCCGTTGAGCTGCTCGTTGACCTTGGACAATGCCAGAGAGCGCACCCAGCCCATGCTGACGATGCTCGGCAGCAGAATAACGAACAGCGCCAGCAACACGATGATGATGACGGCCGTGCGCACAAACCAGCGGCGACGTGGTTTGGACTGGGGTTGCACAGGGGTCGCCTGCGGCTGCTCGCCGCTTGTTTGAGCTTCGCTCATGTTATCTCGCTTTCCGACGGAACCGTGGCCAAGTCGGTTGTCGCCTTCAGAATCCAAGGGCGGCGTAGGATCAATGTGGTGTTATGCCCTTCCTCGGATTCAACGCACAGGATGCCGGCCTGATCCGACAGAACTGCATAATTCACAACTATTTATGGTGCTCCAACGAACGTCATGCCCGGCCGGGACAGTAGCCCCGCCTGTTGGCGATTCCATAACGGGCGAGTTGTCGGGCGAGCATCGTCATTATCGGCCGGAGGCAGACCGGCACCACCCGCAAAGGCATTGTTAATCCCGAAAAACGGAAAACTCTCAATCTTAATAACCTGCGATGCCTGGGCGACCGTGGAAAGGGTAACATACTTCCGGTCGGCGGAGACCGTCGGCGAGACCACAAGACGTGTTCCGGAAACAACCGTGTCCACAATCGGATTGTAAAGCGCGACGCCGCCACCGTTATAGAAGGGTTGAGACTCTGCCGTGAGAGAGAAACAGGCAGCGACGGCCGCAAACGTGACTGATGTGAGGATGCGCATGTGCGGTCTCCGGGTTGTGGTTGCCTAAGATTATACTCGAAGGATCAACGTCAACGTAAGTCAAATCGTTCAAGGCTGCCGGAATCGGGACCGATATCCTAAGTTGAGTATTTACATTGTTTAACGGGAGCCGCATGCAATCTGAGAACACGCGTCGGGCACTGATTACGGGCATCACCGGTCAGGATGGGTCGTATCTGGCCGAGTTCCTGCTGGGCAAGGGCTATGAAGTGCATGGACTGATCCGCCGGAGCAGCACGTTCAACACCGACCGGATTGAGCATCTTTATCGCGATCCGCACGATCCGGACGCGAGGTTGTTTCTGCACTACGGCGACCTGTCGGACGGACCCGGCTTGCGCGATGTCCTGACCAAGGTGCAACCTCATGAGGTGTACAACCTCGGAGCGCAGTCCCACGTTCGCGTGAGCTTCGACCAACCGGTGTACACGGTACAGGTGGATGCACTGGGCACGATCAACCTGCTGGAGGCGGTACGCGATACGAAACTGCCGACACGATTGTACCAGGCGTCGAGCAGCGAGATGTTCGGCAAGGTGCGTGAAACGCCGCAGAGCGAGACCACGCCGTTCCACCCTCGCAGCCCCTATGCCTGCGCCAAGGTCTATAGCTACTGGCAGACCGTGAACTATCGCGAGGCATACGGAATGTTCGCCTGCAATGGAATCCTGTTCAACCATGAAAGCCCCCGCCGCGGCGAGACGTTTGTCACGCGCAAAATCACCCGCGCCGCCACGCGTATCGCCCTTGGTCTGCAAGACAAGCTCTTTATGGGCAATCTCGACGCCAAACGCGACTGGGGATGCGCAGGCGACTATGTGCAGGCGATGTGGCTCATGCTGCAACAAGCTGAACCCGATGATTTTGTCATAGCCACCGGCGAGACGCACAGTGTCCGCGAGTTCATCGAGCAAGCCTTCAATCATCTCGGCCTGGACTGGCAGAAGCATGTCGAGATCGACAAACGATACCTGCGGCCGTCCGAGGTGGACCTGCTCCTGGGCAATCCGTCCAAGGCCCGCGATAAACTCGGTTGGACGCCGACCGTGCTGTTTAAGGATCTGGTGAAGATGATGGTGGAATCGGACCTGGAAATTGCCAGACAGGAAAAGCTGCTGCGCGACCACGGACGAGGGGCGGGTGGGCCCGGCGCGGGCCAGTTTCGCATGCGAATCAGCGCCTAGCCCGAAGGGAAGGATATGAACATTGGCCGAACTGACCGGATCCTTGTCACCGGCGGCGCCGGGTTTCTCGGCAGCTTTGTCACCGAGAAACTGGCCGAGCACGGCTATCGCAACGTCGCGGTCGTCCGCAGCCGCGATTATGATCTTACAGACCAGAACCACACGCATCGCCTGTATCTGGATCTCAAGCCTGATGTGGTACTGCACCTTGCGGCCGAGGTCGGCGGGATCGGCGCCAACCGCGAGAATCCCGGTCGGTTTTTCTACGCCAACATGGCGATGGGGCTGCATCTGATCGAGGGCGCGCGCAAGCACGGGATCAAGAAATTCGTGCAGGTCGGAACCATCTGCGCCTATCCGAAAATGACGCCCGTTCCCTTTCGGGAAACCGATCTTTGGAACGGATATCCGGAAGAGACCAACGCCCCCTATGGCGTTGCCAAGAAGGCGCTGATGGTGATGTGCCAGGCGTATCGCCAGCAGTATGGGATGAATGCGGTCTATCTGCTGCCGGTGAACCTCTATGGCCCGCGCGACAACTTCAACCTCAATTCCAGCCATGTCATTCCCGCTTTGATCCGCAAGTGCGTGGAAGCGAGGGAGCGAGGCGACACCGGCATTACCGCCTGGGGCACCGGCTCGGCCAGTCGCGAGTTTCTTTACGTTGAAGACTGCGCCGAAGCGATCGTGCGAACCATGGAGCAGTATGATTCCCCCGAACCGATGAACCTTGGCAGCGGCCGGGAGATCACCATCCGTGACCTGACCGAACTCATCGCCAGGCTCTGCGACTTCCGGGGCCAGATTGCCTGGGACTCGACCAAGCCCGACGGCCAGCCGCGCCGGTGCCTCGATGTATCCAGGGCCAGAGAGGCGATAGGATTCACCGCGCAGACCTCGCTGGAAGATGGACTGGCGCGGACCATCGCGTGGTTTGAGAAACATCGGGCCTGAACCACATGCACGTTCTGATTCTCAACCAGACCTTCTACCCTGAAGTGGCGGCCACGGCGCAGCTCATGTGGGATCTTGCACAAGATCTGGAACAGCACGGCCACGATGTTACGGCCGTCTGCTCCCGCCACATATACGGCACCGACCAGAGCCACGCCAGCGCGCGGGAGAAAATCGGGAGGATCGAAATCCGCCGCGTGGGCGGGACGCGCTATGGCAAGAAGAGCCTGATCGGCCGAATGAGCGACTTTCTCAGCTTCTACGTCACCGCGTTCATGGAAATGTGGCGAATGCCCTCGCCGGATGTGATTCTGGCCCTCACCAGTCCACCGATGATCTCGCTCCTCGGCGTTGCCATGCGCATCTTCGGCAGACGTCGCGACGGCGGCCGGGTGCGACTGGTGTATCACGTCATGGACTTGTACCCCGATGCGGCAATGGCCATGGGAGTACTCCGGCCCCGGTCGATCGTGGGTCGAGTGATGTCGCGACTGACTCGATTCACGCTGGAGAAGTCCGACGCCATCATCGCGCTGGGCCGGGACATGGCCGATCTGATCTCGCGTCGCTACGGCATACCCCGCCACACGCCGCGTATGCACGTGATTCCGCCATGGTCGGACGGACGGCAGCTCATGCCGATTCCCAAGAGCCACAGCACGCTTGCCCGCCAGTGGGGCGTGTGCGACACCTTTAACCTGGTGTACTCCGGAAACCTGGGGATGGCGCACGATGTCGAGACGATGGCCGGCGCAATCGAGCGGCTGAAGGACGACGCCGGACTGCGTTGGCTGTTCATTGGCGGCGGCAATCGCTTCAAAGCCATGTGCGAGCGAGCGGAACGGAGCGGTTGGAAGAATGTCCGTTTCCTCCCCTATCAGGAGCGGGAAGCGCTGGCGCAATCGCTCAACGCGGCGGATATACACCTGGTGAGCCAATTGCCCGAGTTCACCGGCATCGTTGTGCCCAGCAAGCTCTACGGGATCATGGCGGTGGGTCGCCCCGGCATCATGATCGGGCCTGTCGAGACCGAGTGCTCGCGGACGATCTCCGAGTGCGGCGGCGGCTATGTCGTGCCCATCGGAGACGTCGATGCGCTCGTCGCGCGCATTGGCGAACTTCGCACCGACGACATCCTGCGACGGGAAACAGGCCTTCGTGCCCGCCGGGCTTTCGAGCAGCTCTACGATAGGCCGATTGCCTGCCGGCGTATTCGCCAAATCCTGGAAGAGGTGGTGCGATGAGTCCAACCAGTCAAGCCGAATTACACCGCATGCGCGTTGCCATGGAAGCCAACGCGGAAGCGTATCGGCGCACGGTTCAGACCAGCATTCCCGGAGACTGCTGGGACTTCGTCATCCTCACCGCCGCCAACGAGAAGCAGGCAGCCGGCTATCGCCAGGAACTCGCGTTGCGACATCGAGCGGTCGGTCCGACCGGAGCTTTCTTTCCCGGCCTGCAACGAAGCGTGGTCGTGGCCGATCCACCCGGCCGGCGAGCCGGCTCGGGCGGAGCCACACTCGGAGCGCTGCGAGCGCTGTTCCGTGACCACGGTATTCGCCGGGACGACCTGGCGCAGCTTCGCATCCTGCTCATCCACAGCGGCGGCGCGTCGCAACGGCTGCCGGCCTATTCGCCCCTGGGCAAGATCTTCGCCCCCCTGCCGCTGCTACGGCCCGATGGACAAATCTGCACGCTATTTGACCACCTCTATCTCACGCTCGCGGGTCTGCCGGAGCGGCTCGGCGCAGGGATGCTCGTCGTCGCCGGCGATGTATTCCTCCTTCGTCAGATAGGCACGCTGGTAGTTGCCGTAGATCATCGGCATGTCGCCGCGCCGAGCCCTGGAGTGACGGCGTTGACGATGCGCGTGGACGCGGACCTCGGCCGCGGACACGGCGTGTTCGTTACAGACAGCGCCGGGCGGGTCATGCGTACACTACAAAAAGTATCCGTCGACACCATGCGGCGGGAAGGCGCCGCTGATGCGCGCGACCGCATTCTCATTGACACGGGATTGCTGTTCTTCGACGTGTCGGCCACGGAATCCCTGGCCGACCTCGCCGGCGCCGCCGGCAGACGCCGCGGCATCGACCAGACGTGTGCCCAACCCATCGACCTGTACGAGGACATGACGGCCGCGCTGGCCGCCGATACGCGGCGTCTGGACTATCTCGCCGGAGCGGCGACCGCGACCGCGCGGCGGGAACTGTGGAAGCGCCTGCACGGCAGGCCATTTCAGGTCATGCAGCTCGAAGGCCACTTCCTGCATCTTGGCACCACGCGGCAGTTCCGGGATGCCATGGTCGGGCAGAATCCCTCCCCGGCGGCCGAGTTGTTTCAGCAGGATATCCTCGCCCGCGGCAACTGGCCCCGACAGCCCGGACGTCGAGTGTATCACAGCGTGCTCATCGGCGACGACCCCGACACGCTCCTCGGCAACCAGAGCCTTGTCGAACACAGCCTTCTGGCCGCCGGATCGCGGATCGGCGCCGGCAGCGTGGTCAGCCAGGTTCTGGCCGCGCGCGGTCCGCTTCGCCTGGGGGCCGGGCTCCTGCTGTTTCAGACACCCGTGCGTCAAAAGGATGGCCTGCTGTACGTACAGGTATTGTGCGGCGTTGAGGATGATTTCAAGGGCCGGTACACCGAGGGCAAGTGTTCGTTCCTGAATGCCCCGATCGACCAGTGGCTCGAACGTCACCACCTTCGAGCCGATGACATCTGGCCCGGTGTGCCCGCCGAACGCCGCACCCTCTGGTCGGCGCGCCTGTTCCCGGCCACCACCCGGCGCGACGCCGCCGAGGCCGTGTTATGGTTCGACTCCGCGGCCAAAGCCCCGGCCCACACACTTCGGGCGTGGCGCGCGGCCGACCGATATTCAATGTCGATGTTGCTCGAACAGGCCGATTCCGCCGCTCTCATCGAGCATCGCGAGGTCGTCTCGGCTTATCTTCAGACCACAGCACTGCTCGATGCCATCGCGGACGGCGACGACCGCCCGGTGGACATGTTTGTAGGCCATTACGGCTCGCCCGCCGCTTGCGAGGCGTCGGTCCGCAGACTGCTGGATTTCGCCGGCGAGAAGACCACCGACCCCGCGCGCGTGCTCCAGCAATCGCGCGCTGCGTGGTGTGCGCTGCAGCTTGTCCAGCGGCCGGATAACGCCGCGTCATCTTTGAGACAACATGCTGATTCCATCGCCCGCTCCGCGTTCGCCAGGATCGCCGAAGCCAGTGAACTGAGTTGCGCCGGCATCAGGGTTTCCGATGCGCGCGACGCACGAATCCGTCCCGGAATGCGCATCGAAGCCTCCGCCCCGGTGCGTCTGGATCTCTCGGGCGGATGGAGCGACACGCCGCCTTATTGCTACGAACGCGGCGGCCATGTGGTGAACGTCGCCATCGAACTCAACCGTCAAAACCCCGTGCGGGCGATGGTCCGCACCATCCGGGAGCCAATACTCATTCTGGAGACGCACGATCTCGGCCAGCACATCGAAATCCGCCACGCCAACGAGTTGTCGGAGCAGATCAGCGTCCGGGATCCGTTCGCCCTGCACAAGGTCGCGCTCGGCCTGGCGGGCTATACGCCGCGAAACCGTGAATCTCTGGCCGCCATGTTCAGACGCCTTGGCGGCGGCCTGATCGTTTCCACCGAGTGCCGCGTGCCCAAGGGCTCGGGGCTGGGCACCAGCAGCATTCTCGCCGCCACTCTGCTGGCCGCACTGCATGCCGCTGTCGGACGAGAGTCCAAACACGATGAACTGATCTCCCAGACGCTCCTGCTCGAGCAGCGACTCAGCACCGGCGGCGGCTGGCAGGACCAGGTCGGCGGTATCGTTCCGGGCGTCAAGTCCACGATCACCCGCAGCGGCGTGCCCCAGCAACTCCAGGTGGAGCAGTTGGCACTATCCGAAACACTGCTGTCCGCGCTGGAGGAACGACTTGTCGTTTTCTATTCCGGCCAGCAGCGGCTGGCGCGCGACATTCTGCGTCGAGTGCTCGGCCGCTGGCTGGGCCGCGAGCCCGGCGCTGTCCTGTTGCTCGGCCAGCTCAAGGTAGAACGCACGAGTCACTCTATCGAATCCTGGGCTCTGCGCACCTCTCTGCTCAAAGGACAATGGTCCGCGGCCGCCCGCGAAATATCGCGATACTGGGAGATCAAGAAACAACTCTATCCCGGAAGCACGACGCCCACGATTGACGTCCTGCTGCTGGAGTTGCGCGATCACTACATGGCCGCGGGACTTGCCGGCGCCGGCGGAGGCGG
>CAYSSA010000090.1:0-2628 GCA_964433485.1 uncultured Tepidisphaeraceae bacterium | reverse complement strand
CTGACGCTGACTGGAAACACCGGTTGACCCGCGAACACCGCCGCGCAATCACTGGTCATCCTCAAACTCCAGGCAGACGATGCGCTCCGAACCTCGTATGTACAGCCGTCGTCCGACCATCGCCGGGTGGGAATAGAGCCCGCGTTCCTCGGTAAAGACTCGAGTCCGTCCGAGCGGTCTGTAGCCATCGCCCGTCGCGTCCACAAGCACAAGTTTCCCACCCCGCGACACGATCAGCAAACACTCCCGCGACAGCAGCACTGGCGTGGACACGTTGAAATCGCCCGAGTGACGAGGCTTGAGGCTCCAAAACCGTTGACCATCGGCCACACTCCAGCCTCCCAGGCCATCGCGGTCGTAACCGATCACCTGGCGTTGGCCCGCGATATCGGCCACGATGAACGAGGCAAACGCGAACGGGCCCCCGGGCGCCCGCCAGAGTGCCTTGCCGTCCGCCGGATCAACCAACACCATCAGGGCGGCCATCGCCGACCTGACACAGTGAATTCACCCGATTTTCATCTTCAGACCTCGCAAGAACACTCACCGCCGACCGTCCCACCACACGGGTTCATATTACCCATATTATCATCGACGCGCTGGGCGGAAAATGGTTGCAGGTTAGTGAGTCGTTCAGGACTGGATCCAAATATCGCAGTGGTGAATCATCCGCGAGGGTCTATGATATGTGGCCTTAACCAAACTGATAGAGGACACCCGATGAAAACAAGCCGCTTCATTCTCGCTCTGTTCTCAATGGCCGTCACGCTGTCCCTGATGGCCCAGGAGCAGAGCGTGCGACCGGGGATCAACGCCCAGTTCAAGGATCCAAACCCGGACGACTTGGCCAGCAGGTGGGAGGCCGAGAGCCGGGAGGTCTATGCATTGCGTGAGAAGATCGTGGCCGCCTGTGCCCTCAGATCGGGAATGTCGGTGGCCGACATCGGAGCCGGCACCGGGCTCTTTACGCGGCTGTTCGCCGCCGCCGTCGGCGGCGAAGGCCGCGTCTACGCGGTGGACATTGCTGAGAAGTTCATCAGGTACATCGAGAAGACCAGCGAGAAGGCGGGCCTGAAAAACGTGGTGGGCGTTGTATGTACCGAGGACTCAGCCAAGTTGCCGGCGAATTCGATCGACGTTGCCTTCATCTGCGACACTTACCACCATTTCGAGTTCCCATACAGGACGATGAACTCGATCCATCAAGCCCTGAAGAAGGACGGCCGGGTAGTGATCGTCGACTTCAGGCGGATCGAGGGCGTCAGTTCCGATTGGGTGCTCAAGCATGTTCGAGCCGGCCAGGAAGTGGTCATTCGGGAGATCGAATCGTGTGGCTTCAGACTGCTGGAGGAGCCGGAAGAACTCAAGAAGACGTTGAAGGAAAACTATTGCATCATATTCCAGAAGGTGGAGAAGTCCGCCGAGGCTCGGTAGATCAATGCCCCGCGGGTGTCCGCCGCCAAGGCGCCTGGCCGGGTGCATGGCACAATCCGAGGTCTCGGCAGTTGTGGATGCGGTCGGACCTTTGCCTTTGTCTTACGCCCGGTGTAAAGTCGCCACTCCATGATTCACGACAATCTCGCAGCATCGATCGAGGCCTTTGCGGCGCGGATGTACTCCATCCGCGACTCTCTTTGACTTGCCGGCAAAACAGGCCCGAAGAAAAGAACTTGAAGACAAGATGGGATCGATGGGCTTCTGGGACAACCAGGAAGCGGCCAAGGCGGTCGTTTCCGAGGTCAAGATCCTCAAGGCAACCATCGACCCGCTGGTGGCATTGCTGGCCGGTATCGAAGATGTGCGAGCCCTGCGGGAGTTGGCTGTCGAGGCCGGCGACCAGTCCTCACTCGAAGAGGCCGACCGGATGCTGCACGCCCTGGAGAAAAAGGGCGAACAGATCGAACTGCAAGCCCTGCTCGGCGGCAAGAATGATCCGCTCAACTGCTTCTTCACCATTCAGGCCGGCGCCGGCGGCACCGAAGCCCAGGACTGGGCGGAGATGCTCCTGCGTATGTATCTGTACTTCTTTGAGAAGCGCGCATGGGATGTCTCCGAGGTGGACCGCCAATACGGTGAGCAGGCCGGCATCAAGTCGGCCACGCTTCACGTCAAAGGTGATTACGCCTTTGGTTACCTTCGCGCCGAAGCCGGAGTTCACCGTTTGGTCCGGCCCTCACCCTTTAATGCCCAGAACAAACGGCAGACCTCGTTCGCGGGCGTGACGGTGGTGCCGGAGTTCCCCGAAAGCGATTCGGCAGGCGAGATTCCCGATAGCGATCTGGAAATCGTGGCTTTCGTCCGCGCCAGCGGCCCGGGCGGACAGAACGTCAACAAAGTTGCAACGGCATGCCGCATCACCCACAAGCCGACCGGCCTGGTGGTCACCTGCTCGGTCGAGCGTTCGCAGACACAGAACCAGCGCCTGGCCAAGGCCATCCTCCGCAGCAAGCTCGAAGCCATGGAAGAGGCCAAGCGCGACGAGGAACTCCGCGCCGTCATCGGCGATCCCAAGGCCGTCAGTTTCGGCTCGCAGATCCGCTCCTACGTCCTGGACGACCGCCGCGTGAAAGATCACCGCACGAATGTCGAGACGCACGATGTCGAGTCCGTCCTCGATCGCGGCGAACT
>CAYSSA010000089.1:15942-17634 GCA_964433485.1 uncultured Tepidisphaeraceae bacterium | reverse complement strand
GATCTCATATTCCGGATCCGGTGAACTCAGGCCGTTGTTCATAGGGCCTTCCGATCGGGCTGTAGACCGGCGCGGGGGAACCAGCCGGTGACGAAACCAAACAGGCGGTCAAGATTGACGTGTTCCGGAGGCGCGTCGAATACAGGGGGAAATCGGGGGTAGAACCTTGGCAGACGTCGGAAGGCTGCGGGATCCCAGTCCGATGGCCAACCCTCGCCCCAGCAGCTGTCAGCGGGGAACCGACTGACCACGTAGTCTCCCACTCGACCGCCGGGCGCAGTGATGCCCCGAAGAATCCCGCTGTTGCGGTCTTGTTCGGTGGTCTTAACCGAAGACAGATAGAAGTAGTCAGTGCGAATCCCGGGGCAGTCCTCGATGTACCGTTCAGACAAGTGTCTGACCAGGGTTGCCAGCGTTCCCCAATCCCTCTCGCAAAATCTGTCGCACTGTGATGCGGCCACAGCGATTCGCTGGATCCGTCGGCGGACGCCGAATGCGCTCAAGAGCCATTGCACGAGATCCCCGCCTGGCTGCAAGGCCTTTACAATCTGAGCCATGAAGGACCGGGCTTCATTCAGGTGCCGGGGACCGGAGGAAAGGATCTTCGCGAGGTCGAACAGCACGACCATCCCGTCACAACCCGCCAGTGTCCTGAACAGGGGCAGGACGATTTCTTGCTTATACTGCTCATATCGCTGTTCAAACATTTTCACGAGTTCCCGGTTCCATGATTGGGTTAACGGACAGAACTCGCCAAAGGGCAGCCCCGCTTTCCGCTCGCGGATCAGCCTCTCAATCACCTGGTCCCTTTGTCGAGCGATCGACTCGCCGGAACACTCCCGCGTAAGAGTGGTGTAGGTCTGCCGCCAGGTTTCGCCCTGCTTGTCGAGCGCGAACACAGACGGGCTGAGTTGATTATGGAGGTGTTCGCCCAACGCCACCAGCGCGCGTTTGTACTGAAGAATGACATCCGCCTCCCGCTCCAAGCCTCCCTCGGCTTTGCGGACAAGTTCGAGATATCGTCTGACCGGTTCGAGCCGCGGCTTGTTCGAGTCCTCGCCGTCCGGTGTATCCTGTCCAAGCGTCGCCTCGAGGATGTCCACCTGCGCCTTAGACCACCGGCTGTAGTCCATGTACGCCATCCCCGCGTCGGCGAAACGTTCTCCGGGGATGTCGTACAGTGTCAGACGGTAACGGGTGAAAAAGGCGTCCTTCTGATGAAAGGACAGGGTATACGTGGATTGGTCCTTGGTCTTGTCCGGCCACTTGCCCTCCTTCGCCGCAAGGCACTGACGATAGGCTTCATAATTGAACGTCTCCCAAACCGCACCCTCTGGAGGTGTATCGTCCGGCCTGACGAGCCGGGAGCCGCGGGGGGAAAGCCAGAACTTATCTGGATGGTGACACTTGATGTGATTGATGAGCGAGGTGAGAAACACGGTCTTTCCGGCCCGGGATGCCCCGGTCACGGCCAGCCGAATGTCCCGGCAGCGGGTCTTGGGGAATCGCGACGGGTTGAGCTTATGAATCAGTTTCCGTATTGATCCGTCGAACATCGTCGTTCACCTCCGTACAGTTGTTCTTGTTGGGAGAAGCAGGGTCTTCCGGTCACCTTATCCTCGGCCATGATCAGGGGCTGGCCTCCTTCAGCAGCGAGCGGAGTTCGTTTAGACCTCGATCAAGCGTAGTCTG
>CAYSSA010000089.1:15102-15898 GCA_964433485.1 uncultured Tepidisphaeraceae bacterium | reverse complement strand
CTTTCCCGCATCGGCGGTGTCTGTGTAGTAATCAAACACTCACAGCAAGGAGGCGTTTCGAGTGAAGCACATTATACAACAAAAACTCTACCGACGCAATCGCAGAGTCGAACGGCGGGTGCATCCGGGTGCATCCGCAATTCAGAGCTCCAGAGGTGTTGCCAACGGCCGAGACATACGGTAACATCTTTTGTTCAAACCAGGGCGTAGCTCAGCTTGGATTAGAGCGCTACCTTGGGGTGGTAGAGGTCGCAAGTTCAAATCTTGTCGCCCTGACTTTCGTCGAAAGAAGGCCCTTCGATCAAAACATCGAAGGGCCTTCTCTTTGTAGCTTCAAGACTTGTGGCGCTCAGGGACCGTTTCAAAAGTGCCCGCGTCAAAATCGCCCGCCGGCCGTCGGTTCCAGAAACCCTCCATCGCTCCGCTGCCTGCTGTGCGAAATCAAACGCCTCCATCACCGCCCGGCTGAAATCCTCCCCCGGCGCCTTGGCGTCCGCTGCGCGTTCGCGTAGCCGCTCGGCCTCAATCTTGAGTTCGGTGGACTTGGCAGTGAACACGTCCTTCTCCACGCCCCCGGCCAGGTAGCCGGCCATCATCGCGATGGCGGCAAGCAGGCCACCGTTGCCCGGAAGGTAGGCCGTCAGGCCCGGGCGCTGGTAATTGTGGCCGTTGGGATGATAGCGGTTCTTGGGAACGTCGATCAGCAACGCCTTGACCGCCAGTTCGGGTTCACCGGCGCGGGCGGCGGCCATGGCGGCCATGGGAAAGTCCCAGCCCCAACACCGCTTCCATTGCC
>CAYSSA010000089.1:14848-15092 GCA_964433485.1 uncultured Tepidisphaeraceae bacterium | reverse complement strand
TCGATCACCTTTCGCACGGTCGGCTTCATGATGGCCAGATCCACGCCGTCGCCAGGCTGCACTCCGCAGGTGCCGAGCAGCGCCGGATGCTCCCAGTTCCATTTGGTGTAGGTGTCGCCCCATGCCCTCCTGCATCAAGTAGAGCCCATCCTGCACGGGAAGCGGCGAGAACCCCTTGAGCACCTCATCCCACTTCGGCTCTCGTGGCAGGCCCAGTCGCTCTCGCCAGGTCTGGGCAACGCGC
>CAYSSA010000089.1:12682-14775 GCA_964433485.1 uncultured Tepidisphaeraceae bacterium | reverse complement strand
CAGAACGTAGCGACCTCGCTGACGATCCAGCATGGCAAATGAGGCCATGAACTCGGCGCTGTCGAAGACAATCTCACGCCAGTGTTCGAGCGTCTGCTTTGTTGGCTGATGGCGATAGGACAACTCGGCATAGTAGATGGGGTGCGGCTGCTGCCAGATCAGCAGCGGACCCACAGGCGACGGCGCATCGTGCCCGTCGGGGCCGACCATTTTCGGCCAGCGCGCACCGCTGTAGCCCTGCCGCCGGGCAATCTCCCTGGCCACCGGCAGGATGCGCGGGTAGTAGCCTATACTCCGCGCAAACAGGGCAAAGTGGTTCCATGCGGTGAAGTGGACACTGTGCCACCAGTGCATCTCGAGGTGAAACTTGCCGTACCAGCTATTGAACAGAAGTCCCGTCTCCGCGGAAGGCAGGGAACCAGCGCAGTGTAGAGCGGTGTTGTAGAGTGAGAGAATAGTCCGTCGTTCCAGTTCCGGCGCGCGTGGATCAGTGCAGTTGCCGAGGTCGACGGCCCCGCCATCGGTCCAGAAGCGCTCCCAGTGGGCCGCACTGGCCTTTTGTATATCCGCAACGCCCGGCATCGCAGCAGGTTCGATCTGACGGGTGAACGAGCAGATGAACTCCAACCGCCCCCCGGCCGTTCTGCTCAACAGATACTGGTGCGGGCCCTTCTCCTTGAGTTCTCCTTGAGTCCACACCAGCGCGACAGCGTACGTATCATTGTCGAGGGTACGCTGGAAATCGGCCCGATTCTCTTTGTGGGCGCATGTGGTCTGGTGCCGATTGGGGGCACTCCAATCGGCCATGTCCACGTTCGGTGAACCGTAGGAAAACGCCAGTAGCACCTGCAGCCGGCCGCCAGGTAGCAGCGGCGATTCCACCTGCACCGCCAGCTGGTCGTGATTCGGATCGCAGCAGGTCTGCACGTGAACCGGCTTGCCTTCCACATCAAAGCGGCTGTCGAGAATGCCGGTCCACAGATCGAGTGACTGGCGGATGTTGGTCAGGTTGCCCGGCTGCAGCGGCGAACCATCGGCCATCTTCATCTCAAAGCCAAGTCGCCCCAAATGTAGCCGATGCGGGTTCTGCCGCAGCCAGTTGAATAGCGGTTCCTGCCCGCGGGCATCGGTGGGATAGCCCACCGAACGGCCCTGGGCGTCGTACTCTCTGTAGCGCAGATCCTGCGGCCTGAGCCCCTCGGGAATCGGGTTGATGATTCGGGAATCACTGATAGAGAAGCGCGGTCGCTATTTTCTGGTCCAGGTCGAGGCATCAGGCAATCTCGTGTGCCGATGGCGAGATAAGACCGGCGATCAGGATGACAACGAGGTGAAGGCGTTGGGTAAGGTGACTTTGCCAATCCACCTCAGACTCGTTCACGCCGATGGGCAAATCAGGGTGTTCACCTCAGCCGACGGACAGATCTGGGGCGAGTCGCTTATGTCCCACATTGCCAGATTCGACGACAAGAGCCGGGTTGGCTTGTTTGTCTGCTCGGGCAATACCTTCGCATCGACTACCGCCACCTTTGATTCGGTGAGAGTGAATCGATGATGGTCATGGAAAGGACTAACGTGGAGGCGTGTCCTACTACGGTATAACAACATCCTTCCGGCGGGACTCGGGCGTGACTTCCAGCTTCTCAATCTTCCCGGCGCGAACAATACACTCGACGGTTGTGTTATGCGGCGCGTGGAGTTTGAAGTCAACGTCCCAGTCTTTCGGCCAGGCCGGCAGGAGCTGGATACGGTCGCCGATGGTCTGCATGAGCATCTCCTGCAGGCCGATCATGCCGCTGCCACCCCAGTTGTGATCCGGGGCCCAATCGTGGCCGGGGCCCCAGAAGGTTGGGAAGCGACGGGGGCTGCTCTCCAGCTTGCGGGTATTGTAGTCGGCAGCCTCTTTCGTCATACCCATGCGGGCGAAGAAGATTCCGTCCTGGTGCCAACTGATGACCATGTTCTTGGGAAACTTGCCGTGTTTCCATGTGTTCCGGAAGACGTCCATGTCGTCGCGTCCCAAGGCAAAGCGATTGAAGGGGAAGAGCGGATAGAACTGCGGGCACTCGACATTCTGGACGTGGTGCCATGAC
>CAYSSA010000089.1:11144-12672 GCA_964433485.1 uncultured Tepidisphaeraceae bacterium | reverse complement strand
TCGCGCGTAGCTCTCAGCCGGCAGAAGAACGCGGTCTCCCTTTTCCTGCCCGTAGGTGTAGCCGGGAAGCCGTTGCAGGAATGACTGGCAGTGCGCCTTTTCGGCCGGCGGGATGAGGTTGTCATCCAGCGCCAGCAGACCTTCCAGACAGGCGGCCAGACCCGCGATCACATCGGTCGGATTGTGGGCGCCGCGGTAAGACTCGCAGGATGTCGATGGGAAGATGACCAGCTTGCCGTTGGCGTCCAGCGGTTGGCCGGTGCGCATCTTCTGACGAAGCTGGTAGTTCTCGTCGAAGAAGCGAACCGACTGGCGGATGAGCGGAAGGTATGGCCGGATGTCGCCGCCGAAGAACCGGTGATGTTCCAGGGCCATGTAGGAAAATTCCAACTGCGATTCGTAGTGATACGACACATAGGCGTTGGCCTGCTCGCCGTGCTCGACAATGCTGTTGGGGCCATGCGTGCCGTTCACACGAGGATCGCCGAATGGGACTTCCTGGCCACGCTGGCGTTTGGTGGCCCCGGGCTCCGACCATCCCCAGCCGGCGGAGATGGGCAGACCGAAATTCTCAAGCTGCTCGGTGAAGAGGCAACCTTCGTGGCCGTAGTATGCCTTGACCCGGGCCGCGGCACTGGGCAGAGCGCGGCGGTAGAACTCCAATTGCGGCAGCACGGACTCGGCGTCGCCGGACTTGAGCATGGGCCAGTGCACCAGCCGCTGGTTCTGTGCCGTGAAGCTACCGCCGCCCCAAGCCCGCCAGTCGGGATCGTTGGTGTTCTTCTTGTCCACCAGTGACGGGTCGAAAGTGAAATTGCCGCCGTTGAACTTGGTCGGGTAGTCGCCGAAGGCATTGCAGCCGAGCTGGTACCGAAAGAGCTGGTAATTGCGAGCCATCTGCCACGGCTTGCTTTTCTCGTCGGGATGACCCGGTTGAATGACGATGCGGCTGCGACGCCAGAAACTCTCCCACCACGCACGGGACTTCTGGCGCGACTCTTCAAGACCCGCTTCCCCAGACTTGGCAAACGCCGTCAGTGCATCCTGCCACTGACCAAGCGTGTCGGTTTGGGCGATGTGGCTGATCACTTCCAAGTGGTGCTGTTTTGCGGGCTGACTGGATCGCAGTTTCCATGCCTGGAAAGGGGTCTGAAGATAGCGGCCGTCGGCTGTGCCGTCGGCGACAAACCCCTGGCCACGGAAGATTCCGCCGAAAGTGCGGCCTTTCTGGGTGTTGACCAGTTGATCCTTGACGGCGGCCAGACCCTGTTGGCGGACCGCGTAATCAAAGAGCAGGTGATCGTCGCGGTTGCGGTGATAGAAGAAGACCGAGTTGTCGAGATGGCGTACTTCGTCACGATATCGCGTAACCTCGCCGGGATAGCCGTCCCAGCCGAGGCAGGCAAAGCGCGGACGGGCGGCGTTGTCCGGGAGGTTCACGTCGGATTGCCGCCAGTTCTCGTAGGCGGCAACCACCTGAATGGGCCGGCTGGCCGAGATCTCGACGTGGATAACGGGACGGAAAACG
>CAYSSA010000089.1:8425-11012 GCA_964433485.1 uncultured Tepidisphaeraceae bacterium | reverse complement strand
GTCGCCCGAGCTTGAGATACTGGTTGTTCTCGTCGAAGCTGCCGCTACGCTGCATGTAGCAGAGCAACTCGCCGTTCTCGACCCACACATTGAGGCCGGTGTCCCCGCCCCCGCAGGGCATGGATTCGGCGGAGTTGCGGCTCGGGGTGGTCCAGACAATGTTGTAGGCGTCGAGCCAGGCGAGATCGTCTGCGAGTACGCGTACCGACACCATCGTGCAAAGTGCAACAACTGCGACTGCAAGCCACGTGGGTTGGAATGGCCCTTTGGTCATGGCGTCACCTTCGCGGGTGGAGTGTGCCTCAGACCGTCAACGGCGGCTTTCGGTGCGAGGAACACGGTTCCGTGTTTGGCTCCGGCAGGAAACACGGCACCTTTGACATGGATCCACGTCTTCAGGTCGGACGAGGTGGCAACCTGGATGCCGTCGCCGGCTGGTTCGTCCCAGTAGAGCCACCACTGGTTCTTGAATCGGACCAGGCTTTGACCCTCCGCCATGGACTTCCTGGGATCGGGATTGCTGAACATCGGTGAGTGAGTCCCGGCGATGGGGCCTGCGGCCGCGGTAAAATCCGGGTGATCGAGATCGCGGCCTGTAAAGGTGAGCCAGAGATTTCGCCCTGGCCGGAGCTTCAGGTCGAAGTCGCGGGAGTTCTTGACGACCATGATCCATCGCTCGCTGGTCTCATCGAGACGCATCACGGCGTCGATGCAACTGAAGCCCTGATCGAAGAACAACGCAGCGTCGCTGAACTGGTGGCCGTCTCGGGTGCGGGTGATATATATCCGGTTGTCGTAAGGGGAAGTATTGTTGCCTTTGTTGTCACTGCCGTCACCGTCGGTCCGTTCGCGCTCGGTCGTGCTGGCGAAGAGAATGAAGTAATCCTGCTTGAAGGGATCCCAGTGGATTTCCGGCGCCCAGATGTTCTCCGGCTGATCCGTCTTTGACAATGACCCGGGGAACGGCTGGACCTGTTTCGGTTCGGACCAGTGAATCAGATCACGGGATTCGGCATAGCCGAAGATGCGTCCCTTCCACTGCGTGGTCCACACCATGCGAAAGAGCCCATCCCGATGGAGGATGGAGGCATCGCGGGTGAGATTCTGGCCGGGCCAGGCGGGCGGCGTGAAGATGGGTTTGTCGTCGTTGAGGGGTGTGAACTTCACGCCATCCTCGCTGGAGCCAAGGAATACTCCGGCCTGGCCGTTGTCGCGGAAGTAGGTGAATAGGCGCACTTCCCCCGCTTGCTTGAACATGTCGACAGTGACGGGCGACAGCGTGCCGTCCTGGTAGATTTCGAGATTGAAGATCGGGACATTCTTCCGGGCGGAAAATTCCTTGAGCAGCGACGTCATCTGTTGGGCGTTCCAGCGGGGCGGGCCGATGTCGGTGTTCTTGCGAGAATGGACCCAATCGCCTTCGGTGATAAGTGTAGCACAAGCCTGCAGACCTTGGTGCGAGCCGCTCTTGAGGTGGCCGTCGCCCCCGACAGTGAGCAGGCCGCCTGCGCACGGATCGGCATTGCCTTCACCGCAGAAATAGTCCTGGAACTCGGTGACCGAGGGCAATTCCCAGGGATTGAAGCCGACCAGCCGACCGGCGTAGCCCGCCTTGGCCGCCATCGCGAGCCGTTCCCACGGGGCGCTGCGGTAGTAGTAGCTGATGGCGCCGTCGTCAAACCACCAGCCCGCGAGTTTATCGCCGTAGCGCCGGCCCACCTCGCTGACGATGGCTACCCAGTTGTCAAAAAGGCGGGTGGCATCCGTGTCCCAAAATCCAGTGGCCTTGAGCCAGGCGGGATCGCTATTGGCGCCGAGGTGGTAGTACAGAATCAGCTTTACGCCTCGCCGAGCCAGCGCGTCGGCCAGTTCACGCACCAGGTCGCGCCGGGCAGTGCGGCCGGGGAGGATGCGGTCGAGCGATTCCAGCGGTGCGGGAAAGAACTGCTCCGCGTGCGACGTGGTGAAAACAACGAATCCGGCACCGGTGGACTCTACCTGATTGGCAAAGCTCTCGACGTCGAAGTCCTGAACCGCCATCGCGTAAGGCTTGCGCTCGCCACGCCGCGGGAAACTCTGCGATGTCCAATGGCACATGAGCCCGAAGCGACAATCCTGCAGCCAGCGCGTGTCGCTGCGGAGTTTCAGGGCGGACGCATGCAATCGCTCCCGCACCGCCGGTCGCACTAGTTCGATGGAGAACACCGACGCGTCGAAGCCGGCCCCCTTGTCCAACGTCTGCGCCTGCAACACGATGCGATGTTTGCCGGCGGGCAGCCGCACGGTGTCGTCGAACGAGCAGCGCGTCCAGCCTCGTTCGGTTTCCGGTACTTTGCCGACGAGTCGTTGACCGGCAGCGGTCACTGCGATGTTGAGCGGCTGGTTACCATGTCGTCGCAGCAGGACATTGACGGCATACGTGTCGTCCTGCGGCACGGTGACATCCCATTCGATCAACTGTTCTGGGCTGGTCCAGCCCGTCACATGAAACTTGCCATGCCCGCCGGGCTGGAACGGCTTCATCCCCGGCGGCAACTTCGCGTCGGCGGCCATCAGCACGGTGTAGTCGTTGGGTTTGACGCGGAAA
>CAYSSA010000089.1:0-8297 GCA_964433485.1 uncultured Tepidisphaeraceae bacterium | reverse complement strand
AAAGACCTGAAATTCGTTGATGTTGATCGGCCGCTTGGCTTTAAGAACATGCAGGCGTACTTCGCGGGCACGGACGGGCGGGAATTCGAGGGTCCTGTCGGCACCGATCGTCGTGCCGCGCGCGATTTCTTTCCAGGCATTGCCTTGTTTGATCTCGATGGTGAACTCCAGCGTTTCGGGCCATTCAATTTCGGAAATCCAGACGCTGCCGATCTCCTTTTCCTCTTCGAGATTCACGGCCAACCAACCTTCACGGGCGGCGAAGTCGGAGGCCCAGCGGGTCTTGATATCGCCGTCGAAGGCGTTGGCAGCGGCATAACCCGGTTGATCGAACGTGCTCGAAGCCGTGGCGGATTTGCCCTGGCTCAGCGGCCGGGCCGCGGCGGGAAGCGGATCGTAGGCTGGACTCTTGCCCAGCCAATTCACGATATCCTTGGCGCGAGATTCCGGCGTGATCCTGAGCGATTCCAGCTTTCCTCCTCGCAGAACCGCCTCGACAATCGTCTGTCCAGGGGCATGCAGTCTGAAATCTACATCCCACTCTTGCGGCCACGCGGGAAAGAGGTTGAGTTTGCCGCTCGGTCCCGGTTCGGGGGCCAGCAGCATTTCCTGAATGCCCGTCATGCCGGAACCGCCCCAGTTGTGGTCCGGCAGCCAGTCATGGCCGGGGCCGAAGAATGCAGGGAAGCGCGCCTGTGGAGCAGTGTTGTTGGCCATCTTATAAATGGCCCGCTTCTTCGCCTCCTCGGGCCAAGCAAGGGCGGCCATATTGACAACATTGGCCATCCACGAGTAGTCCTGTTTGCATAGACGGGCGCGGTCGGCCGGGACGGTTTCCCAGGTGTCGCGGGCAAGTTGGAGGGTGTCGGGCCTGGTGATGCCCGCGAGGCGGTAGGGCCAGAAGGCATACATCTCGATCGGTTCCCATTTGTTGTATTCACGCTCCAGGGATCTGGCGGGCAGGAACGACATACGCCCTTTTCGCTTACCGGTGGGAAGCTCGGGAATCGCGGACTGGATGGCCTGCAGGCGATTGCGGGAGTCGGCCGTCAGATCCGGAAGAGCGAGCAGCGCGGCAGTAATGCGTTTAAGACCCGCGACAACTTCGATGGCGTTGGTGGCACCGCCTGCGTATTCAAGGCCACAACTTGGATAGATGACCAGCTTGCCATCGTCGCCATGCTCCCTGCCGGTGCGTTTCTTCGCCTGGGCACGATAGAAGCTGTCGTAGAAGAAGATGGTCCCCTCAATCCAAGGGAGATCGTTCTTCAACGAGATCCCCAACGAGTCTCGCCCCTGAAGCGCCATCCATGCGTGTTCGAGCATCATCGAGAAGTGATATGTCAGATGTTCCGCGCCGCAGAGGCCGTCGGGACGCGGGCCGACACAACAGAGGCCCCAAATGTCCAGAGGCTCGGGATAGACGACGCCTTGGGCGCCGTTGTTCTTTGCCCGGGCGGCGGCGGTGACGGAACGATCGCGGTAGAACGCCAACGACGGCGCGAGCAGATCCGGATCTCCGCCAGCCAGTGCGGGCCAGCCAAGCCAGCGCTGGTTCTGCGACATGAAGTGGCACCCCATCCAGCGGCGGAAGTCGGGGGTGATGGGGCTGCCTTCGGAGATGGGCAGTTCGTTGTTGTTGTTTCCGGTGATTCGGCCGGGTTTGTTGTCGGTGGTGAAGATCCCGCCGTTGAACAGCAGCGGCAGTTCGCCGCCGCGGTTGCAGGCAAGCATGTAGCGGAAGAGCTGGTAGTTGCGACCGATCAACCAGCCGGAATCGTCCGGCCTGGCGGCAGGGTTGACGAAGATGTGCGAGCGCGACCAGAACTCGGTCCAGCGATCAAGCTCTTCGGCGCGGGCAGACTTGCGGCTGGCCGGGGCGAGTGCGGCGTTCGCAACGGCCAGCCACTGCTGAGGATCGCCGTCGAGCTTCGCGCCGAGCCGCATCGCAATCGCGTGTGTCGTACGCACGGCTGTGCGGCCGGTCCATGCCTTGCCGTCCCAGAACTGCCATTGCACGGCCGATTCCACGGGTTTGGACAGACCGCCATCCACAACCGCGGCACCGCCGAAAACTCGCCGGGTGGTGGCGTCATACACCGCTTGGGCAGGAATCCCCTGCCCCCTGGCCTTGCCGATTACATCCACGCGGAAATCGGCGTTGCGGTGATACCACACGAACCCATCAGCATCGGCCTTGATGTGGTCCGGTGAGAAGTTGCCCTTCGCCCCCATCATGTCCTGCCGGATGCCGTTGCGTTGCTGGTCGCGCCAGGTGCCAAAGGCAACTTCCAGTGAGCGAGGCTTGGCTGAGTCTGACTCCAGTATCAGCGTTTCCCCGGCGAACCAGAGCGATGCCTTGAAGTCGCCTTGCTCAATCGAGATCGTCCCCGTGGCGGGGTCGAGTTCCTGGCGAAAACCGGCTTCGCCGAGTTTGAGATCAACCGGCGTGACGCGTACGCAGCCGAGTTTCAGCAGGCGGCCTTGCTCATCGTAGGCTCCGTTGTGGGCCAGATAGAGCCAGATGGAGCCATCCTGCACCCAGACATTGGCGCCCGCACCGAGACGGCCCGACAGCGGCATGGAATCGAGCGAATCCCTGGAGGGAGTCTCCCAGACGACCTTGCAGGCGGCGAGCCAGTCGGGGGCAGAAGGCGCGGCCGAGGCGAGATTGGCCAGCACCAGATTAAGGATGATAAGGCAGCGCGTGGTCATACGAAACAGTCCTTTCATTGTTACTGATTGGCGGCGTTGTTCCGTTGCTCCGGCGTCAGCACCCTCCAGTAAACGGAGAATCGCTGATGATGCACATGATACAACGGAGCCAACCGAACGCGGACCTCCTGGCCATCCACGGGATTGATCATCTTTTCGCCTCACTTGCCGATGGGACCAGGTTCAACAGCCGATGTCCCAGCTCCAAGCGGGATATGAACATTGAGGGACGCATACCGACAATGCCGGCGATCTCGCTGCCGGCGGCCGCTTGGAAGCGAACGGTCATCTTCTGCTTGTCCTTGACCATAGCCGCCGGGACGGCGTACTCGACGTCGAAGAAGCGCACGAGGCCGCCCTTCTGCACGCAGGGTCTTCGGCAGAACCAGCGATACCGTGTCACTTCTCCCAGATCATCAGCTCGGTCACACCCGTGAAGCCGGGCACGGCGTGGTCGAAGACGATCCGCACTTTGCTGGTCTTCACGGGTTCGATCACAGCGGTGTTGACCATCATGACATCCGGCCACTTCGGATCCTGCGAGACAACCTGGGCATCAGCCCAGTCGCTGCCATTCAAATATTGAATCGTGTACTTCCGTGGTGCCCGCACGCCACCCTTGTCGCCCCAAAGGTGGATATCGAACTTCGAGACACTCTTCTCCGCGCCGAAGTCGATCTGCACCCAGTCGCTCTTGTTGGGCGACTCGTAAGCCGTCCAGCGGTTACGCGAATTGGTGGTGAAGAAGCTCTTGCCGTCGTTGATCTCCTCGATGTGATCGAAACGCGAGGTGAATGAGGCCGTTGCTTTCGGGAACGGCTGCTTGCCGGGGTTGTAGGCGAGGTTGTCGATCTTCTCGGTCGGAGCCGACAGTGGTAGTTCGGAGTAACCCCAGGCTTCGATCTCGGTCAGGCCACTGCAAGCGCCTGACTGGTGGGTCAAGGTTGCACGAATCCGGCTGGTCTGGACCGTGGGGAACGTGACGACGTTGGCTCGATGCCCCTGGGGCTGCTCCGGTGTACGTTTCTGGCCAGCCATCTCCCTCCATTCGCTGCCGGTCCACTGTTCAAGTGTGAAGGCGGCCGGGGCTTTCACCTTGTCACCGTCGTCAAGGATATAGAGTTTCACGCTTTCGACCGGGCGAGCAGCGCCGAAATTCACTTCGATCCAGTCGCTCTTGTTCGGCGAATCCTCGGTCGTCCAGCGGTTGGGCGGAGCGGGGTGATACCAGTAGTTGCCATCCACCACCCGCTGCAGAGGCGTCGATCGTTGGGAGTAGGAAGCTTTGACGACCGGAAAGTAGCTGCCGTCGTTGTTGACCGCGAAATTCACCGGCCGGTCGATCGGCTCGATTCTCGGTGTTGGCGGCATCTTGGCAGTGAGCTTGCCGAGCGTCGGCTGATTGGCCAGCACCTTGCCATCCACGAGAATCGTCAGGCCCTTGCCCTTGTTATAGCGTGAGCCATCACGGTCCCAAAGGATTGAAACGCTGTGGCCATGGTACTGTACGTCATCGAGGGCGAAGTAGGCCCAGCCGTCCGGGATCAGCGGATTAACCTCAATGGTGTCATCGGCCCGTGGACGCAGGCCGGCCAGTCCGCTGATCACCAGATCGGTGTAGCTGGAATGGAAGTAGTGCTCGCTGTGATTGAACACATTGTGGCCCTTCCACGAGCCCGTGTCGGGGTGACAGGCCTCGGCAATGAACGGCTTGCCGTCCATGCGATGGGAAACCGTGTAGACCTTGAGCAGCTTGAAGTAGTCATCCTTGTTGACCACGGTCTGCTTGTAGTCGTTGAGCAGGTTGGCCATAGCGGTGAGGGTTTGTGATGTGGCGTACGGCCATGAGTTGCCGCTCCAGGCGCAGCAGTTGGCGGAGATGCTGAACAACGGGTCGTGGCGTTCGGTGACGGTCGGGCCGAAATCGGAGAAGAAGTAGTTCTTGTCCATGAGGAACTTCCACGCGGCTTCGTAGCCGTTGTCCGGCAGGCCGAACTGCCAGGGGATGAATCCGATTTCCTCGCGGCCATGTTCGTTGCCGGCGTACTTGCCTGTTTCGTAGGTGCGCGTGCCGGCCTTGATGCCGTTCTCTTCATCGTGGGCGAACATGTGCAGGAAGAACTGTCGTTTGGAATCCCACAGCTTCTCCTGGACGTTCTTCTTGATGTCCGCGGCCTTGCGGGCGTATTCCTGGCTCTTGGCCTGATCGCCGGCCAGCGCTGCCGCGGCAGATATAGCTAGGGCGTCGCCGTACAGGTAGCTGTTGAGAGTGGGGCGGAAACCCTCAGCGCCGGCGAAGCCGTTCTTGGTCTGTCGGCTGTTAATGTTGGTCTCCATGCCGTCGGCCATGCCGTGCCACTTGAACATCCCGAACTTCGGGTCGTAGTGCTCGCGCGTCCAGCCGGCGTACTGCTTCTCCATGTCCGGGAGCATGCCCAGGATGAACTCCCGGTTATCCCAGACTTTGTGGGTGGCCCAGAGACCATCACCAAACCAGTTGCTGTAGCTGCGCGGCTGGGCGCCGGGTGTGTGGAACCAGTAACGCGCGTAATCCTGCATGATCCGCCGGTCCTTGAGCCAGCGAAGTTCGTAGAAATGGTGACCAACGGACAGGAGATCGCGCCATAGGCGCCCGACCACCCTGGCCGGTCGATGAACTCGGTGAAGGAGTATCCCGACTGCGGCGAGCCATAGACCAGGTGCTTGGTGGTCAATTCCCAGCGATAGTAGTAAGTCGTGTCCACTTCCGCATCCGGAGACTCAAAGAAGGGAATGTTCCGCTTGTACCAGTCCCAGTCCTTGTTGTCCCACCAGGTCTGGCGATCAAGCATCTTCTGCTTATCGAGAACCCCTGCAGGCGCACGATCCTGGGCGAAGGCCGCGGTCGTCGATAGAAAAGCGGCAACCACTACGACGACACAGAGTCGGACAATACGATACATCGCGATGCCTCCTTGTTTCGGGGCAAGCGTGGACAGAACCACTCCGAGGACGCTCCCATTGACAACGCCCTGCTCGAGCGATTTACTTAACAAGGTTAACGAAGATCATTGAGATAGTAACTGCGTTGGGCGCCTTGGTTGAGAAAGCGATGTCGCGAAGGGATGGCCGCTCTTTTCCATGCAATATTGGCGGTTCGCGGAGTCACTAAAGGCTGTAGAGTAAGTTCTTACGGAGGCACGATGCGGAAACTACTTCTCGTGTGGACTTTGGCGGCCCATGCTCTTGCCGCCGCGGCGGCGGACAAGGTCGTCCTCAACAATGGACTGCTGTCGGCCGAATTGGAGTGCGGACGACTCACGCGTGTCGAAGATCTGAAACTGAAACAAACTGTACGCCTCGAAGCAGAACATGCGGTGCTGGCGATCGATGGTAAGACCTTCGACACGGCCGTCCTGAAAATCAAGGGTATCGCGGCCGCTGAGCAAACCATAACCGTGAGCTACGACGGCGCACCGGGCGATCTGAAGGTGGTCTACGAACTGCGGCCGGGCTGGCGGTTTTTCTCCAAGCAGATCATCCTGGGACTGGGCGTGGACCAGCAGGTGAAGATCGACTCGCTGCAGTTGGTCGAAGCGATGTTGGGCAATACGGTGTTCAGCGAGCGGCGATTGGCCGGCGGCAAACGTGGCGTGTTCCTGCGTATGGGCAAGCCGGGCGATACGGCCCCGACATGGGGCATGGTGGCGGCCGTGCAGAACCCGTTCATGCAGTGGTCTCTGAAGGATGGTCAATTGTCGATGGCCTATCTGCCGGCCATGCAGTGGCGCGGCGCCTGGGGCGTGTTTGAATCGGACCGGGCAATCATCGGGCTCTACGGCATGTCGGGACACACACTGCCGGAAGGCATGATCGGCGAGTGGAAGTACGAGCCCGAGGTCGATGCCACGCTGGCCAAACGGCCAAAGGTGGATCAGGCGGAGATCACAGCTCTGACCGACATCTATCGCGCGTTTCTCCTGTACCGCTCGGCAAAGAACACCAGGATCCACGTCGGCTGGTGCGAGAACGACTACCAGATCGACGTCGGCACACCCGAGGGCCGCACCGAATACAAACGGATCATCGACCAGGCGGCCGCCGTTGGGTGCGACTACATTCTCTACGCTCCGGCCAACAGCGAGGTATCATCCTTAAAGGAAAACCGCGACGCCTGGGGCTGGGAGAACCTGCTCTGGCTGGGCATGGGCCAGAAGATCCGCAAGGATGAGTGGAAGATCGAGAGCGACCCAATCCCGGGGTCGGTTCGGGAAATGCTCGATTACGCGAAGAGCCGCAAGATTGGTCTGGTGGCGTATGCCTATCCAACCGTTCCCTTCATGCAGAACAAGGAATGGACCGCGTGGATCAAGGGCAATCCCGGCGGATACCAGGGGCCGGATACCGGCATCCGCTCGTTCCAGGACTGGCTGGTGGATCGGCTGCTGGCATTTCAGAAGCGCACGGGCGTAGCCGGCTATTCGTTTGACCACTGGTGGATGGCGTACGACAAGAGCACGACCAGCCAATACGCGCAGTGGTGGGGCACGCGGCGTGTGCTGACGGAACTGCGAAAGCAATCTCCTGAGATCGTGATCGACGGACGGCAGCAGTACCACTGGTTCGGCTCCTGGACCTGGCTGGCCGGAACCTATCCGCACCCGATGATGACCGATGAGCAACCGGGGAGCTTTAAGAACTTCGCCGACCTTCATTTTGATCGCGTCTCGGCCGACCGGCAGCGGTTCGCGGCGTACATGTATCGGGTGCAGGAGTTCTGCCCGATCGAGATTCTGCCGGGATACATGACGCATCAGACGCCGCGGATCAACAACAAGCACCAGTGTCCGCGCGATCGGTTCCGGCCGAAGGACTGGGACTATCTTGGGTGGAAGTACTCGGTGATCTCCTCAGTCGGCACGGCCCCGATGCAGAACGTGGTGAACATGCTTCCCGCACGCGACGAGCAGGAATTCGCGGCCTTTGGCAAGCGGGATCAGGCATGGCTGAAAGGTTGGCTCGACTGGACTGACCGCAACCGCGAGGTGCTGACGCACCTGCGCGCGATCATCGGCCCGCCAGCCGTCGGGCGGATCGACGGCACGGCCGCCTGCGTGGATGACCACGGCTTCGTCTTCGTGTTCAACCCGAATTACCGGGCAATCGAAAGCGAGTTCAGGCTGGATGGGTCGATCGGATTGACCAAGGGCTCGCGGTTTCTCTTGAAGCAGCTATATCCGCGAGAATCGCTGATCGTAGGCAAACCGGGCAGCGGGGTATGGTCCTTCGGCGACACGGTGCCGCTGCGGATCAAAGGCCCCGAGGCGATGGTGCTGGAGATCGTCCCGGCGGACAAGTTGGAAGCGCCCGTGGTGATGAACGCTTTGGGCGCGGCGACGTTCGACGGAAACAAGTTGGCGGTTACCTGCACTGGCGGCGCAGCCGGCCGTAAGATCGACGTGCAGGTGTTGCTTTCCACGGACGCGAAGGTGACGGGCGTCGAGGTGAACGGCGTGACAATCAAGACGTTCACTCAGAACGGCCGGCTCCTGACCGCCCCGGTGACATTCGCCGGAACAGCCGTGGATCATTGCCCGCAGGTT
>CAYSSA010000088.1:17554-17821 GCA_964433485.1 uncultured Tepidisphaeraceae bacterium | reverse complement strand
GTACCGGACTGTCGATCCGGTGGTTGCGGGTTCGAGCCCCGTCGCCCTCGCTTACGCAAGCCCTTGCATCCTGTTGCAAGGGCTTGCTTATTTCCAGAAATGACAAGGGTTTATGGTGCCCACGACCTGCCGCATGGCGAGGCGTTCTGGTTCAGATCCGCCGGAAGCGGACGGCTGTTCGGGTATCGACTGCTTCGTGACTGCCGGAATTGGACCCGCGAAGCTGGAAACTGCTCCACTTGGTTAGCTGCGCGTCCTATTGAACTT
>CAYSSA010000088.1:14267-17496 GCA_964433485.1 uncultured Tepidisphaeraceae bacterium | reverse complement strand
CGGGCGCTTTCGTTGGCGTCCATTCTTATTCGTGCTCCCGATTCTTCCGGTCACGTTGGCGAACTCCATCAGGCCGACGGCACTCGCGTTGGCCCCCAGTGGCTGCATCACGGCAAGAGAATCAGTTCAGGCTCTGGTCCAAGGTGGCGTCAAGCCAGCCCGCAATGGAACAAACCCTCGTGTCCATTTCCGGGGATCATCACCAAACGCCATAGAGCAGCAGTTTTTGACTGAGCACGTTGGGACTTGAACCCAAGACCTACGGATTAAAAGTCCGTTGCTCTACCAACTGAGCTACGTGCTCTTCAACAGCCGAGTTCTGCATATTAAACGCCCCTGAGAGTCGTGGCAAGCATGCTCGATAACACATTCGCGACTTGCGCCTTCACGACTTGGGTGTGGCCACCTCTTTTTTGGGGATCATGCGGCCGCGCGGCTTTGCTCAGTCGATGCGATACGCCGGGGCGCACTTGCGCAGCCCGGTTGTCGAGTGTCTGGGTCGATCCATCGAGGCAACGCAGGGGATTGCAGCCGGGTAAGAGAAACAACCGAAGGGAGTTCTGCTATGACAGCCCGGCGACCATCTGACATGACGATATGCCTTCTTGCGGTCGCGATGGGCGCGACCCTGCCGCGCTTGGCACAGTCAGGCCCGACCGCCCGGGCGGCAGAACCGGCCGGTATGGATGAAGCGATTCTGGGTTCGCCTGTCTTCAAACCGACGGCACATCGGCCGGTTGGCTGGCGCGGCGACTGGACCGGACGATTCCCCGGTGCGGTCGGGCCGATCGAATGGAGCCGTCGAATCAAGGGACTGACCGGCCAGATCAGATATCAGTCCGGCAAACCCGCCGGCGAGCCGGGTGCCGACAGCAGGTTGCTCGAGTACTTCACCATCAAAGACTGGCTTGTGATCGGGCCGTTTGCCGTGGACGATCCGGTCAGAGACATCGACAAAGACTTCCTTGGCGGCGAGGCCGGCGTCGAGCCGGACGCGGATGCGAAAGTGGGCGACTTGATCTGGAAGCCGCTTCGCGCCGGCATCGACACCCAGAGCACACATTACCACAACGAAGGCACATGCGGCGATTTGAATGTTGATTTCGTCTATTGCTTCGGCAACCTGCCGCAAAGTGGCGTCGTCAAGCCGCCGCCCATGCTCAACAACCGCATGGCGTATGCGCACACCTACCTTCACTCCCCGGTGGCCGGTGAAATCCTGCTGCGCGTCAACTACACGGCGGCCGCCATCAAGGTGCAGCTCAACGGTCAGGCGGTGACGATCAAACGCGGGCAGGAGACCAGGGTATCGCTCCGCGCCGGATGGAACCGCCTGCTGGTGAAGGTCGCCAGCAGCGAGGCCGCCGTGCCCGAGGGCCAGAACGCCTGGGTCAGTCGCTGGCGTTTCGCAGCCTATCTCGAACCCGTGCCGCCAGTCGCCTACGAGAGCAGGAACATCCGGTGGATGACCCGCATGACCGGCCGGAGCATGTCTCAGCCGATCGTTGTGGGCGAACGGCTGTACGTCGGTTCGGGGATGACCGACCTGCTGTGTCTGGACAAACGGACCGGCCGGATTCTCTGGATGCGGTCCAACACGCCGTACGATGCGATGGCGCACCAGCAGCGGGCGGCCGTGCCTGAGATCGCGGAGAAGATCGAACCCTTGGCCAGGAAGCTCGACGCGCTCAACGATGGATCATCAACGCGGCCGTCTCGCCGCTGGGCGCATCGGCGGCTCAACAGGGCGAGCTGGACAGAGCAATCAGGGCCAAGTTCGAGGCTGAGCGGGCGCTGCATCTGGCGTTCAGGGCCATTGACCGCAAGAAGTACCCGCCGATGTATGACAATGAAGTGTCGGCCAGCAACCCTACGCCGGTCAGCGACGGGCGGTATGTCTATTGGACGTGTGGCGGGGGCATGAAAGGGCCGGGCGCGCAGGTCATCGCGTGTTTTGATCTGGACGGCAAACGAATCTGGAGTCTGCACGATCCGTCGCTCGGTTCGCCCGAGCACGGGAACCACATTTCGCCGAACCTGGTCGAGGGCAAGCTGATCTACGCGGCCAGGGGCACGCTGCTGGCTCTCGATGCCAAGACCGGAGTGGAACTCTGGCGGAATCACCCCAACGACTGGCAAAACGAGGGCCACGGGAGCAATTCGCCGGTGATCGTGAAGGTTGGCGACGCCAACGCCATTCTTTCGATGCGATACATACACCGGCTGTCGGATGGTTCGGTTATCTGCCCCAGCAACCTGGAGATATGGGGTATCCTGACGCCGATCGTCGAAAACGGCGTGATGTATAACCCGTGTCGATGGCGGGGCTTTAAGGATCCGGTTTCCTTCGTGGGCGTCAGGCCGCCAGCCGGCGATGCGGTGGGGGCCAGGCCGCAGGTGGTGCTCGATCTGCCGGGCAAGGATGTGACCATGCCGCAGCGCACCGACGGGCCCATCTTCATGGTGGCCTCGCCGCTGTACGTTGACGGCGTTGTGTACTCCGTGGAAATGGGCGGTGGATTGGCGGCGGTGGACACCATCGCGGGCAAGTCGCTCTACCGCCGGTTTTTGGACGGATACAACCGGTACAACCGATTTCTCTACGGCGTGGCCGCCAGCCCGACGTTGGCGGGCCGGTACATTTACATCACGGACGATGCCGGCTTTACGCACATTCTCCAACCCGGTGCGGAGTTCAAGGAAGTCGCCCGCAACGTGATCGAGAACATTCACTCGGCGGGCTTGGGCGGAAACCCGTGCAAGCAGGAGTCGTTCTATACCTCGCCCTGGTTTGATGGCCGGCATATGTACCTGCGCGGCGAGGAGTATCTCTACTGCATTGGCCCGGAGTAAGTCGCCATGCCGCAATTGTTGAAGTGCGGATGTTCATCTGTCTGGTGGCACGGGCTTCCGGCCCGTGTGCCGGATCAATTTGCGCGGTTGCTGGTCGGCGTGTTGTTCGGCTTGGCGAGTCAGATGGCTGTCGCAGGCGACGCTCCGTTCTTCGGCGGGCCGGTCGGGTGGCGCGGCGACGGGAGCGGGCAGTATCCGTCGGCTACGCCAGTGATTAAGTGGGCTGCAAACGAAAATGTGATATGGAAGGCTGAGGTCGGCGCCGGGGCTTCCTCGCCGGTTGTGGCTGGTTCGCGGGTGCTGGCGACGGCGGAGCCGGATGCGCTGGTCTGCCTGGATGCCGCATCGGGCAAAGAACTCTGGAAAAGGGAACACG
>CAYSSA010000088.1:290-14257 GCA_964433485.1 uncultured Tepidisphaeraceae bacterium | reverse complement strand
ACATCGCCGGCTTTCCGGCGGCCGCGGGCCGGTCGGTTCGCCCAAGCCAGCACGGCAATGCCACGCCCACGCCCGTGAGCGACGGCAAGTTGGTGTGGGTCTTCTATGGCACCGGCGTCGTTGCGTGCTACGACCTCGATGGTCGCCCGCGCTGGAGGAGCTGGCACGACATGCCGCTGGCCACCAGCTATGGCCGCACCGCGTCGCCGGTTCTGGCGGGGGGGCGGTTACTGGTGCATTTCGGCCCACTGGTGTGTTTCGATGCGGCCACGGGCGAATTACTCTGGAAGAACGATCGCGCCCAGGCGACCTACGGCACGCCGGTTCTGGTGCGCGTTGGCGACACGGACATGGTCATCACGCCGGGCGGAGATGCGGTGCGCCTCAGTGATGGCAAGACACTGGCATCCGATCTCGGGCGATGCTCTTACACCACGCCGCTGGTGCGCGATGGCATTGTCTACTTCATCGACGCAAGCAGCAGTGCCGTGCGCCTGCCCGAGCGGGCGGGCGAGCGGTTTGAGGGCAAGGAGTTGTGGTACGAGGATCTCAGCGGCGAGTTCTTCGCTTCGCCAGTGCTGGTCGGCGGCAACATCTACGCCGTCAACCGTGACGCGGTCTGTTTTGTCATCGATGCGGCCACGGGCAAGACCATTCTGAAGAAGACGCTTGACCTGCCGCCCGCCGGGCGCGGCGAAAGCCCCAACATCTATCCCAGCCTCTGCGTGGCGGGGCGGCGACTATGGATCGGTAATGACGCGGGCGAGTCGCTGTTGGTCGATGCGAACGACAAGCTGACTCCAGTTGCGGATAATCTCCTGCCAGGCGGCTCGGGAGGCACGCCGGTGTTTCAAGGCGCGCGCGTCTATGTCCGAGCCCGCGCATCGCTGCTGTGCATCGGCCAGTGACCGTTGGCGTCATCCGGCCACGGTCCAGGTTTCCGTGCCGGTCAACAGTGACTGTATGTCGCCCTTTCCGCGGGCGGACTCGACCTTGTGCATCTGGGCGTACACGGTCTCTTCGTAGGTCTCCCTTCGGACCGCGCGGAAGACACCCATGGGTTCCGGAAACTCCGGATAGGCCAGGCGCGAGATCAGGAAGGCGGCCGTGGGATCCGGCGCCGCCTCATCATGGATCAGCAGTTCGCCGGGCTTTGCGTCGGCCAGATTGACGATCTGGGGGGAAAGGCCGTTGAGTCGGATGGCCTTCTCATTGTTCTTGCCGAAGACCAGCGGCTTTCCCTGCTCCAGATAGACCATGTTGTCGGGTCGAGTGGCCTTGTCGGCGATGTAGTTGTAAGCACCATCGTTGAAGATGACGCAGTTCTGGTAGACCTCGACGAAGGCGGTGCCGACATGCTTGGCGGCGCGTTCGATGACGTATTCGAGGTGCTTGACGTCTGAGTCGAGGGCGCGGGCGGCGAAACTGGCCTCGGCGCCCAGCGCGAGACTGATGGGGCGCACGGGGAACTCGGGGGCGCCCATGGGGCTGGTCTTGGTCTTGAGGCCGGGAAGGCTGGTGGGCGAGTACTGCCCCTTGGTCAGTCCGTAGATGCGGTTGTTGAAAAGGACGATCTTGACGTTCAGATTGCGGCGGATCAGGTGGATGAAGTGGTTGCCGCCGATCGACAGGGCATCTCCGTCGCCGGTGATGATCCACACGGACAACTCCGGGCGGGAAAGCTTCAACCCGGAGGCCAGCGTGGGGGCGCGGCCATGAATGCCGTGGAACCCATAGGTGTTCATGTAGTAGGGAAATCGCGACGAGCAACCGATGCCGGAGACAAACACGGTATTCTCCCGTTCGACGCCCAGTTTGGCGAGCACCTTGCGGACCTGGGCGATGACGGCATAGTCTCCACAGCCGGGACACCATTTGATCTCCTGGCTGCTGGCGAAGTCGGCGGGCTTGAGCGTGGTAATCGGTTCAGCGTTGGCGACGGTCATGGCGATACTCCAGTAACGGACGGTGCGGATTGCTCGGATTCGTTGACGGTGAACATCAGGCGTTGAGAATCTTGTTCAGGCCACCGACGATGTCGTTGATTGTGAACGGCTGTCCCTGAATCTTGTTGATTCGTTTAGCGTCAAAAAGGTATCTGGCCCGGATCAGCGCGTGAAGCTGGCCGTTGTTCAGTTCGCAAACCACCACGTGCTTGAATCGCCTGAGTTTGTCGCCGAGGTCGGCCGGCATCGGATTCAGATAGCGAATCTGGCAGCAGGCGATATTGACCCCTTTCTGCTGAAGCTGGATGGTGGCGGCCTTTAGCGTGCCGTAGGTGCCGCCCCAGCCGACAAGCAGCACGTCACCAAACTCAGGGCCGGTCCAGAGATACTCCGAGCCGGCGGGCTTGATGCCGGCCACCTTGGCGGCGCGCAACTCGGTCATGCGCTGGTGGTTGCGCGGGTCGTGGGATACGCAGCCGACGCAATCCTGTTTCTCCAGGCCACCCACACGGTGTTCGAGACCCGGCGTGCCGGGAATGGCCCACGGCCGGGAGTTGTCGTCGTTGCGGACATAGGGCTGGAACCCTGCTTCGCTGTTGGGCGTGTCTGGATGATGGATGGAGATTCTTGGCAACTTCTCGAACTGGGGGATCAGCCAGGGTTCGGAACTGTTGCCAATGTAACCGTCGGTCAGCAGGATGACGGGCGTCATGTAGCGGACGGCGATGCGAGTGGCCTCAATGGTGGCGTCGAAGCAGTCGGCCGGGCTGGTGGCGGCGATCACGGGCACCGGGCAGTCGCCGTTTCGGCCGATCACGGCCTGATAAAGGTCTGACTGTTCGGTCTTCGTCGGCAGACCCGTTGAGGGTCCGCCTCGCTGCACGTCCACGATGACCATGGGCAGTTCGGTCATGACGGCCAGGCCAATCGCCTCGGTCTTGAGGGCCATGCCGGGACCGGAGGTTCCAGTGGCGGCGATGGCTCCGCCGAAGGCGGCCCCGATCACCGCCCCCATGGCCGCGATCTCGTCCTCTGCCTGGAAAGTGACGACATCGTGGTTCTTCATCTCCGCGAGTGTTTCGAGGATGGTCGTGGCGGGCGTGATGGGGTAGCTTCCATAGAACAGTCGCTTCCCGGCCAGCCTGGCGGCACAGGCCAAACCAATCGCCACAGCCTCGTTGCCGGTGACTTTCCGGTAGGTGCCCGGTGGCAGGATCGCCCGTTCGACGTGGTACTGCTCGGGCATGATCTCCGTGGTGTCGCCGAAGTTGTAGCCTGCCTTGAGGGCCAGCGTGTTGGCTTTGGCGACCAGCGGATTCTTCTTGCCGAACTTGTGCTCGATGTAATCAAGCGTGGGTCCGAGGGGGCGGTCATAGAGCCAGCAGACCAGACCGAGGGTGAAGAAGTTCTTGCATCGCTCGGCCTGTTTCGGGGGCAGTCCGGTTTCCTTGACAGCTTCGTTGTTGAGTTTGTCAACCGGCACCTTGATAACGCGGTAGCCGTGAAGAGTGTCGTTCTCAAGCGGGTTGTCGGTGTAGCCGGCCTTCTTGAGATCCACCGCGTCGAAAGCGTCCTCGTTTACCAGAATAATGCCGCCGCGTTTGACCACGCCGAGGTTGGTCTTCAGAGCGGCCGGGTTCATGGCCACCAGCACATCGACATCGTCGCCCGGGGTGTAGATATCGGTGGAGGCGAACTGGATCTGATAGCCCGACACGCCGGCGATGGTGCCGGCGGGGGCGCGGATTTCTGAAGGGAAATCGGGCAACGTGCTGATGTCGTTTCCGAACAAGGCGGATGCGTCCGAGAAGACCGAGCCGACGAGCTGCATGCCGTCGCCGGAATCGCCGACAAAACGAATCGTGACGGATGAAAGCTGCTTACGCGGCTTGCCTTGCTGGACCGTTTTCGATGCAGACGGAGAGGGCGCGGTTGTTCCTGAATTCATATTGTCTTAACCTCTGCGGGCGGAAAGTTAGCCAGTGGATTGGATTTGTACAGCATTATGGGTCAATTTTCACGAAAAATGTCGCCGTTTTTGTAAGTTGTCTGCAATCCAGTGGATACCTCCTTGACTATAATGCATATTCTTCCTAGTTTTGACCGATGAACCACCGCGGATCGTCCGCTTCGTGTGTCGGCATGTCACGGACGGTCGGATCAAGTCTGGTGCGCTATGCCTGAAAAGGAGAACCACAACAATTCAACGGCAACAGGTTTGACGGCCCACATCGACACCGAAGTTGGCAAAGTGGTTGTAGACATGGGGTTGGCCACTCGGACGGAGGTGGAATTCTGCCGCGAGCACCAGAAACAGGCATCAGATCCCTCCCAGCGGAGCCTGGCCGATCTGCTGGTGGAACATTCGTTCATCACGGTCAATCAGGCCAAGCGAATTCGCAATGTTCTCGCCGAACGGCGAAACAGTCAGATACCGGGCTATCGGGTGATCGAGAAGCTCGGCAAAGGGGCGATGGCGACCGTCTACAAAGCGAAGCAGGAATCTCTGGATCGGATCGTCGCCATCAAGATCATGCCGAAGAAGATGAACGAGAACGCCGAGTTCGTCGCCCAGTTCTACAAGGAGGGCCGGGCGGCCGCGAGGCTTTCGCACAACAACATCGTTCAGGCATACGACGTGGCCCAGGCGCCGGATGGATTCCACTACTTCGTGATGGAGTACATTGAGGGCAAGACACTGTACGACGTGATGCAGCCGCCGCCCGTAGGTGAAGGTCGGGCGTTTTCCGAACGCGAAGCCCTGGATATTATGATTCAGATCACCGACGCCTGCGCCCATGCGCACGAGCGCGGACTGATCCACCGCGACATCAAGCCAAAGAACATCCTCCTGACTCCGCAGGGGGTGGCCAAGTTGACCGATTTGGGTCTGGCTCGCGCCGCCGATGACAAGGTGGCCGCCCAAACCGAAGCGGGCAAGGCCTATGGCACCCCGTATTATATAAGCCCAGAGCAGATTCGTGGCGAGGTGGATATTGATTTCCGTGCCGACATCTACTCGTTGGGTGCGACGTTATATCATTTGGTCACGGGGCGGCCGCCTTTCGAGGCCGACAGTCCGACAGCCGTTATGCACAAGCACTTGCGCGAGCCGCTGACGCCCCCGGACCACATCAACACGGCCTTGTCGGCTGGTATCGCTGAGGTGGCCGAAGTCGCAATGGCCAAGAACCGGGAGGAGCGTTACGCCTCGACCCGTGACATGTTGGAAGATCTGCTGGCCATTCGTAACGGGCAACCTCCTCTGCACGCGCGTCGGTCCGTGGACTTGGATTCCCTGGCGAAGGTGGAGGAGACGGGTAAGACGGTGGATCTGGCCCCGGCGGTTCCGCCCCCGCCGGTTTGGGTGCAGCCCAAATGGGTCACATGGTATTTTATTGGACTTGGCGTTTCGGTGGTCGTGAATTTGGTGCTTTTCATCATGCTCATGCGGAAGTGAAGCGACGCTGGACCGCGGGGGGTTGCTGCGCCTGCATCGTTTACAGCGGGATGTCGGCCGGCCATGGCATTACGATTTAATCATAATGGCCGCATGGCGAGCCTTCGTTCCAGCGCGATTTAGCAAACGAAATCTTCATATTCCACTACCTCAGGGCGTTTTCGTGCGGTAAATTAGAGGCACGGGCGTACCGCGCCGTGATTGGGGAGTGGTGTAAGTGCGGACTGGTGCGGCAGCTTTGTTTCATGGGGATTGGCCATTTTGGGCGTGAGGACGACTGTGAAGAAACAGTTTGCGTCAACGGTGTCTTCTGAACGCGACAATCATCTTGTCAGCCGTGATCGAAGTCGGCGATGCTCCCCTCGCCGATCCCGCGCGGTCGAGGCGATGGAACCGCGGTTGTTGCTGGCGGCCAACCCGATCATCAGCGAGTTTCTGGCGGACCCCAATGCCGGACTGCGGACGATGGCCGGAGTAACGGCCGACTGGCTGGAACTGGCGAATCCCGACACCCGCGATTCGATCAATCTCAATGGCTGGACGCTGAAGTACAAGACCACGTCGTGGACGATTCCGAACATTACGCTGGGGCCGAACGAGTATCGGGTCATTTTCTGTGACTCCAACAGCCAGACCGATCCGAATGGGGAACTGCACACCAACTTCAATCTGAGCAAGAGTGGTGGGACGATCAGCCTCATCAACCCTTCGGGAGTGACTGTTTCGAGCTATGACTACGGCGCTCAACAGACCGATGTGACCTACGGAACAGGGATCAATGTTACGGAAACGAAGCTGGTGTCGGCGGGGGCGACGGCGAAGTACTTTGTTCCCACCAATGGCACACTGGGACTTGCGTGGACACAGGCTTCGTTCAACGACGCGGCCTGGGCGCAGGGACCGACAGGCCTGGGCTTTGCCAATCGGGTGAGCGGGTTCGCGGTGACAACTTACAAAGCTTCCGTCAGCAGCATCGCCAACAACGCCGAAGCCTTGTCGGTGATTGCGACCCCGGCCAAGCAAAGCTGGGTGCAGAGCGAGACGTCGCCGGTCGTGAACTATTTGAATACGGGTGGTTCGGGCCAATATGGGAATGACCGGACCGTGCCGGGGTTGGCCATTAACGTCGACGCCGATCAGTACGTGCTACAGGCCCTGGCCAATGTGCGGATTCCGGCGGCGGGAACCTATACGTTCGGGGCCAACACCGATGATGGATTCCTGCTCAAGATCAATGGGCAGACGGTGTGCCAGTATGATGGTCTGCGCGGGCCGTCGGATACCCTGGGGACCATCACATTCTCCGCGGCGGGCGATTATCCGCTCGAGTTCATGTTCTTCGAGAACGGGGGTGGCTCCGGCGGCGAACTCTGGGCGGCGTCGGGCAGCTACGCGAGTTTCAACACGGCCGCGTTCAGACTCGTGGGCGATACGGCCAACGGTGGGCTGGCGGTCACCAGTCTTCCGTTCACCGGATCGGGCACGAGCGCGTCGTTCGCCAGCGCCGTGCGGACGGATGTGAAAGCGGCGATGCAGGGTGCGGGCAACGCATCGCTCTACACCCGAATCAAATTCGACGCGGCTGATCTGGCCTCACTGACTTCGCTGACGCTGAAGATGGCGTATGACGACGGTTATGTGGCTTATCTGAACGGCGTGGAGGTGGCCCGGCGCAACGCCCCGGCGACCGTATCGTGGAATTCGGCTGCGACGGCTTCACGAACCAGCGATCTGCAGTGCATCACCTATGAAACGGTCGATCTGACCGGCTACCTGTATCTGCTGACAGCGACGGGCAACGTCCTGGCGATTCAGGCGATGAATGCGTCGACCTCGGACGCCGACATGCTGGTGTTGCCGGAACTGGCACAGATTGTTTCAACGACCGCGGGCCAGCATTTCTTCGCGGTGCCGACGCCCGGGCTTCCCAATACGCCCGACACCTGGCAGGCGGACATCAGCTTTTCGGTTCGGCATGGGTTCTACTCCGCGCCCTTCCAGTTGAATCTCGCCACGAGCACCGCGGGGGCGAGCATCTATTACACGCTGAACGGCTCGACGCCCAGTGCGACCAATGGAACGCTTTACACCGGACCGATCACGATCTCTTCGTCGACCTGCGTGCGCGCGGTCTCCGTGGTGTCGGGCGGTTCGGCCGGAGTGGTTTCGACGGAGACCTACATATTCCTTGCGGATGTCATTAGCCAGACCAGTACTCCGGCGGGGTTTCCCGCGACCTGGGGCGCGGTGTCGGCGGACTACGAGATGGATCCGCGCATCACCCAGGATGCGGCCTATCGCGACAAGCTGCAGGCTTCGCTTCTGTCGCTGCCGACGATGTCGATCGTGACCGACATGGCGAATCTGTTTGATGCCTCGACGGGCATCTACGCCAATCCCACGGTGACCGACTGGGATCGGGCCATCTCCCTGGAGTACTTCGATCCCAGTTCATCGGACTATGGTTTTCAGATCAACGCGGCGCTGCGAATGCAGGGGGGCTACAGTCGGAATGACCAGTTCCGCAAGCACTCGCTTCGCGTGATCTTCAAGGCGCCGTACGGCCCATCCAAACTGGTCTACAATCTCTTTGGAGACGGCTCCACCGATACCTTCGACACCATTACCCTGCGGGCGAATTTCAACGACGGCTGGATGTGGGGAGACGACCGCACGCAGTATATTCGTGACCTGTTCGTGAACCAGAGCTTCCTGGAGATGGGTCAGGCCGCGATACACGGCGACTTCGTTCACCTCTACATCAACGGGCTCTACTGGGGACTCTACAACCCCACGGAGCGGCCGGACGCTGCATTCCAGGCCGAGTACATCGGCGGCAACAAGGAGGACTACGAAGCGGTCAATGCGGGCTACTCCATCAACGGCAGCACGCCGACCATGTGGAACCAGTTGATGGGTTTCTTTGACACGTACGACCCTTCGACGGCCACCAATGTGGCGCTGGGCAATGCCAACTATCAGCGGCTGCAGGGCAACAATCCGGACGGCACCCGCAATCCCGATTATCCCGTCCTGCTGGATGTGACCAATTACGTGGACTATTTCCTGCTCAACATGTTTGCGGGAAACAACGACTGGCCGCACCAGAATTATTACGCCGGTCGACAGAACACGCCCGACAGCACGGGATACAAGTTTTTCCCGTGGGACACGGAGATGTCGCTGGACGGCGGCTGGTCCACGCTGAACACAGATGTAACCAATCAGGGCAACACCGCCTGGACCAACGCCAGCCGGCCATTCTACTTCCTGAAGAACAATCGCGAGTTCATCGACCTGTTCAACACCAGGGCGCAGGCGATGCTTTTCAACGGCGGGACTCTGACTCCCGCGGCCAACATCGCCCGCTATCAGGCGATCGTCAACCGGGTTGACTCGGCAATCATCGCGGAATCCGCCCGCTGGGGCGACTCCCCCACGGCCTCCGGCACCGTTCCGCACACCCAGGCGCAGTGGCGGAACGAAGCCAACTACATGCTCAACACGTATTTTCCGCAGCGCACGAGCATTCTGATCCAGCAGCTTCGAAGCGCCGGTCTGCTCTCAACCGTGTCCGCTCCGGAAATGCGGCTCAACGGCGTCACGGCCAATGGCGGCACTTTCCTTCCCGGCGACCTGCTGACGATGGTCTCCAGCGACGGCGGCGCCATTTACTACACGCTCAACGGGGTTGATCCAAGATCGCCCGGCACGGCCGCGAATCCCGATGGCGCGGTGAGTCCGTCGGCGCTGACCTACTCGAGCGCCATCGCGCTCAGTGCGGGCGTGAACGTCAAGGCTCGGGTGCTGAAGGATGGCAAATGGAGCCCGCTGCTGGATGTCAGCTTCCACGTCGATCTGGCGCCTTCCATCCGCATTACGGAGATGATGTACAGTCCGTCTCCGGCGACGCCGGCCGAGATTGCCGCCGGATACACCACCCAGGACTTTGAGTACATTGAGATCAAGAACATCGGCAGTCTGACGCTTCCTCTGCAGGGGTTGCGATTCAGCAACGGCATTGACTACACGTTCCCGAATGTGTCGATCGGGCCGGGGCAATACCTGCTGGTGGTCTCCAAGGTCAACGCCTTCAAGATGCGCTATCCGTCGGTGAATCCGGCCATTATTGTCGGGGCTTACTCGGGCCTGCTCAACAACGGCGGCGAGAAGGTTGTCCTGGATGCGCCCAACGGCGGCATCATTCACTCCTTCACCTACAGCGAAAAATGGTACCCGCAGACGGATGCCGAGGGTTTCTCGTTGACCGTGCGCGATCCGGTCCAGGATCGCTCACTCTGGGACAAGAGCAGCGGTTGGCGCAACAGCGCCGCGCCTGGCGGATCACCGGGATATGCCGACACGCTGCCGGCTCCCGATTCCATCGTCATCAACGAAGTTCTCGCCCACAGCGCCGGCATCAAGGGTGACAAGATTGAGCTGTACAACAACACCAGCCAGTCGATCGACATCAGCGGCTGGTTCCTGAGCGACTCGAAGCTCGACCTCACCAAGTACCGGATCGCCGCCGGCACCATCCTGGCGCCCGGCGCGTATCTGGTGCTGACGGAATCCTCGCACTTCAACAACACCGGGGACACGGGGTGTCTGACGCCGTTCACGCTGAACGACCATGTGGGGGATGTCTACCTGAGTTCGAATGCCGCGGGAGTTCCCGGCGGCTATCGCGAGCACGTCAATATCGAGCCCGCGCCGCTGGGCGTTTCGCTGGGGCGGATCAACAAGTCCACCGGGGGCACGGACTTTGCGATGCTCAATGCCGCGACATTCGGGTCGGCCAACAGCGTCGCCTACATTGCGCCGATCGTGATCAACGAGATCATGTACAATCCGCCGGCGCCGACCGCGGCGGAGATTGCGGCGGGGCACACCGACAAGGATCGATTCGAGTTCATCGAACTGTACAACCGCTCGTCCATCACGCAGTCGCTGAGCAACTTCTTCCTGGGCGATGGCGTGGGGTTCTCGTTCGGCTGGTACGCCGACAACTCGGGAACGGAAAAGCAGACGATGGAAATGGGCGCGACGGCCACCTGGATGGCCGCCGGATTGACCGCGGCGCCGCACACCATCTATGCGCACCTGTATCTGACCGACGGTGACGGGGTGCGCCGCAATGACTTGGATGAGCAGGCGAGATACACGATCACGTGGACCGGAGGGTCGGCCACCGTCGAGATCGATCAGCGGCAGCAGACCGTGGTCGGCAACGAGGCGTGGGTGTTGTTGGGCACGTACAACTTCTCCGGCACTGTCACGGTGCGGTTGGAGCGGGCGGTCGGTTCGCCTTCGAAATGGACCATTGCCGATTCGATCAAGATCGCCACGGCCGGACAGGCCGACGTGGTGGTTGCCTCGCCCACGTTCAATTCGCTTTCGATGCAGCGGGGCATCACAACCCTGGCGCCGGGCGGCTATGTGGTTCTCGTGAGCGACTACGCGGCCTTTGACGCAAGGTATAACATCGCCGCCAACAATATTCCCGTGGCCGGCGTCTACACCGGCAACGCCGACAACAATGGCGAGTGGATCCGGCTGTTCCAACTCGGCGAGCTCGAAGGGGCGTACCTGCCCTACTATGAAATCGACCGGGTGGAGTACAAGGACAACAGTCCCTGGCCGGCCGAAGCGGACGGAAGCGGTCCGGCGCTGATTCGGGCGCATGTGTCGGCCTACGGCAACGACGCCATCAACTGGCAGGCAAGCAATGTCCGGGGCACGCCGGGACAGGCGAATGTCATTGTGGACAGCAGCGCGCCGACTGTGCCGACGGGCTTGACGGCGCGCACCTCGCTGTCGCCGAACAAGATCACGCTGACGTGGACCGGTTCGACTGATCCGCAGAGTTATGTGGATCACTACAACATCTATCGAGACGGCGCCCTGCTGGGCTCGAGCGGCACGGCGAGTTACATCGACACGACCGCGTTGACTACGGCCCGATATACCTATCAGGTGAGTGCGGTCAACCGCGACGGCTATGAAAGCCTGCTGACGGCGGGCATTCTCGGCCAGCATCCAGGCCTGGTCTCCATCATCAACTCCGACTCAACGCACATCGAACTCTTTTTCACCGAGCCGCTGAACGCCGCGACCGCCGGGACGTTGTCGCGATATGTCTTGTCGGGCGGCAGCCTGTCGGCGGTGGCGCTCTCGGTGAACAACACCAAGGTCACGCTGACGACGTCGGCCCCGATGGTGCTCGGATCGGCGTACACCGTCACCATGAACGGCCTGACCACAACATCGACCAACCAGCTTCCGTCTTCGTTGGCGGCGAACTTCACCTGTTCAGTGCCCGGGCAAGGATATATCCTGCGGGAGTACTGGACGGGAATCGCCGGATCGGCGGTTTCGGATCTCACGTCCAACGCGGCCTATCCCGGCAGTCCTACCGGGCGGGCCATGATGACCTCGTTCGAGGGTCCGATCAACTGGGCGGAAAACTACGGCACCCGATTCCGCGGCTACCTGATTCCGCCCACCACCGGTTCCTACACCTTCTGGATCGCCTCCGACGATGCCAGCGAGCTCTGGCTGTCTACGAGCGATAATCCGGCCGGCAAGGTCCGTATCGCCTATGTCAGCGGATGGACCAACTCGCGTGAATGGGAAAAGGAGGCGAACCAGAAGTCGGCGGCCGTTTCACTGGTGGCCGGCCAGCGGTATTACGTCGAGGCCCTTCAGAAGGAAGGCGGCGGCGGCGACAACATTGCCGTTCGCTGGCAACTCCCCGGCGGTCTCTGGGAGAACAACGATTCGACCCTGCCCATTCCCGGTAACCGCTTGGCGCCCTATGGGGGCCTGGACGTCACTCCGCCGACAACCCCGCAGAATCTACGGTCCACCTCGGTGACCTCGACGCAGGTGGTTCTGGCCTGGGACGCCTCGACCGATCCCGAATCGGGCGTGAGCGGATACACGATTTATCGCAACGGCGCCGTCTATGCCACAACCACCTCAACCACCTACACCGACACTTCCGGCATCGCCGCCGGCACGCGCCATCTGTATCAGATCGCCGCGGTCAATCCCGGCGGCGCCGAGAGTGTCAAGTCTCTGGCCCTCAGTGTCGCCCCACTGGGCATCACGGCGGTCTCCTGTGCTTCGCCCACTACCGTTCAGGTCGTGTTTTCCGAGGCCGTGAGCCCCGCTTCGGCCCAGAACGTCGCCAATTACGCCATCACCAGCGCGACCATCACCTCGGCCGTGCTTCAACCCGACAATGTGACGGTGGTGCTGACCACCACCGCCATCAGCGGCAGTCGAACGCTTACCGTCAATGGGCTGGTGGCCCTCTCCGGTAGTGCATTCCCGGCCAACATGCAAAAAACCTTCTCGTACGGCGGGTCCATCCTGCGGGAGGTCTTCACCGGCATAAGCGGCACGTCCATCGCGAGTCTCACCGGCTCAGCGAGCTATCCCAACAGCCCGTCCATCGTCAGCTATCAGACCAGTTTCGAGGCTCCGTCCGACTGGGCCGACAACTATGGCACGCGAATGCGGGGTTATTTGCTGCCCACGGTCACAGGCAGCTACTATTTCTACATCGCCTCCGACGACAACAGCGAACTCTGGTTGTCAACCGACGACAATCCGGCGAACAAGGTTCTCATCGCCAGCGTGCCAAGCTGGACATCATCCCGATCCTGGACCACGTACGCATCGCAGAAGTCGTCGCTCATCAGCCTGGTGGCCGGGCAACGCTATTATATTGAAGCGCTTCAGAAGGAAGGTGGTGGCGGCGACAATCTGGCCGTAGCCTGGCAGCGCAACGGTACGTCCTTCGACGGTTTGCCCATTGCCGGCGCCTATCTTGCTCCGTATGTCGCGCCGGTTGCCTCCGCCGCCATCCTGGTTGGCGTGGATTCGCTGGGAACCTCCGACACGACGCCGGCGCTGTCGGGGACGGTGAACAGCGCCGCAGCCACCATCACAGTCGGCGTCAACGGGCGGTTCTATGCCGCGACGAACAATGGCAACGGGACGTGGTCGCTGCCGGACAATGCGATTCAACCGGCTCTGGCCAGCGGGGTCTACAACGTTTCCGTCTGTGCCATGGACGGATCTGCGCGAGGTTTCGACTCCACCATCGGCGAACTTGTTATCGACACGCTGCCGCCCACTGTTTCCATCACGGCCGTTTCGCCGGATCCGCGAAACACGGCGGTTGACAGCGTGACGATTGTCTTCTCCGAACCGGTTTGGGGACTGAACCTTCCGGATATCCGGCTTACGCGGGACGGATCGTCCGACCTCATCACCGGCGCCGAAACCCTGACCACCAGCGACCGGGTGACATGGACGTTGTCGGGCTTGGCTCCCATCACCGGTACGGCGGGAACCTACACGCTGACGTTGACGGCGCTCGGATCGGGAATTGTGGATGCCGGAAACAACGAGATCCTCGTCGGCGCCGGCGACACCTGGGTCATGGACCTGACCCCGCCAGGCGTAACGATCACGCCAGTGACGCCCGATCCGCGAATCACCTCCGTCAGTTCGATCAATATCGTGTTCAGCGAAGCGATCTCGGGCAT
>CAYSSA010000088.1:0-206 GCA_964433485.1 uncultured Tepidisphaeraceae bacterium | reverse complement strand
TGGGCAATCTGTCGGGGCTGACGGCCGCCAACGGAACTTATGTGCTGACCCTGACGGCGGCCGGTTCGGGAATCACCGACCTGGCGGGCAATGCGCTGAGCGCGAACGCGGTCGAAAGCTGGATGGCGGATCTGACGCCGCCGACGGCAACGATCATGGCAATTACGCCCGACCCGCGCAACAGTGCCGTGTCGAGCATCAGCATT
>CAYSSA010000087.1:15505-17865 GCA_964433485.1 uncultured Tepidisphaeraceae bacterium | reverse complement strand
TGAAAGAGATGGCCGAGAAGCTCAAGGCCGAAGGCGTCGAAGTGAAATACGCCATCCACCCCGTCGCGGGCCGGATGCCGGGCCACATGAACGTGCTGCTGGCCGAGGCGGAGATTCCCTATGACAAGCTGGTGGAAATGGACGAGATCAACGGCGAATTCCCGCAGTGCGATGTCGCCCTGGTGATCGGCGCCAACGACGTCGTGAACCCCGCCGCCCGCCACGACAAGTCATCGCCCATCTACGGCATGCCCATCATCAACGCCGACCAGGCGCGAACGGTGGTGGCCATCAAGCGTTCCATGAACCCCGGCTTCGCCGGAATCGAGAACGAGCTCTACACGCTCGATCACACCCTCATGCTCTTCGGAGACGCCAAAGCGGTCATCGGCGCGGTCGCCAAGGAACTTGCCGACAACGGGCATTGATCTGGAGTCGGTAGTCCGTGGTCAGGAGTTGATCTTCTCCGGAACACTTATGAGTGAATGGCGGGACAGGCGCGAGAGCAGGCTGAACAGAACTCATGTCCCATGGCCCCGCGTTTGTCACGCGGGCAGCGAATGTCGTACTCAGCCTATTGCGATCATTAGCGCTATGCGCTAAACCGAGTAAATGGCGATTCGCAGTTATCGTAACAAGCGAACGCGCGACATGGCGGCCAGCATCAACTCCAAGGCGGCAAGACTGGCCTTGCCGGCCGGTTTGCATGAAGTGGCCCGCCGCCGTCTGGCGTTCCTGGCGGCCGCCCGCCTACTTGACGATCTGCGAAACTGGCCCGGTTTGAACCTTCACCCGTTGCAGCGAGATCCGCTCGGCCAACATGGCATCCGGATCAACGACCAGTACAGGGTTTGTTTTGTCTGGTCCGACGGAGATGCCGAGCACGTCGAGATTACGGACTACCATTAGCCGGAGACAAGCATGACAACATATCCTGGTAACTTTCCGATTGCGGTGCATCCCGGTGATATATTGCGCGAAATGCTCGAAGAGAACGACATCTCGCAGTCACAACTCGCCCGGCATCTTCACACGGACATCGCGCGAATCAATGAGATATGCCGCCGTCGTCGAGGCATCTCGGCAAAGATGGCGACGATGCTCGGCAAAGCCTTCGGTACCTCGGCTGATCTGTGGATGAACCTTCAAAAGAACTGGGAACTCAGCTAGGTGGATCAGAAGCTGGCTCGCCGCGTCCGGCCGCTGCGACTCTCTGCTTGATCGCATGGAGTGATCGTACGCGGTCCAGCATTCGGAACATCCGATGTCGCTGATACATACGTCTCGTTGCCCACATGCGATTCATGGCCAACCAAGTACTGCTGGTCGCCGAGAAATCCGTGTCGCAGGCTACCGCGGTGGCGGTTGCCCTGGTGGCGGCAGGGAGCATGTCCATGAGACGGAGATGATCCCGTCTGGGCCAAGTTGCCAGAGGTGTTGCACTGCACTGTGGCGAGGCATCTGTTGCCCCGCTACATGACCGAGTGCTCCGCAGCGTTCAGCCCTACCGGAGCAGTTCCTCAACCAGCCTCGGCATCGGGTAGATCTTCTTGAGCGCCTCGAGAATCGCCGCCGGGTGAACGGAGACAGCGCGGGCGGCGCTGTCGGTGTAGGCAAAATCCCACACCAGGCTCTGGATATTGCCGTCGAAGATCAGGCCCACGTATTCACCGGCGCGGTTGACGACGGGGCTGCCGGAATTGCCGCCGATGATGTCGTTGGTACTGACGAAGTTCAGCGGCGCGGCCAGATCAAGCGTGTCGCGGGCGGCGGCGACGGCCGGGGCGAGGTCAAATGGCGGGCGGTTGTCAAAGCCGGCCGATCGCCCGAAGAGGTCATAAAACGTTGTCTTCCACGGCACGACCGTGCCGCCCTGTTCATAGCCGACAACGCGCCCGAACGAGAGGCGGAGGGTGCCGGTGGCGTCGGGATAGGCATTGCGCCCGTACACGGCGAACCTCGCCCGCGCGATGCGTCCTCCCTCCACGGCCTCGACCGACTGCACGCGAGATTCGTACCATTCCCGTTGCCTGCGAAGGAGCGGATCAACCTTCCGCGCCAGGACAATCAGCGGATCATCGCACTGCGCCAGTGCCCGGCGCCCGCCGTCCGCCAAGGTCCTGCGAAACTCCGGGTCGGCCAGTCGGGTTCCGGAAATCAGCCGGTTCGCCGCGGTCTGGGGATCGTCACCGCCGAGCACAATGGCCAGGAACGGGTCGTCGTCGCCAAGGGCCTGGCGGGCGCGAGTCAGTTGCGCGCCGAACAGACACTGTTCGAGCTCGGGATAGATCGGCGCGGTGGAGAAAAGCCGCCGGTCGTGCGACGGCAGCGCCGAGTCGCGAAATTCCTCGAGCCGTTGC
>CAYSSA010000087.1:15214-15446 GCA_964433485.1 uncultured Tepidisphaeraceae bacterium | reverse complement strand
AGGGCAAAATCCGCTAGACGGCTGCCGCCAAGGGTGTAATGCACCGAACGCGCATGCCGGCCGGCGACCTCGGCAACGGCCGCCGCGATGCGGTCCCATGAGCCGGCGGTCTGAGCCAGATCAGGCCGGCGCGAGATTTCCCGCCGCAGGGCGTCCTCGGCCTGGCGCAGGCGGTCGAACACGGCCGGGTCTTGCAGCCCCGCAAGGTATCCGGAGCGGGCCTTGATGCCGT
>CAYSSA010000087.1:14379-15151 GCA_964433485.1 uncultured Tepidisphaeraceae bacterium | reverse complement strand
GCATAGTCATAGAGCGTCTTGCGAAGCGCCCGGCTGTTCTCCAGAGCCAGCGGCAGACGATGGTCGCGTTCAAATTCGAGCTGCGCCACCGTGCGGAGCCGCTGGGTCGATCCGGGATGGCCAATGACAAAAACAAGTTCGTTTTCGCCGGGTCCGGCCGGGTTGAATCTGAGATAATGTTCGGTGCGGGCGGGTTGGTTGTTCTCGTAGATCCGGAAGAAGGCGAAGTCGAGGTCGTGTCGCGGAAAAGTGAAGTTGTCGGGATCGCCGCCGTAGAACGCCGCCTGAGCCTCCGGCGCCATCACCAGCCGCACATCCGTATAGCGCTTATAGCAATAGAGCCAGTATTCGCCGCCGCCGTACAGCGAGACAACGGTGCAATGGAGCCGCGTCTGGTCGGTTGCCTCTTTCTCGATTCGGGCAATTTCCGATTTTCGCCGGCGGTTCTGCTCATGCGCCGGAGCCGAGGCGTCGATCGCACCCAGAACCCGCGCCGTGACGTCGCGCATGGACACCAGCACGGACAACTCGGTGTCGTGACAGCGCAGTTCCTGCGACCGCTCGCGCGCGAAGAACCCGTTCTTGACATAGTCGTTCTGTGAAGTGGACAGCTTCTGCAGCGAACCCAGCGCCACATGATGGTTGGTCAATACCAGCCCATCGGGCGACACCAGCGCGCCGGAGCCTCCACCAGCATGCACGGCCGACAGGCGGACGTGGTCGAGCCAGCCGGGAGACGGCTCGAAGCCATATCGCGCCTTCAAATCATTCA
>CAYSSA010000087.1:11178-14369 GCA_964433485.1 uncultured Tepidisphaeraceae bacterium | reverse complement strand
CGAAGGTCCACATGCCCTCGTCGCCACAACGCACCGGAGGGGACGCCGGAATCGACACACGCGCGCAGGAAACCAGGTGGATTGCGGCCAGGAGGCAGACCCCCAGCGCCGCCGTCCGGCGCCGCCGGGCCTGTTGATGCTTACTTGACGATTTCAAGGATCTTGAACTCCATGGTTCCGCGCGGAGCCTTGACGCGGATGGTCTCACCGACGCGGGCCTTGAAAAGCGCTTCGCCCATGGGGCTGCTGCTGGAAACGGACACCACGTCGTCACTTCCGGACGCATGTGACGCCTCGCCCATCAGCCGCACAAGCTGCTCGGATTCATCGTCGAGATCCAGAAGTTTCACGGTATGGCCCAGCAGAACCATGTCATCCGGCGCGCCTTCATTGGTCACGACGGCAACGTTGCGGAGCTTGAGTTCCAATTCCGCCAACTGCCGTTCGATCACGCGGTTCTCTTCCTTGGCGAAGTGATACTCGGCGTTCTCCGATAGGTCGCCCAGCGCGGCGGCCTTGCGGATGCGCTCCTGAACATCGATCTTCGCCTTGTACAGGGTCTCGCGCTTCTGTTCCATCACGGCCTTCTCTTCAGCACTGACAAACTGCATGACGCGGACTCCTCGAATCGCAATCCAAGAATGACGACAACAAAACAATGGCGACCACCGCCGAAAGCGGTGGCCGCGCATTACACGTCCCGCCATTATAGCAGGTCGGCGGCCAGATTCGCCAGCCAGCCGATGATCGCATTGCATGTTTTATCGGCCGATCAGACCGTGAAGTTGAATTGACGCCGCCGCGCCCTTGACCTAAACTCGCCCCCCCGGCAGTCTGAAGAGGAGTCGTCATGGCATTTCAATGCACGGTCGTCACCCCCGAGAAACTGGCGTTTGACGCCACCATTACCCAAGCCATTGTTCCGGCGCACGACGGCCTCGTCGGCATTCTCACCCTTCGAGCGCCCCTGCTGGCCAAACTGGGCGTCGGTCCGTTGCGGCTCGACCTGCCTGATGGCAAAAAGGCCCTTTTCCTCATCGACGGCGGCATCGTCCAGATGAAAGGCGACAAGCTGACGATTCTCACGGAAGGCGCAACCCCCGCCAGCGAAATCGATTATGAATCGGCCCGCGCCCAATACGCCGAGGCTCAGGCGCTCAAGGCCACCGACCCCAAGACCCTCGCCAAACGTGAGCACGACATGGCGATCGCCAAGGCCAAGATGCACCTCGTCGAGCAGCCTCAATAAAGATGCCCCGACTCCACATGCGGCCATTTACCGCGGCAATCATACTCATTCTCACACAAGCCCTCTTGGCCGCGCCGCGGGCAACCGAAACGCTGGACATCGCTCCTGTCTGGGCGGGGCATCCGGTTCGGTTCTCCCTTCTGACCGTCGGGCAGCGCAACTTCGTGGCGTTTTACGATGCCGAGCGACAGATGACCGTGGCCTCCCGAACCATCGGCGATAGTCGCTGGACCTTTGCGAAACTCAACTCGCGCGTCGGCTGGGACAGCCACAACAGCCTGACCCTGGCCGCCGACAGCACCGGGCATCTCCATCTGGCCGGCAACATGCACGTTGTACCGCTGGTCTATTTCCGTACCACTCGTCCGGGCGATGTGACGTCATTCGAGCGGCTGGCCATGACCGGACAGAACGAGACGCGCTGCACGTATCCGGTCTTCTTCCGCGGCCCGGCTGACGAACTGATGTTCATGTATCGCGACGGGCGCAGCGGCAATGGCAACCAGATATTCAACGCCTACGACCCTGTGACGCGGCAGTGGCGACGGCTGCTCGATCAACCCCTGACCGACGGCGAGGGCAAGTGCAACGCCTATTTCGTCGGCCCGACGCGCGGACCCGACGGTTGGTTCCACCTTGTCTGGACCTGGCGCGACACCCCCGATTGCAGCACCAACCACGACGTCTGTTATGCCCGCAGCAAGGATCTCGTCCATTGGGAAACCAGCACAGGCAAGCCGCTGACGCTGCCCATGACCAGGGCGACAGCCGAAATGGTCGAGGCGGTCCCCGTCAAGGGCGGTATCCTCAACGGCAATACGCTCATCGGTTTTGACACCCGCAATCGGGTGGTGATCACCTACCACAAATACGATGCCGACGGGAACACCCAGATCTACAATGCCCGCCACGAAAACGGCGCCTGGAAGATTCGCCAGGCGAGCCAATGGGATTACCGGTGGGAATTCTCCGGCGGCGGCACCATCGGATTCGAACTGCGACCCGGCCCGGTCAGGCCACTGCCCGACGGCACGCTCGTACAGAGCTATCACAACCCGCGAGCGGGCTCCGGCGCCTGGAAACTCGATCCTGAAACACTCGCCGTGCTGGGGCCGGCAATCCTCCCGGCCACGACACCTGCCGAGTTGAATCGTGTTCGATCGGACTTTCCCGGCATGCGGGTGAACTGGGCCGCCGACACCGGCAACGCTCCGGAGGCCGGAGCGCGTTTCGCATTGCGCTGGGAAACTCTCGGGGCCAATCGCGATCGCCCACGCCCTGAGCCCTGGCCCAAACCCTCCATCTTGCAGCTGATCAAGATCGTCGATCGCGAAGATTGAAAATCGGCCAAGCCGCGTGATTCATATCGCACCGGAGGCATACCATTGCCCGGTATGCGATTGGCATCAGCGCATCTTCCATGGGCGATGGCGGCGGCTTTTTCGCTGCAAGTGCTTGCGGGAAATTGCCTTGCGTCTGAACGAACAACCGTCGCGCCGGCGAACTTACCGACCAGGTTCGGGCAACAGGCCCGTCCGCTGCTCAATCAGTTCTGCGTCAACTGCCACAATCAGACCAAACCCAAGGGAAATTTGGCGCTGGACAGGTACGACTCGATCGCGTCCATGCAAGCCGCGCGACAGGTGTGGCAGTCGGTGGCCGACAATATCGAAGCCGGATCGATGCCGCCCGAAGACGCCAGAAATAAGCCGACGGACGCCCAACGCGCTCTGATGGCGGGGCTGATCAACGAGGCCCTTGAGTATTTCGATCCTGCGGCGCCGCGGTCGCTGGCGTTTGTTCCAATACACCGCTTGAATCGCACCGAATACAACAACACCATCCGCGACCTGACCGGCGTGGACTTCCAACCCGCGAAGGACTTCCCGGCGGATGACACCGGCTATGGTTTTGACAACATCGCCGATGTCCTGTCGATGTC
>CAYSSA010000087.1:7368-11168 GCA_964433485.1 uncultured Tepidisphaeraceae bacterium | reverse complement strand
GGCGCTGGCGGAGAAGTACCTGGCGGCCGCCGAGCAGGTGATGGCGAAGGTATCACCGGCGGAAAAGAGGGTCTTCTTCATTGCTCCATCGAAGGAGGTCTCGGAAGAGTCGGCCGCCAGGCAGATCATCCGGCGATTCGCCATCCGGGCATACCGTGGCCCGGTGAGAATGGAGGACACGGCGGCGCTGATGCGAATCTACGCGCAAGCCCGCCAGGATGGCGAAACGTTTGAGTCGGCCGTGCGACTGGCTCTGACGGCAGCACTGGTGTCGCCGAGATTCCTGTTCCGGATCGAGCGAGATGCGCCCGGCGCCTCCGGTCCGGCGATGTTGAGCGATTACGAACTGGCGTCGAGGTTGAGCTATTTCTTATGGTCCACGATGCCGGACGAGCAGCTGATGGTGGCGGCCGAGAATACCCGCCTCCGTATCGTCCTGGAGAAGCAGATTGGACGAATGCTGACTGACGCGCGGTCGAAATCGCTGGTGTCGAACTTCGCCGGACAATGGCTGGAGTTGCGCAATCTCGACGAACACACCCCGGACCCGACGGTCTTCCCGGAATTCAGCGAGTCCCTGCGCCGGGACATGAAGCGCGAGACGGAATTGTTCTTCGAGAACCTGATTCGGGAGGATCTCCCTGTCACGGAGTTGATCGAGGCCGACTACAGTTTTCTGAACGAACGCCTTGCCCGGCACTATGGCATCGCCGGGGTCAAGGGGGAGGAGTTCCGAAGGGTGTCGTTGGCGGGCACGCCGAGAGCCGGCATCATCACGCACGCGTCGGTGCTCACTCTCACCGCCATGCCCGCGCGGACCAGCGCGGTGAAACGCGGCAAGTATGTGCTGGAGCAAATCCTCGGCGCCCCGCCGCCTCCGCCGCCGGCCAACGTGCCGCAGCTTCCGGACAAGCCCAGGGACAGCGAATCCGCGTCGCTGCGCGACCGTCTGATGCGCCATCGCGAGGATCCCGTCTGCGCATCTTGCCACATCCGCATGGACGCCATCGGGTTCTCCCTGGAGAATTTCGACGCGATCGGGCGCTGGCGGACTTTCGATGGCACTTTCAAGATCGACAACGTGGGCGTGCTGTCGGGCGGCCGACGCATCGACGGCGCATCCGGCCTGAAGCAGTACCTGCTTTCGAGAAAGCGGGACTTCATTCACTGCTTCGTGGAAAAGCTGCTCACCTATGCCCTCGGGCGCGGGCCGGAGTTGTCGGATCGACCCTACATCCGCGACATGGTCGAATCGGCCGAAAAGGACAATTTCCGTTTTTCGTCAGTTGTGCGGGCGCTGGTGCAATCAGACCTGTTTCAGAAGCGGTCCGCCACGCGCCCGCCGCGCCCATCCACGGGCAATTAGCGAAAGGACACAATGTCGCGACACACACTTTCTCGTCGGGCCGTTCTTCGCGGTCTGGGCGTCTCAATTTCCCTGCCGTGGCTTGAAGCAATGGGGCCGCTTACGCCTGTTGCCCAGGCCGCCGCGCCCGGCAGGGCGCCGCTGCGCATGGCGATGTTCTTCATGCCCAACGGCGTGAATATGGAACATTGGCGTCCGTCCCGAACCGGCGGAGATTTCGAGTTGCCGCCGACGCTCGCGCCGCTCAGGAACGTACGCAGTCATCTGAACTGGCGCTGGACAATGCCCGCGCCAAGGGAGATGGCCCGGGCGACCACGCACGCTCCGCCGCGGCGTTTCTCACCGGCGCCCACCCGTTCAAGACCGCCGGCGCGAACATCAAAGTGGGCGTTTCCATGGACCAGGTGGCGGCCGCCCGGATCGGCAACCGCACACGCCTGCCCTCGTTGGAACTGGGTCTGGACAAGGGCCAGATGGCCGGCAATTGCGACTCGGGATACTCCTGCGCCTACGTATCAAACATCTCGTGGCGCTCGGAGAACACGCCGATGCCCAAGGAAGTGGACCCGGCCGTGCTGTTCGAGCGGCTCTTCGGTTCCGACGCCGACCGCGAGACGGCCGCCCGCGAACGACGCATCCGTCAGCGCAGGAGCGTGCTGGATTTCGCGATGGAGGACGCCAAACGGCTGAACGCGCAACTGGGACGGGAAGACCAACGCAAACTTGATGAGTTCACCACGTCCCTCCGCGAGGTGGAGACCCGTCTGGACGCCGCCCGCGCCCAGAATCGGCCGGCACAGGCGCCCACGCCAGACATGGCCAGGCCGCAGGGAATCCCCAGGGAATTCACCGAGCACTTCCGCCTGATGCTTGACCTGCTGGTGCTGGCGTTCCGCACCGACTCGACGCGCATTGCCACGTTCATGGTCGGCCGCGACGGCTCCGACCGCACCTACCGCTGGCTGGATTTGCGCGAGGGGCATCACACGGTGTCACACCACGGCAACGCCACCGACAAGATCCTCGGCATCCGCAAGATCGATCTCTATCACATCCAGCAGCTTGCCTGGTTTCTGGAGAAACTGAAGAGCATTCCTGAAGGCAATGGCAACCTGCTGGACAACAGCATGATCCTCATCGGGTCGGGCATTTCCGACGGCGACCGCCACAATCATGATGATCTGCCCGTGCTTCTGGCGGGACGGGCCGCGGGAGCGCTGCCCGGCAACCGCCACCTGCTCTATCCACGCAATACACCCATGTGCAATCTGTATGTGCAAATGCTCAATCTGATGGGCGCCAAGACCCAGCCGTTTGGAGACTCCACCGGCCAGTTGCCTGGATTGCTCGGGTGATCGCTCGCCCGGCCGCCCGGCCGCCTACACGCAGGCCGCGATATCGACCTGAACAACGATCCGGGTCAACTTGCCGGACCGGCGCGAACCGGTGTTGTTGCTTCCGGCAAGCCGTGACCAGGTGTGTTGGCAAACAACAGCCAGTAGCTCACAGGAATGACGAACAGCGTGAAGACCGTGGAGGCCAGCAGACCGAATATCAGCGACCAGGCCAGGCCGGAGAAAATCGGATCCAGCGTTATCGGCCAGGCGCCCAGCATCGCGGCGCCGGTGGTGAGAAGAATCGGCCGCAAGCGGACCACCCGGCTTTCCATGATGGCGTCATGGAGCGACCGGCCGCGGGCAAGCGAATGGTGGATAAAGTCCACGAGGATGATCGCGTCGCGCGTGACGATGCCGGCCAGGGCGATCATGCCGATCATGCCGGTGGCCGTGAAGAAGACGGGGTCGGGATAGTTGCCGGCCGAATGGACGCCAATCTGATTAAGCAGCCAGAAGCCGGGCATGATGCCCAGGACCGTCAGGGGGATGGCGAGCATGATGATCACCGGCAGGAGGAACGATCCGGTTTCATGCACCAGCAGGATGTAGATGCCCACCAGCGCCGCGGCGAATGCAATGCCCAGATCGCGGAAGACATCCAGCGTGATCTTCCACTCGCCCTCGCCGCTGAAGGTGACTTCGATGCCGGCGGGAACATCCCAGGGAATGCCGCCGCCGTTCTTGAGAAACGTGCGCTGATCGGGCGGCGGTGAATGGGCCGGCTTCCCCTGCCGGTCGGCCTCGATGTCGAGAATGGCTTCGGCGGGCGCGCGACCGGCCACTTCAGCAAAGACATACTGCACCGGCCGGAGATTCTTGTGATAGATGGTCTGGTCCGCAGTGCTCATCGTCCACTGGCCAAGTTCGGCCAGAGGCACCGGTTGACCTGAACTGCCGCGAACATACAGCCGGTTCAGGTCCGCAAGCGAGGAGCGATCAGGCTCCGGCAGGCGAAGCACAATGGGCAGTGTGTTCCGCTCGGAAGGCGCTTCGGCGGCCGTTACGGTGAGCCCGCCAAGAGCCGCCGACAGCGCATC
>CAYSSA010000087.1:0-7343 GCA_964433485.1 uncultured Tepidisphaeraceae bacterium | reverse complement strand
AGATCGACGGAACGGATGCCGTTGAGCGCCGCCTTGGCCTGATCCACACTGAACACGGCCCTGGGCTGCGAAGACTCGACGGTGGTATCCACATCGACCACGCCCGGCTCGCGCGCCAGCCGGCCGGCCACGAGCGATGCCGCGCTGCGCAAGTCGTCGTGTGTCTGGTCGGGACGCCCGTAGACCTCGGCGACGATGGTCGCAATCACAGGCGGGCCGGGCGGAGATTCGACGACCTTCAGCCGCACATGGTGCTTCTTCGCGATTTCCGTCAGGTCATCGCGGATACGCAACCCAACCGTGTGGCTCTGCTGCACGCGATCCTTCTTGTCAGCCAGAATGACACGGATGTCGGCATTGTGCGCGCCTCGTCGCAGGTAGTAGTGCCGGACAAGTCCGTTGAAATCCATCGGCGAAGCCGTGCCAACGTAGCTTTCCAGCGCGACAACGTCAGGAACCGCGCGCAGGTAACCCTCCATGGCGCGCACCGCCGCGTCGGTGCGTTCGATCGTCGAGCCCTCGGGCAGATCGAGCACCAGCTGAAACTCATTCTTGTTGTCGAATGGCAGCATCTTCAGCGGCACCATGCGGAACATGGGCATGGCCGCCGTCGCCAGGAGCAGCAACAGCACTATGCCCAGGAATGTCCAGGCAACCCAGCGCCTCTCAAGCATCGGCTCCATGAGCGGCCGGAAGAAACGGTACGTCAGCGTGGACTTGACATCCTGCTGTTCGTGGTGCTGTTGAGTGGGGTCCGAGCCTTCCTTATGCCGCCCCTTGAGAACATGATAGGCCAGCCACGGGGTAATGGTGAAGCTGACCAGCATGCTCATGAGCATGGTCACCGGGACATTCAGCGCCATCGGCCGCATGTACGGGCCCATCATGCCGGTAATGAAGAACATGGGGATGAACGACAGGATCACAGCGACGGTGGCCGCGATGAGCGGCGGGCGCACTTCATTGACGGCCTCCAGCACGATCTGGCGGCTGGCCTTTTTCCTCAGCGCAAAGTGGCGATGGATGTTCTCAACATCAACGATCGGGTCATCGACCAGCAGGCCCAAGGCCAGAATCAGGGCGAAGAGCGTCACGCGGTTGATCGTGTAACCGAACAGCTCGTTGACCAGCAACGTGAGCGCAAAGACGATCGGCACGGCCACCGCGACAATGAAAGCCTCTCGCCATCCCAGAGCCACGGTGAGCAGGGCAATGACGATCAGTACGGCGACGGCAAGCGCCTCGACCAGTTCGTTGACCTTGTGGTTGGCGGTGACACCCATGTTGCGGGTGACAACGAGCTGCATGTCGTCCGGCACGATCGCCTTTTTCAGTCGTTCGACTTCCTTGAGCACATCGCGGGCGACCCAGACGGCATTGGCGCCCTTCTTCTTGGCGATGGCAATGGTGACGGACGGTTGCACGGAGGCGGGTTCGGCGGCATGCGATTCCGATGATGCCGGCACTTCCGAGCCGGCGGGGTGATCCTGGCCATGAGTTCGACCCCAGGCCGGACCGCGGACAAAGTGGACGTAGGATGTCGGGTCGGCCGGCCCGTCGGTGACTACGGCCACGTCGCGCAGATAGACCGGCCGGTCCTTGTTGGCGGACACGACGACATTCTCCAGCTCACGGGCGGTTCGAATCATCGTTCCCGCATCAACCACAATGCGCTTATCGAGTTCGGAGAACTCGCCGGCGCGCATCGAAACATTGGCGCCGCGCAGAACCTCGGCGATTTGTGAAATGGAAACCGAGTGCGCCGCCATCGACACCGGCCGAAGATTGACGCGCAGTTCGCGCGGCCGCCCGCCGACCAGAGACGTCACCGCCGTGTTGGGCACACCCTGCAGGCGGTCGACCAGTTCTTCGGCAACTCGCCGCAACACCGTGTCGTCGCTGGTGCGGCTGGTCAGGGCCAGCGTGACGATCGGCACGTCGTCTATCTCGATCGGTTTGACCACCCAGCCCGCCACGCCCGCCGGTACGATGTCGGTGTTCTGTTGAATCTTGTTGTATAGCTTGAGCAGGCTCTTCTCGCGGTCTTCTCCGACATAGAAACGGACGGTGACAATCGACTGTCCCGGCCTCGACATCGAGTAGACATACTCCACGCCGTCGATCTGGTACAACAGCTTCTCCAGACGCGTGGAGACCAGCTGCTCCACTTCGCGGGCGATGCGGCCGGGCACGCTGACGAACACATCGGCCAGCGGCACGATGATCTGCGGCTCTTCCTCCCGCGGCGTGACGAACAGAGCCACGCCGCCGAGGGCAATCGACAGAAGCATCAGCAGAATCGACAGATTCGAGTGCAGAAACTTGTGAACAATGCGGATGGCCAGCGGCGAAGAAGTCGGATCGGTGCTGCTGTTCATGGGTCAGTTCCTCCCCTGGACAAAGACGCGCTCGCCCTCGGCCAGACCGGCCAGCACCTCGCAGCGACCGTCGGCCTCGTGACCCAGGCGGACGGCGCGCAGTTCCGCTCCCGACTCGCCCGCCACATGGACGTAGGTCAACTGACCGATGCGAGTGACCGCGGACGAGGGAATCTCAAGCTGCTGCTGCTGGTCAATCGGCAGCCGCATGCGGGCGTACATTCCGGGATAGAGCTTCGCGGGATCCGTGATCGTGACTTTGACGAGGAACGACCGGCTGGCCGGGTCGGCCGCCGGAACAATCTGGGCAACCGTCCCCTGTCTTTTCTCTCCCAGGGCGTCGATGCGGATGTCAATCAACTGCCCGACCGCAAGCCGCCCAATGTGCGCCTCGCGGACACTGGCCTCCAGACGCAGCCTCGCGGGATCGTATAGCGTCAGCAGCGGCCTGCCGGGCAACGCCTGCTCGCCCGGTTCGGCCTGGCGGTCGATCACCATGCCATCGATCGGCGAGAGCAGCTTGCAATCGGCCAGATTGATCTCCGCTTCCCGGATCGCCTGGCGCAATCGCTCGACCTCCGCCTTCCCGGCTGCCAGCTTGCTCTGCCACTGGTCCAGATCCGTGCGACTGGCCGCTCCACGTTCGACCACCGGCTTCAGGCGGTTGTACTCGGTCTCGGCCAGATCGCGGCCGGCCTCGGCCGCCCGCAGCGACTCCCTCGCCTGGGCCACACGAGCCTTCGGACCCGCGTCATCCAGCACCACCAGCACCTGGTTCTTCGTGACTCTGTCTCCGGCCTGCACCGGCATCTCGAGAATGTTCGCCACGAGCCTCGCCGACACGGCCGTGCGGGCCTCGGCCTGAATCGAGCCAATGACTTCGGCATACAATGGCCGGTTGACCTTCTCGACCCTGACCAGGGCGCCCGTCACCGGACGCGATACCGGCGACAGTTTCGCGGGCTCGATCCGGCCTTTGCGGAAAACCCCCGCGAGCCATGCCATGGCCAGGAGTATCACGGCGACGGCAGCGAGAGTGGTCAGAGTATTCAGAACAATGGCGCGAGCGCGTTTCATGTCGCCTCCCGTTGTCATCTTGATTGAAACTCCGCCGATCCGATTCACGACGGGTTGCCGCCGGCATTCCGTGAGTTCCATCGTTCCTTGAGCAACTGGTGCAAACGATTGCGAAACTCAAGGGGAATCTCGAACGGTTGACCCGCTTTGTACAGTGTGATCGTCTTGCGAATGTTGTCCACAACCACCTGGCACGGGTTGCAGCCGGCCAGATGCTGTTCGAACTCCTCACAGAAGGCCGGCTCCAGTTCGCCGTCCACATACGCATTCATCGCTTTGAGAAGTTCTTCGCATTTCATGGTCGCACCATCTGTCCGATCCGCGACAATTCGACCGGTTACACCATTATTCGTGTTTGTGGTCTGTATGCACCTGTTTATCTGGATCGCCCAGCGCGCGGGTGAGCTTCTCGCGCAACATCAGTCTTGCCCGCAGAAGTCGAACCTTGGCGTTGGCCACGCTGATTCCCAGGACCTCGGCCGTCTCTTCCGTCGACAGCCCTTCCACGTCGCGCAGCAAGAACACCAGCCTGTACTTGTCGTCCAGGTTCTCCAACGCCTCTGTCAGCAGATGTTGAATCTCCCTCTGTTGCGCCAACTGTTCGGGTTGATCATGCCAGGGAGAGACAAACTCCGGATGGGGCAGCGGCGCGTCATCGTTATCGTGAATCGCGTTGAACGACACGCTCGGCAGACCTCGCTTCTTGCGCAGAATCTTCAGGGCATGATTGGTCGCAATCCGAACAAGCCATGTGTGGAATAGCGCTCGACCATCAAAACCATCCAGATGCTCCAGCACGCTCAGAAATGTCTGCTGCACCACATCTTCGGCATCGTGAGGATTTCGCACGATGCGCATGGCCAGATTGTAAACGGAACGTTCGTATTGGCTTACAAGTTCCTCAAACGCCTCGTAATTGCCCTGTCGGGCAAGCCGAACGCGCTGGGCGTCGGGATCTGCAGGGCGAGTTGACGGCGGTGTGTCTCCCATGTGGCCCCCATTATAGACCAAAGTCCGCTGTAACCAATTCCGGCCACGTGGATCAAACCACCTGACACCACTAACACAAGGACAACAACCACCATGTCAGTCAGAAAAATCACAGCCGAGACATTTGAAGCCGAAGTCCTGCGCTCAGACCTGCCGGTGCTTGTGGATCTCTACGCCGACTGGTGCGGCCCGTGCCGCATGATGGCCCCGCTGCTGGAACAACTGGCGGGCGAACTCGACGGACAGATCAAGATCGTCAAGATCGACACCGACGCCGAGCCGGAACTGGCCGCGGCGTTCGGGGTATCGAGCATTCCCATGCTGGTCATGATGAATCGCGGCGAGGGAGTCGATGCCAGCGTCGGCGTCGTCTCCCGCCAGCGGATCATGCAGATGATCGAAGCGGCAACCGCCACTGAACCGGCCAAGAACAATTGAACCGCTCAGGGCCGGGGGAATGCGTGCCGTCCGGTCTGCCTGGCGACGGCATACGCCCGCCAACCTGCGGTCGTGTATTACAGGCTCCCATTTTGGAGACGATCATGCCATTGAAAGCAATTCTCGTTCTCGCGGCTTCCGTTGCTGCAGGCGGCCTGCTCGGCTACTACGGGCAATGCACCTCCGGCGCCTGCCCGCTGACCTCCACCTGGTGGCGCGGCGCTATCTACGGCGGTGTGCTTGGCGCTGCATACCTGTTCGCATCCGGCACACTGAGCCGATGAAACCGGGCCCCATGCCGGCGTCAGTACGAAAACACCGCGCAATTGGCGCCAAGCCCCCCAAACAGCGACTCGCGGGACGCGAGATTCGCTCCATCAACCAGCTCTTCCTTCTTCATCCCCATGGCCTCCAGGCACTGCGGGCAGACCAGCACCACCGCGCCACGCCGGATAAGTTCCTTGAGCATAGCCGGAGCAGGCGGGTTCTTTCCGAATACCCATGACGCGGGCGCCTGTTTCCCGGCCAGCTCCGGACCACGCACATTCAGGAACACGATGACTTTCCTGCCGTCGTTCAGTCCATGGCCGGCCAGTTGCATCGCCATGGTGGCCTTGTGAAGATCTTCCTTTCCGCTGATGAGATTGATTACCAGAGTTCCTTTGTCGGGAGCGGCCTTGTCCTGAGCGCAAGCACGTCTGGACGCCATCCACATCGAGGCGCCAACGACGCTCATCACGGCTACGATCACGAGGTTTCGATAGCGGTTCATGGGAATCTCCATTTCTGTAGTGCTCAACGCACCCGATAAGTTGTTGCCAAGACGGCCACACAGGTCTGTCCCGAAGAAATCAATGCCGGTCAGGTTGTGGATTCGGACACCAGCCGGATCGGGCGAATGTCGAATTTGGGATTCTGGCCCAGAAACCGCGCCGGGCGGTTGTGGAACACTTCAATCAGTTCCTGCTCGGTGTGCCCGCGGCGGCGGTACTCCATCGCACAGTCCTGAAGCGTGAACGGGCTGCTTGGCCCCCAGTCCGCCGACGAGTTCACCATCAGGCGATGCTTCCCATAGACCTCAAGCATGTCGGCCGCTCTTTTCGGGCTCATTTTCGTCTGCGGATAGAGCGTCATTCCCGCCCAGAACCCGGCATCCAATACCGGCTTGATCGTGTGCTCCTCGACGTGATCGATCCACACGCGATCCGGATCCGCCCGCAGTTCGCGCAACAGATCCAAGGTCATCTTCGTGCCCTTGAGTTTGTCCACGAGGTGCGGCGTATGTATCAACACGAGCTGCTTGTGCCTGATCGCCATCTCCATCTGCTCGCGGAAGATTGTCAACTCGTTAACCGTGTTCTTGTTCAGGCCGATCTCGCCAATGCCCAGCACCGTTGGCTTGCCGAAGAACTCCGGCATGGCCGCCATCACCTCGCGGCTGAGGCTGATGTTTTCGGACTCCTTGGGGTTGACCGCCACCCAGCAGAAGTGACGGATGCCGTATTGCGCGGCCCGCGTCGGCTCAAACTCGCTGATCTGACGAAAATAATCGATGAATGTCTGCGGATAGCGGCGATCAAAACCGGCCCAGAAGGCCGGTTCGGCCACGGCCACAACGCCGGCCTGCGCCATTCGTTCGTAGTCCTCGGTGGTTCGTGAAATGCCGTGGTAGTGAGGCTGAATGTAGTACATGAACGGTCTCCTTCCAATGGCTCGCCTGGTGGGTTCACGCCTCGGGCTCGGACAACATCCTCAGAATACGTTCCGAGCGATCCGATTGTGCTTTGGAATCAGCCAACACCCCGATGGCCTGCCGAAGCAGCACGAGGCGCTCATCGGCCACTTGCCCCGCATCCGACGCGCCGGCCGCTCGATCGTAACGATCCAGGGTAGCCGCCAGTTCCAGAATCATGCAGCGGCAGTCCAGGTAATACCGATCCATCACCATCGTTCGATTCATCATGGGAACGCCTCATTGTTCTGGTTTCATGACCCGGCTTGCGCTGCGCCCCTCAGGTGGCGCCGGCCGCGCGGCTCCAGTCGCCGACAGCGGTTCTTCGGGACGCACGCCATATTTACGAAAACGCGCCCTGCCCCATGGGCAGCCACCGAAGGTTATGGCCAACTCGATGGTTTGCAAGAGTCTGGCGAATCTGTGGCCCTGTCGGGCGCGCGTGCAGACCGGGCAACTTTTCTCGCAGAAATCGGGATCAAAGCCCGGCATGTTCATGTTCTCCCTTGCCTGCGGCTCACTATTCTGTTTAGACAATAGAATTACGAAGTGGAAAGGCCCACGTTGTCCCTGCCGAACAATCCGATATCTGCCCGGGAAACGCCGTCCACAACGCCGCCGTGGCAATCGGACCCGTGCAGTGGCCGGGGGCCAGAAGATTGATGTTCCGGGCTCGCAGTTCCTCAATGGTCCATGCGATACGTTCGGGTGAAGCGTTGACCAGATGC
>CAYSSA010000086.1:17247-17963 GCA_964433485.1 uncultured Tepidisphaeraceae bacterium | reverse complement strand
GACTGTGGCGTCACCGCCGCGTGGTTGGCGGCGATCATCGCGGGCAGCATCGAACCCGGCGACTCCAACTCGAAGTGGCTCTCGATCCGCTGTTGGGCCTGCGAGAGCAGGGACACACCCGCGACTGAAGCGGCGACGTCCCTCGCTTCTCGCAGCAGTACATAGAGCGCCGCCGGATCATCATTGGTGCGACCGGCTTCTTCCAACAGCTTCTCCGCCAGCGCCAGGCGGTCGGCCGCCTGTCGCCGGGCATATTCCTTCGCATAGACCTCGCGAACAATCTTCTCGGCCCGCGCTTGTGCGGCGGCATCGGGCGCCGGCAGGCGCTTCGCCGCCACCCCAACGCGAATCGCCTCGCCGGGCAGCGGACCGGGCTCGGGCGCGACCGCCGCCAGAAGCAGACCGCCACACAATACACACCAGGACAGGCCACGCGTGGATACCATCTGCAATGTCCTCGGCTGATCACAGGAGTGGAATCGGATTGCCACATATGGTAATCGGAGTAGCCTCGCTTGCAAGCAACCCCGAACAACCTGCGGCCGGGCGTCGGGGGACACCCAGTCCACAACCATCAGGGTGACGACCTGTAGCCCTTCGATCTCATGACTCGGGCGATGGTCGAGGCTGCGGGACTCTGCCGCCGCCATCAGACGGCGAGGAGAGTTCGCCCACCAGGTGAAGTGGGTTGCGTGTTCGGAGACCGGCGATATCAG
>CAYSSA010000086.1:6034-17207 GCA_964433485.1 uncultured Tepidisphaeraceae bacterium | reverse complement strand
GCCAGATGCCGCAATCTGATGATTCGGCCATCAGCGACCCATTCCGTCACATAAATATTGCCGGCTCGGTCCCAGCAAGCGCCATGGGGAGAGACGAAAACGCCCGGCGTGCGCTGAGCGGGTCCGACATTGTTGCGGCCGCGCTGGCCGGCATCGGGATTGTCGCCGAGCACCGCAACCACCCTGTTGCGTGAATCGAGAATACTGACGCGTCCATGAAGCCCCGGCAGCAGCAGATGACCTTGCCGCTGATCGAAATGGCACGGATGCCGAAAAGCGTTGCCCTCGGGCTTGAGCGTCCTGGCGTGCTTCCCGTCGAGAGTGAACCACTGGAGTCGTTCGTTTCCGCGGTCGGCCACCAGTACCAGGGGATTGTTTGGATCGCGCGTGTCGACCCAGATGCCGTGCGGGCAATTGAGTTGTCCATCGGCCGATCCCTTCCCGCCAAATGTGCGAAGGTATTTTCCCGCGGCATCATACTGATGCACGAAACTGCTTCCGTATCCATCGGCCACATAGAAATCGCCCGAGGGCGAGAAGGCGATGTTGGTCGGCGAATAGCCCTTGCCGTCGGGATAGCATGGCTTTCCGGCGGAATCTGTCGCCTCCTTTGGATAGCCCAGCACAAAGACTTCATCGCCTTCCAGCGTTGTCTTGACCACCTTTGCCTGACTGGTCGTCGCCAGGTAAAGGAACTCGGTAGCGCCCTCCTTGCGAAGCTGCATTCCATGGGCACCGGCGGACCATTTCTGACCCCATGCCTGGATGAACCGGCCGGTGGCATCGAAAATGCACACGGAACCGCTTTGCGCTCCGGAGCCACCTTGGTGATGGACGATGATCCGACCTTGTGAGTCTTCCTGCACCATGTGCGTGTTGCCCAGGCGCATGCCGTCGGGCACCTTCGCCCATCCGTGCTGGCACTCGTATTTGAACAGGCCATCGCCTAGCACCGGCGCCGAATCGGCCACCTTGTCATCAGCCATGATCCACGGCGATGAAATGGCCAGTGCGGTTGTGCCGGCGGTCAATTTGAGAAGCGAACGGCGCTGCTCGATGGACGCTTGAGCCGAACGCCGAGAATGATGCTTGCCTGACGAGCGATGATGGGACATGTATCACCTGGTGACAGGATGTTGGGGTATATGAGCGGCCACTGCCGCAATGATAGGCCGGCTCATGCCTGCAAGGCGATACCGCCCACTGCACGTAACACAACGCCGCGCCCGTTGTATAGCAGGTGGGCGTTCGTCCGGGTCGGCCGGGCGACGGTGCCCATTGAAGCATCACCAATCGACCGTCTTTTCACTTTCAGGAGACTATGGCACATCCAATCAGACTTGACTCTACCGGCATATCCCGACGGCGGTTCTTCAAGGCCACGGCGGCCGCGCTCGCCGCGCCGCTGGTGGTCCCCGGCTCGGTTCTGGGGCGTAACGGTGCTGTGGCGCCTTCGGAACGAATTGTCATGGCCGGCGTCGGCATCGGCAACCGCGGCACCAGCGACGTCAACTGGGCAATGGGGGAGAACGACGTGCAGTTCGTAGCCATTTGCGACGTGCGAAAAGACCGCCGCGACGCGATCAAGGCAATGGTCGACAAGAAGTACGGCACCAACGACTGCGCCCAGTACGGCGACTATCGCGAGTTCTTTGCCACGCGGACTGATATCGACGCGGTGGTTATTGCCACCTCCGAACGCTGGCACGCGGCCATGGCGGTCGCCGCCATGCGCGCGGGCAAGGATGTCTACTGCGAGAAACCGGCCTGCATGACCATCGCCGACGGGCGGGTGCTGGCCGACACCGCGGCCCGCTCCGGTCGCGTCTACCAGAGCGGCACCCAGCGCCGCTCCGAGGCCAATTTCATCTTCTGCAACGAACTGGCCCGCATCGGCCGACTGGGCAAGGTGCATACAGTCTACGCCGACATGTACGGCGGCAGCCTGACACACGACTGGCTCCCGGCCGAACCCGAGCCGCCCAAAGAGGAGTTGGACTGGGATATGTGGCTGGGCCCGATCCCCTGGCGACCCTACAACAAGCGCTACACGCGCGGCGGCTGGCACGGACAATACGATATGCACACCGGCAGCGTCGGCGAATGGGGCAGCCACACGGTGTCGCAGTGCCAGATGGGGATTGATATGGACCACACCTCGGCCGTCGAGTACAGCTCGGCGCCGAAACAGGATGGCGATGGCCTGGTCGCGACATTCGCCAACGGCGTCAAATGTATCTTTTCGCTGCGAAAATGGCGAGGTTCTTGCGGTATCAAGTATGAGGGAACCGAAGGCTGGGTATCCTGCGCCGATGGCTACGCCGCACCGGATCTGTCCAATCGCGCCTGGCTGGCGGACTTCAAGAAGCTGGTGAACGATTATGTCCAGCGGACGCAGCATCCCGTGGGCCACATGCGGGATTTCCTCAACTGCGTGCGAACCCGGCGAACGCCCATCTCCAACGCCGAAACCGCCCACCGCACCATGACCACCTGCCACGCGGCCAACATCTCCATATGGCTCGGCCGGCCGCTGAAGTGGGATCCCGTGAAGGAAGAATTCATCAATGACGCCGAGGCCAATCGTCTGCGCATCCGCGCGGCAAGAGCGCCCTATCAGATCTGAAAATGAAGGAAGGAATCCTATGAAGCAAGATAACAACAGACTCGACATTCAACGTTCGACATTCCGTTTTTCCTTTTGCCTCTTGCCTTTGGCCTTTTGCCTTTTCCTGACTCTGTCGGGTTACGCTCAGGACAAGACCGAACAGCATATCGCCACGCTGAAGAACCAAGCCGCTGAGATCAAGGCGAAGTTCGACGCCTGCCGCGAACTGGCCACCTTCGGCGACAAGCGCGCCGTCCCGGTGCTGGCCACGCTGCTGCCCGACGAAAAGCTCTCGCACATGGCCCGCTATGCGCTGGAGCCGATACCCGATGCATCCGTGGACGCGGCCTTGCGCGATGCGCTGCCCAGGTGCTCAGGCAAGCAATTGATCGGCGTGATCAACTCCATTGGAGTGCGCCGCGACGCGCAGGCCGTGGATGCGCTGGCCGGGCTGCTGAAGAACGCCGACCCGGGCGTTGCCGCGGCCGCCGCCTATTCGCTGGGCAAGATCGGCACGGAAGCGGCCGCCAAGGCACTGGAGGCCGCCGGCAATTCGCCCGCCCTGCTCGAAGCCTCGGTCATCTGCGCCGAGGGCCTGGCCAAGGCCGGTCAGACCAAGCCTGCCATCGCCATCTATGACCGGGTCCGCGCTTCGCAGGCGCCGGTGGTCACGCGCTCGGCCGCCCTGCGCGGAGCAATCCTCGCCCGCGGCAACGAAGGCATCCCCCTGCTGGCCGAATCGCTGAACTCGCCCGAAGGCTACGCCTATGCCACCGCCCTTCGCGTGGGCATCGAGCTTCCGGGAGAGGCCGTGACAAAGGCCATCGTCGCTGAACTGCCCAAGCTTTCCACCGACCGGCAGGCGCAGCTCATCCCATCCCTGGCCCGCCGCCGGGATGCCGCCGCCATGCCGGCGCTGCTGCCCCTGGCCAAATCAGGACCCAAGCCCGTGCGCTTGGCCGCCATTGCCGCGCTGCCGGAAATGGGACAGGCATCGGGGGTTCCCGTGCTGGTCGAGAATTTCGCCGACGCCGACAAGGACATTGTGGCGGCCTCGCAAACTGCCCTGGCCGCCATGAATGTCAAGGAGGCTGATGATGCCGTCATGGCCATGCTTGCCTCGACGGACAATTTCCGCCGCCTCGACGGCATCACCATGGTGGCTCGCCGCCGAATCACCAGCGCTGTGCCCCAGCTCCTGACGCTCTCGGCCGACACCAATGCCGATATCCGCCTGGCCGCCGTCAAGCAACTCGGCGACCTGGCCGGCGAAAACGACATCCCCGCCTTCCTTGACCTGCTCAGCAAGGCCAAGGACCAGCAGGAACTGCGCACGGCCGAGCAGACCCTCAGCACCGTGGCCGCCCGAACCGGCAATGCCGACGCGACCGCCGAAAAGCTCGCCGCCGCCATGGCCAAAGCCGAGCCGGCGCAGAAGCAGGCGATCTTGCGCGTGCTGCGCGCTGTCGGCGGACCCAAGGCGCTGGCTGCGGTGCGAGACAGCATCAAGGACGCCAGTGAACCCGTGCGAGCGGCCGCCATCCGCGTCCTGGCCGAATGGCCCACGATCGACGCTGCAAAAGACCTGCTGGGCCTTGCCAAGAGTGCGACCAACGACAGCGACAAACTGTTGTGTTTGCGTGGCGCGCTCGGCGCCGCCGCCAACGCCAAGCTGCCCGCGGCCGAACGGCTGGACATCTGCAAGCAGGCGCTGCCCCTGATTCAGCGCGACGACGAACGACGGTTGCTGTTGTCAGCGCTCAGCGAAAACAGCAGACCCGAGGCGATGAACATGGCCATGTCGCTCGCCGAAACAGCCGGCATCCGCGAGGAGGCGTATGCCGCCGCCGTGTCCGCCGCCGACAAGCTGAACAAGGAACGCAGCACCAACGCCGCCGGTCGCAATGCGGCCATCAAGGTTCTGGACAAGGTGGCTGCGTCGGCCGCTAACGCCCGCACCAAGGAACGCGCTGCGACGGCCAAGAAGGAAATCGAAGCCAAACTGGCCGGAAAATAACCGGGGTACTCCGCACTGCACGACGCCGCTCCGGCCAAGCACGCCAAAGCGGTCTAGGCCGCTCAGCTTCTCCGCTATCCCGACGCCGCGGAGCGGGTCGTGCTGTTGCCGGAAAGTTTCTGAATCTGCACTTTGTAGACCAGAACCGACAGCCGCCCAAGTAGATCCGACAACCCCTGTGGAACCGGCTCGTCCAGCAGTTCCCACAACGGCCGCCCCTTCTCCATCGCGGCATTCGCCTCAGCGGAACTGGCCGGACGCGGAAATGTGAACGGGCGATCCGTCAGTCCGACAAGGGCCAGGGTGATATCCTCGTCAAGACTGCCCGTACGCGGCCGCTGCGCCGGGGCGGCCAACCGCACCACATGCTGGATGCCAAAGTCTCCGGTCTGCCAGGTTATCTGATCCGGGTCCGGCCGCTGCGCATCCAGCACCGTCTGCCGTTGTGGAGCGAGGCCGCGGGGCATATCGACCACTTCATTGTCCTTCAGCAGGTACACCCGCCGCCAAAGATCGTCCTCATACTTCAACCCGAAAATAGTCGTCGCCGCCCGGCGGAAAGCGTCTTCGGCGGCCGCGTTATTATGCGCCATCGCCTGGCAGAGCATCGCCTGCATGGCGTAGCGCGATGCCAACACGTCCACCCCGGCCCCATCGTCAAACAAGTCGCAGGGCGAACCGTCCAGATAGTACACTGCGCGCCACAGCCCTCCCGCCGTGCGAGATGGATCGATGCGGATGCGAATCAGCAGATCGACCGCCTTGGATGCCCCGCGGCGAAGCCCGGGTTCGCGAAGCGTTTCGGCCCCCAGCGTCAACGCAAATACCCCGTCGCGAAAATCAGGCGTATCGAGGCGGATTAACTTCAGTGACTTCTTCTCCGGATGATCCACCGTCGTCACCCACACACCCGTGGCGGTCTGCTCGCGCATCAGCCATTGCGCCGCTCGCATGGCGCAGCGACGCGACAGTTCATCCCCGGCATGGTCAGGAAGATAGGCCAGCAAAAAGCCCAGGCACGCCGTCGTCGCCGAACGGTCGGATGGATTCCCCGGCGGACGCTTCTGACTGACGGAAGACGCGCCGAAAACCGCCTGAGGTGGAATGCGCCCGGACGACTCCTGAGCCGCGGCAATCGCCCTGGCAATCTTCCTGGCTGCTTCGTCAAGTTCCCTGTCGCCCGTCAGTTTCGCGGCCCGCGCCAGAATCCACCCCGCCGCCGGGGTGCCCCTTGCCTGAAAGCCGACAATCTGTGCTCCTTTTGGCAATGCGGCGGCATCGACGGTCTCCGTGATGGGTTCAGCCAAGGCAGCGCCATACGGCCGAACGACCGCCCTTCCCGCCAGGGCGCGGGCTTCGGAACGCAGTTGTTCCACGGCGTCTGCCCACGCTCCGCCCCGGAACAACAGGACGAGAAAACCCGCGATGCAGGCTTGCCATCTGAAGGACATGGCCCGATTATACCCGGCATGCGAAGATTCACGATGGAGTTCGCAACGGCGGGAAACAACGACGTGATCAACGTCAGCGCCGATCTGCTCAAGCATCTGGCCGAGTTTCGCGGCGAAGGGCTGGTGCATCTGTTCGTCGTGGGCAGCACCGCCGCGCTGAGCACCATGGAATTCGAACCGGGTCTGGTCCGCCACGACCTCAAGAACACGCTTCAGCGCCTCGTTCCCGATGATGCCGTCTACGAGCACGAGGCCACCTGGAACGACGACAACGGCCACAGCCATGTGCGAGCCACCCTGGTCGGCCCGAGCCTCACCATTCCTTTCGCCAACGGCAAACTGCTGACCGGCGAGTACCAGCAGGTAGTGCTGCTTGACTTCGACACCCGGCCCAGACGAAGAACCGTCATTGCCACCGTGATGGCGTGAAACCCTCCCCGAAACGCGATCCGCTGGTGTGCCGTCCCAGCGGATCCGGCGCCAAGCGCCCACCGCACTACAACCGCGCCAGGATTACCACGTGGTTCTTGCCGTACTTTTTGGCGCATTTAGGGCAGGTAGTATAGTAAAAATACAGCTTTTGGATCTTCCTGCCCCGACTCTCGACAAACGCGCGCATCTGCCCGATCCACTTCCGCATATGGCTGTACGGGCCCTCGAACACCTTGGAGAGAAACGTCCCGGAGATGCTCGCCATCACCGCCCCGGGAACCTCCCGGGCCACCTCGATGTACACGTCCGCACCCCACAGCGACTTCTCGTCCGCCAGCACGAGCCTGGCGTCGGCGCCGGCCCCCGCTGCCTCGATCGCGGCGATGTTCCGCTTCATCACCGCGCCGAAATTCAGTGGAATGTGCAGAAAGCTGATGACGTGGTCCTGCACAAATCGGCGGTTCTCCCACATCAGTTCCTTCTCATCCCATGGCGCCGGATCAAACGGCGGACAACATTCGTGGAGATCCCCGGCATTCATGGCTGATTCTCCCGCGGATTGCCGACGCGGCAATACGTGCTACTTCGCTCCGCCCGACGCGGAAATCGCCTGTTTCACGGTCCGCTCGCCAAGCACCCCGTGGTCGGAGAAATTCCCGTCCACGCTGTCGCGTGGAATCGACGTCGCAAACTCGTCGTTGTCCTTGAACTCCTGACGCAGCTTCGCCAGTTCCGCTTTCAGCTCCACCAGCGTCTGCTGATAAGCCGGATCTCCGGCCAGATTCCTTGATTCCAGCGGGTCGTTCCTCAGGTCGAACAATTCCCATGCGTCCTTGCGGTAGTAATAGACGAGCTTGTGCGTCGAGGTCCGGACACCATAGTGCGCCCGCGTGTTGTGATGGCCCGGATCGTGATAGTAGCGGTAGTACATGCTCGTGCGCCAGGCGACGCTTTCGTCGCCCTTGAGCAACGGAACCAGGCTCCGACCCTGCATCGCCGGGGGTATCGCCGCGCCGGCAATGTCCAGGAAAGTGGGGGCAAAGTCGATGTTCAACGCAAACCGATCAGTTGTCTGTTCCCGCTTCGTCACGCCCGGCCAGCGAGCCAGCAGCGGAACGCGCAGCGAAGGCTCGTACATGAACCGCTTGTCGTACATCCCCATGTCGCCCAGGAAAAACCCGTTGTCAGCCGTATAGAACACCACCGTGTTTCCGGCCAATCCCGACTTGTCCAGGTAGTCCAGCAACCGTCCCATGTTGTCGTCAATTCCCTGTACGCAAGCCAGGTAGTCCTGCATGTAGCGCTGGTATTTCCACTGAATCAGCTCACGGCCGGTAAGCTTCCTGGTGGTCCCGTCGGGCTGGGGCACGTCCACCTCCATAGGCGTGACGTTCAGCCATTGATTCAGTGCCGGCCCCTTCAGGTCGGCCGGTGGCTTGAGCTTCAGGTCGCGCCGGGTCAGATTCTTGGCCACAGTCTGCTGGTTTTCCGGCAGCGCTCCGGGTCGGCTTGCATAGTCGTCAAAGAGATTGGGTGGCTCGGGAATCAGGCGTTTGCTGAACAACTCGCCGTTTTTCGGATCCGGTGTCCAGTTGCGATGCGGAGCCTTGTGGTGCAACATCAGGAAAAACGGCTTGTCCTTGGGCCGGGTCTCCAGGAACTCCATCCCCAGATCCGTGGTGATGTCCGTCACGTAGCCTTTTATGGTCAGACGCCCGGCGGGCGTCAAGAATACCGGGTCATTGTAAGCCCCCTGCCCCGGCAGCACGATCCAGCGATCAAATCCCCTGGGATCGTCACCAAGGTGCCACTTGCCAACCATCCCCGTGTGATAGCCGGCCTGACGCATCAATTCCGCCACGTTCAAATATCCCGGTGGCAACCGGTTGAAAACCGGCACACCGTTAATGTGCGAATACTGCCCCGTAAGGATACTCGCCCGGCTGGGAGTGCAGATCGAATTGCAGACAAACGCGTTGTTGAAGCGAACGCCGCCCGCGGCCAGCCGGTCCAGATTCGGAGTCTGGTTGACCTTTGACCCATACGCCGAAATGGCGTGAGAGGCATGGTCGTCGCTCATGATGAACAGGATGTTCGGCCTTTGTGCCGGCGCCGCCGCCAATGATGCCAGGGCCAGCATTCCCGATAGCAGAAGAGTGAGGCGATTCATGCCCTGTATCCTACCCTCAATGCCCCGACGGAACAAAAGGGCCGGAACGCCTGGGTCCACGACCGCTGAGGCAGCGGAGGCTGCGGGAAGTCATGCGGAGCCAAGCATCTCCGCGTTTGGCCGCCGAGGACGATGATTCACCACAGAGCCTGGCCCGTGAAGGGAACGCGGAGGTTCCTCCTTTGCTCGAAATGACGGTTGGTGTTCGAGTCAAACCGGTGTCATGCCACCGCACTGCATAGTGGCGGAGTACGGCCGCAATCGGGCCGAATTAATGGTGGTACACCCGGAACGCCTCGGTGATCCGTGCAAGTCAAGCGGCCTCAACGATCACGCCCATGGGAATGCGCCTCGCGGCAGCACGGCGGATGCGGCGCGTCCGACCGACGGTCTGTTGATCTACGCTGGCCCGCTTGTTCGGATGCTCGCGCGCCACGCGCACCGCCTCGGCCGCGTCGGCCGCACACAAATCCGCGCCGATCTCCTCGGCCAGACCGGCCGCCCGGCGGTAAATCCCGCCGCAGCACATAATCTGCATGTCGGGGCAACTGTTGACTTCTCGCAGGTAATCTATCAGCTTTCGCGCCATCGGCATCCCGGCCGGAAGCGTCCCGAACAGCACCAGCAGGTTTGGCCGGAACTCGCCGATGAGCTTCAGAGCCTCGTCGTGCGGAACTCCCCCGCCCGCGAATCGCACCCCATATCCCGAAGCCTCGAACAGGTCGGCGCAGATCTGCCCACCCAGTTCCTCCGGCTCGTCATCCCCGCAGAATATCAGCACCGATTGCCCGTTGAGCGGCAGGCGGCGAAGCAAGGTCGCGAGCTGGTCGGCCACCGATCGGTTCAATCGCGATGCCAGGTTCAACTGCGCGATCGTCAACCGGTCGTCGCGATAGGCCGACTGCAATGTCTCCATCGTCGGCCAGACCAGATCGTTGATCAAATCCTGCGCGTCCGCGCCTTCCTCCAGTGCCCGTTTGATCAACTCACGCGCGGCCACTCGATCACCCGCAACCAGAAACTGCTGATAGGCCTCACAAAGAACCCCAACATTGCCGTGTACAGACATGAATGCCTCTCTGCTTCGAGATACCTCGGACAACGCGGCCGATCCATAAGCCATCGTTGACACCAGTTCTCTGGGAGGCATCCTTGCCGCCGCACCACCGTCGCGCCTTCCATCAGGCTACTTGCGACACATTAGCATCGTGAAAACGGGTATTAAATCTTTACCCATCTTTACATTTTGGAAACAGAAAAGTGAATGTGGAGAATTTTGACAGAGAAGTACGTATTCCTGGCCAATAAAACACGGCATGAACCCGTGACCAACGGCATGCGGCAACGGACAACCACTGCTAAGTCACGGGACCGAATAATCTCATCCTTGTCCCAGCGGAAAGAGAAGCGCCTCGCCGGCGGTGGGTGGACCGGCAAGGCGCAAGGTGGGTAATGGTCAGGAAAATCAGAATCGCTCAGCGTACTCGGCCATGTGCCGCGGTACCGGATAGTGCCGAAGCAGGAACTCACGCAGTTGCCGACGCTCGGCGAGAACGAAGCTCACAGGTTCTTCCACGCGGTTGGCGGCGAAGTTCATCGAACGGATCAGGTGTCGCGCGTCGGTGGCGATGTTCAACGAGCCACCTTCGCGATTGGCCGGCAGAATCTGAAACTGCCACGCCTGGCGGCGATTGATTTGCCGCAGACATTCGGTGTCGAACTGAACCTGCCCGAGGTCGGTCACACCGGCCTCCTGCATGTACTGTTCGACCCAGGCATCCTCCACCGCCTCGGCACTGACCCCGTATAGCCTCTCCGCGAGGTCGCCGAACGGCCGGTACGACACCTTCTGGATCGCAAGGATGTGCCGGACCTGCCTGTCCGTCAGCACACCCTGTCGCATCAGAAGTTCACCGATCTGTATGGTTCTCACTCCGACTCCTCCAACAGCGTTACAAAGGGAGGATCGGCGTGCGGCCGCCGCGATTGAGCAAACGACCAGGAAGTTCTGTCGAAAATGTGAACGGCCGACAGGGAGACTCTTGTGCAGACGCTACAGACGGTATTGTCTGACAGATGCGGCCCGGCCGGTCCTGTGAGCACAAGCTTCCACCCCGTGATGTGCAGCCAGCAAAACCACGTCACGGAAGCGGCGGATTGCCTTATCGCCGCAGGTTCTGCCGCGCGTTCCGCACGCGACGTTCGGCCTCGTTGATATCGGACTTGATACGGCCCTGCTCACGCTGGCGGTCGGACAAATCCGTCTCCGCACGCCTCAGGTCGGACTGCACATCCTCCAGACCGCGCCTGGCCCGCTCGACGGACCGTAACGCCTGGGCGCGATGCGCCTCGGCCTTGTCAAGCTCATCTTTGGCGGCTTCGAGCTTCTGGCGCGAATCGGCCACTCCGGCCATGGCCGCCATCACCTCTGGCTGGCTGGCGATTTCGACTTCATAGAGGTCGCGCAGCGATCTGAGCACCGCGGATTTTTCAGC
>CAYSSA010000086.1:5157-5881 GCA_964433485.1 uncultured Tepidisphaeraceae bacterium | reverse complement strand
CAGTTGGGCTTCGGCATCGGCTGCGACCTTGGCCTGGGCTTGGTATGCGGACTGTCTGGCGCAGAACTCGATGGCTTGCCTCGATGCCTCGTCGAGCCTCAGTTGCGCCCCCTGCCGGGCTGCGCTGGCCTCGGCAAAGACGGGGCGTCGTTCAAAGACAGACACGGCTGCGGCACGCGCTGCGTCCGCTTTATCCTGGGCGGCACGAACGGCGGCTTGGGCAACTCTCACGGCGGCTTTCTTGTCCTCAACGATCTTGCCGGACTCGTCGCCAACCTTCTTTCCTTCATCCAGAACCTTCTCCGCGGCACCGAGCTTCCGGGCCAGTTCATCGACCTGCCGATTCAGTCTGTCTATTTCACCCGGGAGGTCGCATTCCCGTTGCCGGAGATGGTTCAACCGCTGCTCGGCCTTGTTGAGTTCATTTCTGGCCTCCCGCTGGCGCTCATCGTTGTTGTCGTGCTGGGCGGCAACCACAGGCCAGGCAACATGGGAAAGGCAAAGCACCCAGCCGAACATACAAGTCACGATGGTGCGCATATTGAGAATCCTCGTCGCGTCTATTGTCCAAACGCCGCGAGCGACGAGCTATTCCGATGACATGCCATCCACACAAAAAATGCCGGTGCTGCCACCGGCATCCTGATTCCTGATCTTGTCTCAGCGCGGCTGTTATGCCACATTCTCCCATTGCCCGGTCTTGGCGCTCTTGAGTACTGCGTCG
>CAYSSA010000086.1:289-5089 GCA_964433485.1 uncultured Tepidisphaeraceae bacterium | reverse complement strand
CCAGGCCCTCAAAGAAATCGGCAATCTGGTGGACGAACGAATGCTCGTAGCCGATCTGCAAACCCGGCACCCACCAGTGCTTCATGTAGGGTTGATCGCCATCGCTGACATGGATCGACCGCCAGCCGCGGACAACGCTGGCGTCACCATGATCGAAATACTGAAGCCGATGCAGATCGTGCAGATCCCAACGGATCGACGCCTTCTCGCCGTTGATCTCGAACGTGAAAAGAGCCTTGTGGCCGCGGGCATAACGGGTGGATTCGAAATTGCCCAGCGAGCCATTGTTGAAGCGGCAGAAGAAAGTGCAGGCGTCGTCGATGCCAACGGGCTCCATCTTGCCGGTCTCGACGTTCTTTCGTTCCTTGACGAAGGTCTCCGTGACCGCGTTCACGTTCTTGATCGAGCCGTTCTGCCAGATGGCCAGGTCAATGCAATGTGCCAGCAGGTCGCCGGTCACACCGCTGCCGGCCGCCTTCGCGTCCAGCCGCCATGTGCCCATGCCGCCCTGGGGAACGGCGGTGGAAATGGTCCAGTCCTGGAGGAAGTTGGCGCGATAGTGGAATATCCGGCCAAGCCGGCCCTCGTCGATAAGATTCTTGGCCAGGGTCACCGCCGGAATACGACGATAGTTGAACGACACGAAATTGGCCACGCCGGCCTTTTCGACGGCATCGACCATTTCTTTCGCCTGGGCTGAATTCAGCGCCAGCGGCTTTTCACACACGACCATCTTTCCGGCCTTGGCCGCCGCGATGGAAATCTCGGCGTGATAGTTGTTCGGCACGCAGACTTCGACTATGTCGATGTTCTTGTCCTCGACCACCTTGCGCCAGTCGGTGGTATGCGACTCATAGCCCCATCGCCTGGCAAACGCCGCCGCCTCCGCATCCACCAGCCCGCACACGGTCTTCAGCACCGGCTCATATTCCAGGTCGAAGAAGTTTCCGACCTTGCGATAGGCATTGGAGTGAGTCCGCGCCATGAATCCATAGCCGATCATTCCGACATTGAGCTTCTTCATACGGGTTTCTCCTTCGCTTGAATGATGAATGGCCTCTGAACCGCCGTGCGCGATCACTCGCCGCCCTGGCACAACCTTCCCAACCGTGGCTATAGGCCGGAAGCGTGGGCTACCATGCGAATCCCGCGCAGCCGCCTAGTTTTAGCACGTCTCCGCCACATTGTTAAGCCCGTGGGCAACAATAACGGAATTGGGCTGGAAACCGAAATCGAATCGGGGGCCGGAGCGGGCGGGAGGCGAGCATGTAGACGCCGCTACGCCGCCGCCTCCAGCAATCCACCGGCCTGAATATGCCTGATCCCGAGTTCAATGATATTCTGAATGTCCGACTCTTCCGTCGATGATCATCGTATCAGATCAGATGTTGGTATAAGTTATACGTATCATGCTATTCTACATGCTTCAGTCGCCTTGCCTCCCTCCTGAGGCGATGTCCTCGTCCATCACCGGGGCATCGAGTGAAGCGACTGTCGCGTTCGGATACGCAGGAACAGGCCACAGCCCGCATGGACACCAATCCGGCCTTATTGGACGACGCCGGGCGCACCTTTTTCGTTACCTGTCAACATGCTGGATAAGGGCATTGCAAGGCGGTTATTGACGAGGACTACAACATATACAAAACGAGCGTAACCCCTTGAACTGACGGCAATTGGCAAGAAAAACGCCCCATCGGCAATGATGGGGCGACAAGCCGACTGTGGGATTTGAACCCACGACCTGTGCTTTACGAAAGCACCGCTCTACCGCTGAGCTAAGTCGGCAGCGGACGACTATAGCATCGTCCGAAATGGCTTATCACATGATCCGTTCAATCAGCGAAAGAGCGAATTGCCAACAGGCGTCCGCCGACAAACCAACTCCCGCCCGATCTACAGAGTCCGTGTGTTATTGCCGCCACTTTACTGGTGGGGATGGACTTTTTCAAGTGGCTCGGCGGGCGAGTCAATGGCCGCAACGGCAATAGAATCATTCGCTGGGACGAAGAACGCGCGGCGATGAATCAGCGGCGCCGACCAAATCAATGAAAACCTTTGGTCAACTGCCGACGGACACCCCGTCCGGGCGTTGGTCGAGGAAACTGAAATTGGAACCGGATCGGAGACCGATCAGCGATTTCTGCGACGGCGAACACCCAGCACGGCCGACACCAGACCCAGCAACGAGAGCGAGGCGGGTTCCGGAACGACAAAGCTGACCGTGGCATCCGTCTGCACCTGGATATCGGGTCCAGTAACACCGTTTACCGGGCCAATCATCGCCGGAATCATCGCTGTGCCATTCCAGAATGACTGTGAGGGATTGATCTGTTGGAATGGCATTGAGTTGGTTGTCTGCGCATTGAGCGAAATTACCGCAGGTGCCGCAGGGAAGAAGGCTGGATTGGCCCACAACACGGTTGCGTCCACCGCGACGCCGCCAACACCAGAGCGGCTAACCGTGTTCAAATAATCGTTGTTGTTGAACTGGTCAAACGGAACATTCGGCAGGAAGTTGAACTCAACGAAAGTACCGCCGCCGAATGAAGCCATTGCGGAGAGAATCAGCGTTCCGTCGTTGAAACCGGTACCCGCCAATTCATTGGCATCGGGCGTGGGGTCGTAATAGAACTCGACAAAGTTGACGCCGGTGGTGAGCACCGCCGTGTTGGTTGTCGTGGTAAACGGGCCGGGGAAGTAATTGGTCACTGCCACGTCAAAGCGAGAAACCACGGTGATCTCGAATCCATTCGGGGCGTTCAGCCCCGGCACTTGGATCACATCACCCACACCATCCACGAAACTGCCGAGTCGCGCGTGGAACAGATTCGTGAAAACCTGCGCACCGCCACCGAGCAACGCGCCCTGATTGAGCGAATTACCGGGCAGGAAGTCCAACGAACCAACCGACACCTGATTGGCGCCCCCTGTTCCAATGGGGTCGATCCATACCATAGCAGCACTGGCCGTCTGCGAGACCAACGCCAACGAAGCCGCCATTCCGAAAGCCCGACTAATTGACTTCAACGACATAATTCTCTCCCGCTAACGCCTGACAGTTTCCTAGGCCGCTGCCCCTCCAAGGGCAGAGATGACGCCAATGACAGAAACAACCTCTATACAGTCAGGATTTATAATTACCCCTAATCGTACCAAAGGCAAATGAATTCCTGAGAGAATCGCAACTCAAGGCAGAAAGAAGACGCTAAAAATTCTATAAATACATGATATTAAGAAGCTTACAAGAAACTCCTAAATCGCCGCCTTTTCACCAATCAATATATCTCCTGACGCAAATAGGGTCGGCCCAACCAACGGGCGCGATGCCATGGTAGAAGCCAATGGCATGGATTTGGCGGCGGCAATTGTGGCACCGCGAGGAATGTTCACGCGGAATGTCCCAAGGACCGATCCGGATCGGATCGCGGAGATGCGGTTCCCGGCCGTGTCAGCGATCCGGTGATATTGCAGAACAACCTTATAAACACCGTTATCGGCAGCGTCCCATGTGCCCCCAGGCGGTAGAATGTTATAGCGAGCCACCAGCCGCGCACCGTTGACAAGCCCGCCAACCGGCCGAATCCACTTTGCGGCCACCTTGAAATTGTTGCCTGCGGGACCGGTGACAAATATATTGCCGTTGCCGACGGTGGCCGCATTCACGGCGATGTTGTCCGTGTAGGTTACAGAGAAGACGTAACGATTCTTCGAGGAATTGGTGATGGTCGTAGCACTCAACGCAGCCATAGGTAACTGGCTGTCATAGATAACCGGCGCGCTCATGGCGGAGGCGGCATTTGGATGTCCGGCACTGTCAACGGCGGCGTTGGCGGAAATGGCCAGCATGACCGTACCCGTCCGCCTCATGCCCGAGACGGCGACGTTGTAAGTCGTTCCGGAGCCGGTGACTAAGGCCATCGTCGCACCGGCCGTGCCGCTGATAACAATCCCGGTGGAAGAAAAGCCAAAGACCGGCCGACTAAAGACCACGCTGAAGTTGACCACACCCGCGCTGGTGGGGCTGGGCTGAGAGACCTGCGGCAGAGCAACGACGGTGGGCGAGACGCCCTGGAACAGAACATTGTTGTCGGTGCTGGTCGAGGGCTGGCTGCCGTTGCCGGCGGCATCGCTGGCCGCCCTGCCCGGAATGCTGGCGACAACCGTGCCGGCACTGGTCATGCCGGAGACGGCAATGTCGTATGTTGTCCCACCGCCGGTGACGACGACCGTGGTGGCTCCGGCCGTACCGGTCAGCACCACATCCAGATCGGTGAACCCGGTCACAGGTTCGCTGAAGACGGCCGTGAAATGGATAGGCGACGCCGTGGCAGGATCGGCCTGTCCGACGGCCTTGTTGATGGTGACGGTTGGGGCCACGTTGTCCCAAAGGACGACATTGTCCGCGCTGGTTGAGGCAAGGTTGGGATTGCCGGCCACGTCGGTACCGGCCAATGCGGGAATGGTCGCGATGATCGTGCCGCTCTGGGTCATTCCGCTGATGGCGACGTCGTACACCGCGCCGACGCCCGTAACGACGGCGGTGGTGGCGCCGGCCGTGCCGCTCAGCACCACGTCCGCGCCGACGAATCCGCCAACCGGTTCACTGAAAACCACGGTGAAATGCACGACGGGAGCGTTGGTGGGGTCGGCCTGCCACGAAGCCTGATTGATGGTCACCGAAGGCGGCGTGATGTCGTAGGTGATGATGTCCTGAATGCCGACGGAGGCGGCATTGGGATTGCCGATTGCATCGGTCGCGACCCCCGCGGGCACGTAAACACTGACGGTTCCATCCTG
>CAYSSA010000086.1:0-217 GCA_964433485.1 uncultured Tepidisphaeraceae bacterium | reverse complement strand
GCCGTCGTCGCCCCGGCGGTTCCGCCGAGAACCACATCCTCGGAATTGAACCCGGTAACCGGCTTGGCGAAAAGAACGGTGTAGTTGAACGTCAGCGCTCTGCTCGGACTGGCCTGCCCAACGGCGGGGGTGATAGCCACGGCCGGCGCGACATTGTCGAAGATCACCACGTTGTCGGTGCCGAGGAGTTCGATCTGGTCGGCGGTGACCAGCGGCT
>CAYSSA010000085.1:10083-17989 GCA_964433485.1 uncultured Tepidisphaeraceae bacterium | reverse complement strand
ACCAACGCCGCAATGCTGCTTCCTATGAAAGCCGACGCCGCAAGGCCAGTCTCAGTGATACGACATGGCGCTGTCGTGCTAATGTCCCCACGACGGCGGCAAATGTCCCTTTGTCACATCGCCAGCACTGGATTCTCGATCATCTTCGCGCTGGCGGCAAACTTGAGCGTACCAACGTCGCAAAGCAGTTCGAGATCACGGCGAAGATGGCCAAGCGCGACCTTTCGGACATGCTCAAACGTCGCCTGATCGTCTTCGTCCGCACGCCCCGGCCGGGCCACTACGCAATCGCCAGTAGATGATCCGGTCGCATAAGTTCCTCCATGTGCGGGACTTGCACGACCGATTGGCCGAGAGCCTCCGTGAACGCCCTGACGGCGGGCGCAAGCATTGCCGTTCTATCCCGCTCTTCGGTTCGGTCTGGCGTACACTCGCCCTGGCCGTGCCTATCTTCCGACCCGCTCCAGCCACGCCGCGCATTGTTCAGGCCAGGCGGCCGGCTCACCGCCGTTAACCCCCAGTCCGAAACCATGCCCCCCTGTGTTTATAACCCGAAGCTCCGCCGGCACACCGTGCTTCTTAAGGGCGGCCGCATAATCCGTGGACAGCCGCGCAGGAATACGATCGTCGCGGGCATGCACCAGAAAAGCCGGAGGGGTCTGTCTGCTTACGGCAATTGCGGTGTAATGGTCCTTCACCCATTAGTCTTCCGCTTGTGGCAGCACCCCGTAAACCAGGACCGTGAACGCCGGCCGCAGTTCCGCCGGCGCGGTATTCGCCGCCTGCGCTGCAAGGTGGCCGCCCGCGGAGAATCCCATCATTCCCAGTCGCCCTGGCGCAACGCCAAACTCCGCCGCCCGGGCTCGGACCACTCCCAGCGCCCGCACCGCATCGTTGACGGCGGCCGGTTGAGGATAATCCTTAAGCCGATACTTCAGCAGGAATGCGGCGTGCCCGAGTTCATTCAACCAACGGGCTACGCAATCCCCCTCCTTCTCAATCGCCAGCGCCGCATAACCTCCGCCGGGACAGATGATGACCCCCAGACCACTTGCCTTCTTTGGCGCGGGCAGATAGACCGCAAGCGTTGGCAGGCTGACCTTGCTGATACGTGCGTTCTTCTTGACCTCGGGTTGCTCCAATGGCTTTGCCTGGTCCGGCAGTCCGGTGGGCCACAGGGCGATAGTGATCGGTCGCCCAAGGGCCTGCAATCGCAGCATCTCGACGGCATAACGGCGACCAAGCTCCCGGGCGCTGGGCGCATCAAAGTGAAGTCTGTCGCCCTTGTGATTCAAACCCTCGGCGGAAACCGATCCGCACAACGCCAGACGACGGGGCAGCATGGTCAGTGCTACATTGACCATCTGTGCTCCGGAGTCGTTATCCGCTCGAAATGGCGCGAGCCTGCCGGCAACAATCGGCAGGTCGTCAATGCCCAGATCATCGCGAAAACGCGCCATGGTCGCCTCGAGCCTGCTGCCATACGTTGGTGCGTTCGTGGGCCCGGTGTCGCTCTCCCCCTGGTGCCAGAGAATCCCCTTGAGCACTCCATCCTTCATGGCCAGGCGAACCCGACGCAGCGCCGTATCGTAAGGCGTGGTTCGGGTGGCCGCGTCGCTCGCCCCCGGTTGCCACGCCGCCAGCGCCGATCCGCCCACCGCGCATGGAATCAAGCCGATCGTCACCCTTGAATCAGCCTCGGCCATTGCCTTCCCAAATGCCAGACCCGGACCGACGCCCGCGATACCCGGCTTGTCAAAATGCAGCGGCTCGCGCGCCGGCGTCCACTGGTCCCTGGAATCCAACGAGAAAACGCGCGGGTGCGGCGTGCGATCCTCCTCCCCAACCGTTCCCCGGCCGGCCATATTCGATTGCCCGGCCAGAAGATAGAGATGAAATCTATCCCGTTCGGCCGGGCCGGCGGCGATCAGGAATCCACAGCATAAGACCACACAGACGGAAATGATCTGTCGCATGTTCGAATCCTACCCTGCCAGCCGACGCGGGGGAATCTATCTTAGAGCTTGTGGACAGACCAAATTATGTCAATGAACAGGGCGTGACACGGAAGTCGTACCCATCGGACCTCACGGATGAGCAATGGAAATTGCTCAGGCCACGCATTCCTGCGGCGAAACCCGGCGGCGCGGTAAAGACTGCGAGGGCCTGGCAGACAGCAGCGAGGCGATGATCTACATCTCGATGACAGACCTCATGCTTCAGAGCGATCGCACATCCAGGTTTGGCTAGACCTCGGTTTCGTCTTCTGCGAGCGTTAGCAACGGATCGCGCGCAAGGCCTGTCCTGACAAGCGTTTGTGCAGCTTTGTGTGAACCGACAACCTGCCCCCCGTCATATGAATAGAGCTATGGCATGGAAGACCGATGGTCAGCGTGGATTCTGTTCAAACCGTTCCGGGTGTCTGATCAAGGAACGCCCAAACTTGGTCCATCGAGAGCAATCTGAACTGGCAACTGGATGTGCGCTTCAGGGAAGATCCGGAGTGGATTCGCAAGGAGCACGAGGCCGAGAGCTTCTCGCGTCTCTGCCAGATCGCCTTGACCCTGCCGGGCGGGAGACGGCCACCAGAAAAGGCATTGGCTCCAGACGATAGGATGCCGGCTGGGATGACCGGAACATGCTAAAGGTTGTCACCACACGAAATCAGCAGCATACACAACCGCGTTGGAGTCAGTCCTTCTTCGGCGGGGTTGGTGGCGGGCCAAGTACCGGGTAGGGGCAGCGGGCCTTGTCCAGCGGCAGGCCGAGGAGTTCGATTTTCCGGAGGTCGGCCGTGCCGAGGCCGGTTTGCTCGGCGAGGAGCAGGTGGTTCTCGCAGACGTTCCAGGGGACTGGCAACCGCGCGGCACGAGGATCGGGAAACCCCATGATTGCGGCGCCCACGGCGTCGGCGGCGACTGGATCAAGGCCAGCGATGAACAGGCCGGGCTGGATGAAACCAACCTTGCCTGTCCATGGGCCTTCGCCGCCACTCATGGAGGTGATGGCGTCAATAAGGGCGAGGTGAATCGGGCGGGCTCCGCAAATGTCGGTAACGATGCGTGGCACGCGGATTTCAGGCGCGCCGGGTTCCTCGGAGCGATTAAGCTTGAAACCGGGGAGCTGATAGCGACCGATCTTCGGGTCGGCCTGCCAGCCGGTGGTGTGCAGCATGCCTCGGCCGGCGGTGGCATCTTCACTGCCTGCCTCGTCGCCATAGAGAGCGTTGGGAGTAATGCCGAAGAGGTTTTTCATGGAAGCCGTAATGCCGGCGGTGACGTGCTGTTTGAGTTTGCAGAGCGAGACCATTACATCGGTTTCGTCATAGGAGTGATTGAACTGGAAAGAGGAGAAAAGGAAGCCGCCACCGGGCACTTTCATCTCGTGATACTTCCTGGCCAATCCCATATTGCGAGTGTTCTCAAACTCCACTTTTCCAAGCGCGAGCAGTGCGTTGACATCCCAGCCGGCCTGGAGCACCGTCTGTTCGAGAGTATTGCGTTGGTTGGTTGATTCCACGAACCGAATGCGGCGTGCGCCGGCATCGAAGAGCAGCCCCGTCAGGGCCATGACGGTGGAGAAGTGCGTCATGTACGATTCTCCGACGGGCCTGTTAAACACGGGCTTGAAGTCGGTGCCCGTCAGATTGACTTTGACGGTGACGGTTTTGTTTTTGACGAGTTGGCCGATGCCGCCGAGCAGATCGAAAGCCTGGTTCATGGCTTGGCGCACCTGGGCGTCGTAGGCGCGACAAGCGACGATGGCGACTTTGGCATTGACGGGTGTCGACTGGGCGGCGCGGGCCGCCGACGGCAGAGCCAGAGGAGCGGCCGCCAAAGCCGCGGCATGTCCAAGGAACTGTCGCCGAGTGCAACTGCGTCGGGTGGAGAAATGCATAGGACTCCGGTGCAAGATCGAGATTCTATATGCGACCGGGCACTATTTTCCCAAGATTTTGTTTTGCAGGCAAATGAACCTCTGTTAATATATGGTGAAGACCCGTTGCGGGCGTGACGGCAACCCTCCGGGTATCGCAGGTTGGCTGGTAGATGTGTTGATGTATCCATTTGTTTGACAGGCACTTGGGTGCGCTTTGTCGCGGGTTGAGGTGCGCCTCGGCCTGCGGTTCTGCAATTGGATGGCCGCTGAGCAAACAGAATTTTGTTGCCGCGCGCATCGAAATTCCTTTTTGTTGTTTGAGGAGACCCCATGTCTTTGCGTTTTTGCCGGCAGTCGGGGCGACGTGACCATTGTGTGATTTCGGATCGACGGAAGCGAAAGTGGCTGAGGCTGGCACTTGAAGGGGATGGGGCAGGGGTTTCGCGGATGCCACGACTGGAGACGCTGGAATCGCGGCGGTTGCTGGCGGCGGACGTAGTGATCAGCGAGATCATGTATCACCCGATCACCTCGCTGGAGACGCCAACGTACGACCTGGGATCGGAGTACATTGAGCTTTACAACCGGGGCAGCACGGCAGCGGATCTGACCGGGTGGAAGTTCACCAAGGGCGTGAGCTACACGTTTGGCAGCGGCACGCTGGCGCCGGGTGCGTATCTGGTGGTCGCGGCAGATACGGCCCGCTTCGCAGAGAAATACCCGGCGGTGACGAACTTTGTGGGTGGATGGACGGGCCAGCTCAGCAACTCTCAGGAAGGCGTGCGGCTGGAGGACGCTTCGGGGAACGCGGTGGATTCGGTCGTGTACGCGGATGGCGGCGACTGGGCAACGCGCCAATTCGGCACGGAAGCGGTGAAATCCCTAACGAGTCTCACGTCCAGCGGCACGACCGCAACCGCGACACTGGCGGGACATGGCTACGCCACTGGCAATTATGTTTACATTTATGGAGCCGACCAGCCACAATACAATGGGCGGTTCGCGATCACGGGCGTGACCGCCAACACGTTCACGTACACTTTCAGCGGCGCGCCGGTCTCCCCGGCGACGGGGAACATCACCGCACAGCGAGCGACGGACTTCGGGCACAACGGCTGGGACTGGGTGCAGCCGGCCGACGGCGGCGGATATTCGCTGGAGCTGATCAACCCGCTGGTAACCAACGATGAGGGTCAGAACTGGAAATCAAGCACAACACCACAAGGCACGCCGGGACAGCCAAACAGCGTGGCGGCGAGCGACATTGCGCCAATGATCCTGAAAGTAGCCCACGCGCCGATTATTCCCAAGTCCACGGACACGGTAACGATCACGGCGAAGCTGGTGGACGAGGTGGGCACGGCCAGCGCCGCAACATTGTATTGGCGCGTGGATGCGCTGACTCCAAACGCGTTCGCGCCGATCGCCATGCGCGACGACGGCACGGGCGGAGACGCGGTTGCGCACGACGGGGTGTGGACGGCACAACTGGCGCCCAAGGCGGACAAGACGATCGTGGAGTTCTACGTGTCGGCCACGGACGGCACATTGACGCGCACCTGGCCAGCGCCGGACACGCTGGGCCGACAGGTTGCCAACGCGCTGTACCAGGTGGATAACACTGTATACACGGGAAGCCAGCCCATCTACCGCGTCATCATGCGGGCCGTTGACGCGGCGGAACTGGCGGCGATCGGAGACAGTTCGGAGACACCCAGCAACGAGGCCGACTCAAATGCGGCGATGAACGCGACGTTCATCAGCATCGACAGCGTCGAGTCGGATGTGCGCTACCTCGCCGAGGCGCGCAACCGCGGGCACGGCAGCCGCGTGGGCACGCCAAACAACTATCGCATCAACATTCCATCGGATAACACCTGGCACGGCGTGCGGCACCTGAACTTCAACGCGAGATACATCCATGCGCAACTCGTCGGCGCCGCCGTGTATCAACGCCTGGGCATACAGGCGCCGGATGCGGCGGGCGTTCAATTGCGCATCAACGGCAACAATCTCGCCCAGAGCGGCAATTACATGTGGGGCAGCTACGCCCTGCTGGAAGACCCCGACAGCGACTGGGCGGACAATCATTTCCCCAACGACTCCCAGGGGAACTATTACGCCGCATTCCGGCTTGATGACGGAACCGCCGAGGCGGAACTTCGCTATGAAGGCAATAATCCCGTTACCTATCAGAACCGATACTTCAAGCAGACCAACACGGAACTGAATGACTATTCCGATCTCATTCACCTTGTCGACGTGTTGAACAACGCGCCGGATGCAACATACCTTCAGGAGGTGGGCGCGGTCCTGAACGTGGACGAATGGGTTCACTACCTGGCGATGGATTCGCTGCTTCTGAACTGGGAAACCGGATTGAATCGCGGAATTGGCGACGACTACGGCATGTATCGCGGCGTCAAGGATCCCCGATTCCTGCTGATTCCCCATGATCTGGACACCGTCATGGGCCAGGGCAACGCCACCACATCCATCAACTACAGTATCTTTGGTTTTGCCGGTGTGGATGGACTGGCTCGCTTCCTCAACCATCCGGACATCCTGCCGCTGTACTACCAAGCCTTCGTCGACAACATCAATAACGTGTTCAACCCGGCCGTTATGAACCCGCTGATCGATCAGGCAATCGGCGGTTTTGTCTCGGCAAGCGTGGTCGCGGCCATGAAGCAGTTTGTCATCGACCGCGCGGCCGCGGTGCTGGCGCAGATTCCACGAACCTATTCCGCCGCTGTCACCTTGCCGACGCAGAATGGTTTATACTACACGACCAACCAGTCGATTCCGGTCAGTGGGACTGCGGATGCGACCACGACCAGATCCGTGACCGTCAACGGGCAGCTTGCGACGCTGGACGCCAAGACGGGACAGTGGATACTCTCCACCACGAGCGGAGGGAGCGGCATTGGAGTCACGCAGACGCTGGTCCAGGCGGGGGCGGCTGGAGTTGACGGCGCTATTTGGAAATACCTGGCCGACGGCTCGAATCAGGGCACGGCGTGGCAGGCATACGACTTCGCGGACGCCGCCTGGGCGCAAGGACCATCGCAACTGGGCTATGGTGAAACCGACCAGCGCACCAGTGTTCCCAAGGTCGACATGGATCCGGTCACCTCCGGAACTCAAGTGCCTTGGACGACCTATTTTCGCCACAAGTTCGATGTCGCCGATAAGTCGCAGATCGCTTCGTTGTCGGCAAAGGTCTTGCGCGATGACGGCGTTGTAATATGGCTGAATGGCCAACGCGTGCCATTACCAACAACAATCGTTGATACCACCAACAACGCCACTATCGGTAACATCACCACCGGTACTGTCAGCTACAATACGCCCGCAACCAGCAATATCGGTGGCACACCCGAGTCCACGTTCTACAGTTTCAGTATCGACCCTGCGATGCTCGTCAACGGCGGCAACATTCTCGCCGTGGAAGTTCACCAGCAGAACCAGGGAAGTTCGGACATGAGTTTCGATTTCGGCCTCGAAGCAACGCTCGTACCACAAGGCACCGCCGTGCCAATCATCAAGGCCGGGGCATCCGGTGTTGATGGAGACACATGGAAGTACCTCGCCGACGGCACGGACCAAGGGACGGCGTGGCAGGCGATGGACTTCCCGGACTCAGCATGGCCACAGGGACCATCCCAGCTTGGATTCGGCGACGGCGACGAGAGAACGCCGATCACCATGGTGGACACCGACCCGGTAACGACCGGAACGCAGGTGCCGTGGACGACTTATTTCCGCCGCAAGTTCACGGTGGCCGATAAGTCACAGTTCACGTCATTCGTCGGCCGAGTGCTGCGTGATGACGGCGTAGTGATCTGGCTGAACGGCCAGCGTGTGCCCCTCTCGGCCAGCGTAGGTAACATCACGACCGGTGCGGTAAGCTACAGCACCCCGGCCACATCCAGCCTCGGTAGCCCCGAGGAAGGCACTTTCTACTCCTTTGCCATCGATCCGTCGCTATTCGTTAACGGCGACAATATTCTGGCCGTGGAAATCC
>CAYSSA010000085.1:8532-10058 GCA_964433485.1 uncultured Tepidisphaeraceae bacterium | reverse complement strand
AGTTTCGACTTGGCGATTGACGGCATCGTTGGCGGATCAACTGCTGGCGGCGTTCCCCTCAATCCCGGCATCAACCGACTGGTCGTGCAGGCCTTCGACGGCAAGAACGCCACGGGCAACGAAGTCTGGAGGCAGACGATCGACGTCAACTATGACGGGGCGGCGGCCGCGGGCTTCCCCGCTGCGCCGCAGGCGGATGTTCGGTCGATCGAATTGTTCATGCCGGCAACTTACATGCCCGGGCAGCCCATTCTTGTGCAGGTCAGAGCCCTCGATTCCAGCGGCGAAATTCAGCGTGATCTCTGGGACGCCATTGCCACGCTGTCGACCAACCGCGCCGACGTTACGCTCTCAACGACACACGTCGTGCTGCGCAACGGCCTGGGCAGCGTGCTGGTGACGCCTGGCGGGGCAGGCGCGGCGGCCGGACCGTTCACGCTGACGGCCACACTCAATGGCAAGAGCATCAGCAAGACCCTCGCCAGCCTCTCCGGCGTCAGCATAACGAGCGTCTCGGGCACACTCGCCGGCAGCACGACATGGAGCGGCATTGTCCACGTCACCGCCGACCTGATCGTTCCGGCCGGCGCGACGCTGACAATCAACCCCGGCACACTGGTGCTGCTGGACGGCGTGACTTCCGGGACCGCCGGCATCGACATCGAGGTCCGCGGCAAGATTGAATCGCTGGGGACGGCCGAGAATCCCGTCGTGTTCACGGCCTACGACACCACGCGAGCATGGGGCGAGCTGCGTCATGTCAGCGCGCAGCCGTCGACGTACCAGTACACCATCATCACCCGCGCCGGCAACGCGCCCGGCGGCGGGCACACCGGCACCGGCCCGGCGTTCAATCTGAGCAATTCGGCGATCACGCTGGACCACTGTTCAGTGACTGATACGGTGGGCAAGATCGCCTCGACGGCCGCCACGTCCAGCATCACCATGCTGTACACGCACTTTGCCCGCGCGGTCATGGGTCCGGAGATTTCCGGCACCGCTCTGCTGATGGACCATAGCTGGATAACGGAGATGTATGGCACGAACGACAACGACGGCATCTACCTGCACGATCAGCGGGCCGGCCAGGACATCATCATTCGACACAGCGTGTTCGCTGATGTCCACGACGACTGCATTGATACGCTTGGTTCCATTGTCCTGATCGACGATACCTACGCGCGCGGCGCCAAGGACAAGGGGCTGAGCATCTATGATGGCGTGGTCACGATCACCAACAGCCTGATAGTGGAGAACTCACTGGCGCCGGAGGATGCCAGCCCCGCAACAGTATCGGCCAAGGGTACTGACGGATCCACCGTGACGGTGAATATCGACCATTCGACGATTGTTGGCAATGGACCGACCAGCGTGGCCATCGAAGGGCGCGACAAGTACGGCGTTCCCAACGTCGTCATCATCTACAACGTCACCAACTCGATCCTCAAGGCGGCCGACCCCGTCCGCACCGACTACAACATCGCCGACATCCACATCAGCTACTCGAACGTCAACGGCGAGACCTA
>CAYSSA010000085.1:6574-8522 GCA_964433485.1 uncultured Tepidisphaeraceae bacterium | reverse complement strand
GGCGCGGGCAACATCAACGCCGATCCGGCATTCGTCGATACGGCCGTGACGCACAACTATCGCCTGAAGCCCGGCTCGCCGTCGGCGGACGCGGGCGACCCAAGTTCGCCCAGCGACCCCGACGGATCGCGCGCCGATCAAGGCGTTTTCCGCAACAATTCTCCCGGCGTACGCGCTCCAAAGACCATTGCCGCAACCACCACCAGCGGCAACTGGTATCTGAGCCCCGAAGACGGTCCGTACCGGGTCACCGGTAATGTCACCATCCCGGCCGGTTCGACAATGTACATCCTGCCGGGCACGACCATCGAGTTTGACTCGGGGGTTGGCTTCAATTTCAACGGTGGGCAACTGGTAGCCGAAGGAACGGAGTACCAGCAGATCCGATTCACCATCGTGCCCGGCGTAGTGACTCCGTGGGCGGGACTGCAGTTCAATGGCAGCATGCTCGATAACCGCATAACCTACGCGGTCATCGAATACGGCGGCCTGAGCACAAATGCCGGAATGGTGGGACTGACCAACTCCAACCTGACCATCGATCACTGCTACTTCGATCACACTGACCGACGCCGCATCAAGACGCAGGACTCCTCACTGATCGTCCGCAACAGTGAGTTCGCCGACATCTTCCCCGGCGCCACTGCGCCAACGCTGGACAACCTCAGTGAGCAGATTTACGGCCGGGGGATTCCCGTCGGCGGACAGGTGCTTATAGAGAACAACCTCTTCGGCACAACCAAGGGGCACAACGACATCATCGACTTCGGCAGTGCTTCGCGGCCGGGGCCGATCCCGCAGATCATCGGCAACCTCTTCAAGGGCGGCGGCGATGACGCCATCGACCTCGACCACGACGCCTGGATCGAAGGCAACACCTTCCGCGATTTCATCAAAGACCCGTACAACACCTCCACCGGGAATTCCAACGCGGTCTCGGCACAGGGCGGCACCGTGACTCTTATCCGCAACACAGTCGTCAACGGCGAACACGTGGTGCAGGCGAAGGACGGGGCTTTTATCAACTTCGTGAACAACACGGTCGTGGGCATGAGTCTGGCCGCGATCTATTTCCAGAGCCCCACGCAACCCGCCCCCACAGGCATCGGCGCGATCGTGGACAGTTCGATCTTCGTCGATACGCCAACCATCTTCGGGGCGACCGCGGGCGTCAGCATCTCGCTCGACCGCTCCATTGTGCCGGCGGACATGGTCGGACTTGGCGCCGGCAACAGCAGTGAAGATCCTCGCTTGGCCAACAAGGCGGGGGGTGATTTCCGTCTGCGGCCGGGCTCGCCGGCGCTGGGAAGCGGCGCCAACGGACTGGATATGGGCGCACTCGTCCATGGAGGAGCTTCCATCTCGGGTGAGCCCTGGTCCACCACCTCCAGCCGAAACGCCACGCTTGCCATCGGCGGGCCGGGTATCGTTTCCTATGTGTACAAGGTCAACGATGGCGCGTACTCGGCCGAGACACCCGTCGGCTCACCCATCGCCCTCACCGGCCTCGCCGATGGGGTTTACACGGTTTATGTGCTGGGCAGAACCGACGGCGGTGTCTGGCAATCCGTGCCAACAGTCTCGCGGACATGGAAGGTCAACAACACCCTGCCAAGCGTCAAGATCAGCGAGTTACTCGCAGCCAACAACAGCGCCGTGCCCGGCGGAGTGGTGCATTCCGGCAGTTATCCCGACCTGATCGAGCTTTACAACGACGGTGATTCCGCCGTGAGCCTGAGCGGCATGGCGATCACCGACACGCAAGGCAACCGCAAGTACACATTTGGTTCTTCCGCCGCCATTGCACCGGGGCAATATCTGGTGCTCTACTGCGACAGCAAGAGCATCCCTGGAGAAATCCACGTGGGGTTCAATCTGAAAAAGGAGGGTGAGGGCGTCTATCTCTACGACACGCTGGCGGCCGGCGGAGGTCTGATCGATGGCGTAA
>CAYSSA010000085.1:4470-6563 GCA_964433485.1 uncultured Tepidisphaeraceae bacterium | reverse complement strand
GTGTCCAGCTTGACAACCTCTCCGTCGGCCGACTCGACGATGGCAGCTTCGGGCTCATGGAGCCGACGTTCGGGGCGGCCAACATCCCCGTCCGCACGGGCGACGCCTCGATGCTGAGGATAAACGAGTGGCTGGCGGCCGGCGTGGCGCCGTTCACCGATGATTTCGTCGAACTCACCAACCTCGACCCCCTGCCCATGTCGCTGGGTGGGTTGTCGCTCAGTGACCACCCCGGCACCGACCCGGCGATGCATGTTATTCCGGCATTGAGTTTCATGGCCGGCGGCAGGCAATACGAATTCATCGCCGACGGCAACGCCGACAACGGCGCCAACCACCTGAACTTCAAGCTCAACTACGAGCAGGGTCATGTCGCCCTGTTTGACGCCAATCGGAATGCGATTGACTATATTCACTACGGTCCGCAGACACTGGGCAAGTCACAGGGCCGCAGCCCGGACGGCTCAACCGTCATCGTTTCCTTCCCGCAACCGAGTCCTGGACTGAGCAACCCCGCCAATCTCACGCCAACGCTGCCGCTGCGAATCACGGAGATCGCCTACAATCCGCCCGCGCCAGGGGCGATGTACACATCAGAAGACTACGAATACATCGAATTGAAGAACATCGGAACCAGCGCATTGAATCTCGCGGGTGTGCAATTCACGGCCGGCGTGTTGATGACCTTCGGCGATGTCACCGTGCCCGCTGGCGGCTACATCGTGGTCGTTCGCAATCCGGCAGCGTTCACCGAGCGATATGGCGCCGGCATCACCATCGCCGGAACCTACGCCGAGGTTCTGTCCGACGACGGTGAGGAAATTCGCCTGCAGGACTCCGACGGCGGGATGATCCAGGACTTCAGCTACAGCGACTCCTGGTACAAGACCACTGACGGAGGCGGCTACTCACTGACGATTGTCAACGCCGATGCCGATCCGCTCACCTGGGCGCAGGCATCCGCCTGGAAGCCAAGCGATGCCATCCTTGGCACGCCCGGCCTCGCCGAATCGGTTGTGTTGCCCGACTCGGTGGTGATCAACGAAGTGCTGGCCCACAGCCACGCAGCAGCGCCCGACTGGATCGAACTCTACAACAACACGGCCGGCGACATCGACATTGGCGGCTGGTATCTGTCGGACTCGGCCACGAATCTGCGAAAGTACCGCATTGCCGCCAACACCATTCTCCACGGCTTCAGCTACCTCGTATTGTATGAGGATCAACATTTCAACAATCCGGCCGATCCGGGCTGCCTGACGCCGTTCAGTTTGAGCGAGGGGGGCGACGATGCGTACATCTCCTCTGGCAACGCGGCCGGATATCTCTCCGGATATCGCCAGGGCATCAGTTTCGGGGGGTCGGAGTCTAATGTCAGCCTCGGCCGATACACGCGTTCCGCGGGGGATGTTGTCTATACCGCAATGAGCGTCCGCACGCCCAACTCCGCCAATTCATTGCCCAAGGTCGGCCCCATCGTCATCAACGAGATCATGTACAACCCGGCCCCGACGGGGGAAGAGTACATTGAACTTCTGAATGTTTCGGACTTCGACGTGCCGCTGTGGGATCCTCTGATTCCCGAGAACACATGGAAATTCACCGCCGGCCTCGACTTTGCCTTCCCGGTCGGGACGATCATCCCGGCCCATGCCTACGCACTGGTTGTCACCAGCGATCCGGCCGCCTTCAGGGCGAAATACTCCGTCCCGCCGGATGTTCATATTTTCGGGGGCACGGGCATTGGCTCGCTTGAGAACAATGGTGAAACCATTACGCTTTCGGCGCCTTTCCCGCCTGATGGGACAAAGGTTCCTTACTACATCGTGGACAGCATCACCTACGACAACAACGCTCCGTGGTCAATCGCAGCCGACGGCGACGGCCCTTCGCTGTCCCGGCTCAGTTCGATCGCTTACGGCAATGACGTGGTGAACTGGGCCCCGGAGAGCAGTGGCTCGCCGGGCTTCCCGAACTTCGTCTCCACAATCCTCGGCAAGCCCGACGGCAACGCCTGGTTCCTGTCACTCAGCGGCAGCGAGATCGAAGTCCGGACCGGGACGCCCAATGGACCGCTTGTGGGCAGCTATCCC
>CAYSSA010000085.1:0-4460 GCA_964433485.1 uncultured Tepidisphaeraceae bacterium | reverse complement strand
AGCTGGATGGTCGCGGTCAAGCTGTCGGATCCGACCGAGATCAACGGGCTGCTCTTCAGCGGCGGAAGCGGTGATGACTCGATCACCATTACGACCCCCCTTCCCATATCTCCGGCCCTGCGCGGTGGGACCGGCAATGACTCGATCATCGTGCTTGCGGGTACTTATACGCTGGACCCATCTGCATCGGCCATGAGCGCGACGCTGTCGCTGGCGGCTGGTCCGGGCACGATCAACATCAGCAGTTCCCAGAATCTGGCTTCCATCACCATCAACAGCGGCGGGCAGGTGAGAGTCGGCGCCAGTGGCGACTATCTCATCCGTACCGCGGGTCTGAGTATTGCGTCTGGCGGCACGATGGATCTTGGCCAAAGCGACCTCATCGTCTCCTACGCCGGCGGCAGCCCTGTCGATGCCATACGGCAAGATATCTTCGCCGGACGGCTCATTACCAGCGTCAACGCCCCGACGCCGGATCACTACGCAACGCTGGCACAGGTGGACAACAACCTGCTGCATCAGGTTGTTTGGAACGGAACGCCCATCAATAACGGAATGGACTTCAATCAGGTCATCGTCAAGCACACCTACATGGGCGATACCAACCTGGACGGCCAGGTGACATCAGCCGACTATGCGAACGTCATCGCCAACCAGGGCCGTGCCGGCGCCCAGTGGTTCAACGGCGACCTCAACCATGACGGCGTTGTGAACGCGGATGACCTGGCCGAGGTGAGCCTGAATCTCGGCGCGGGCACGCCGGGCGGTTCGGGCCCGCAACTGCTCGCGGCGACTTCTCCGAGTTCGGCGGCGGCGGCCAAGCCAAGCACCCCATCAAGGAAGAAGGCGATACTCAAGAAGCCGCACAAACCAGCAAAACCAAATGCTTCTGTGAAGGCTGTGCGGCGAGGCAGATAGAATCTGTTTGATCGCGTCTCGCCGGGTCGCACCTTCATCCACGGCCTCTCCCGTGGAGGGCCTTGCAGATCGCCGCAACTCGGATGATGTCCTGGCAAGCCCCGACTTGTGTAGGCAAGCGACGTCTATTGCCTTCGATCGGCCGCCTGCACGATAATGGCGGATATGAAGACACTTTTCATCTCCCTGCTGTTGACATGCTTGCTGACTGCTGAGGAATCTCGCCGGGTCTACCTGTCGGGCACGGACAAAGACCACACGGTCAACTGGGAGTTCTTCTGCACCGCCGGGCGAAATTCGGGAAAGTGGACGACCATTCCCGTCCCGTCCAACTGGGAGTTCCAAGGCTTCGGCAACTACTGGTATGGGAAAGACGCTCCCAAAAATGGTGAGGAGATAGAGTCGGGGAGGTATCGCTACCGCTTTGTTCCGCCGGCCGATATCGCAACCGGAAAACGGGTGTTCCTCGTCTTCGAAGGTTCGATGACCGACACCGAGGCCAGGATCAATGGGCAATCGGCGGGCCCTCGGCATCAGGGATCGTTCTATCGGTTCAAATACGATGTCACCAGTCTCCTCAAGCCGGGCCAGGAAAACCTGCTTGAGGTGAACGTTGACAAGAACTCTTCCGATGAGTCTGTCAATCGGGCTGAGCGACAGAGCGACTACTGGCTGGCCGGCGGGATTTTCCGGCCGGTGTATCTGGAAATCGTGCCCGTCGAGTACATCGATCGCTTCGCCACCGACCCGCGTGCCGACGGCTCATTGGCGGTGCATGTGTTTCCGGGGGGGCTCGACAAGGCGGATGTTGTCGAAGCGGAATTGTTCACACTCAAAGGCGAGAAAGTTGGGCTGACACTGTCCGGCCCGGCAAAGGCCGAGGGAACAGTGCTCAATGGTCGGTTCGAAGGCGTGGCGAGATGGACCAGCGAAACACCGAATTTGTACGAGTTGCGCGTAACGCTGAAGGCGGGACCGGCCGCGATTCATACAGTGAAACACCGAATCGGATTCCGGACAGTCGAGGTTCGGCCGGGCAAAGGGATCTACATAAACGGCACGCGTGTGCTGCTCAAGGGTGTGTGCAGGCACTCGTTCTGGCCGGACAGCGGCCGGGCGCTGTCGCCGGCGTTGAACGAAGCGGATGTGAAACTCATTAAGGAGATGAACTGCAACGCGGTGCGCATGTCGCACTACCCGCCGGACAAGGACTTTCTGGATCGGTGTGACGAGCTTGGCCTTTATGTCCTCAACGAGCTTGGCGGCTGGCAGAAGCCTTATTCGCTGGAGATGGGTCGGAAACTCATTGCCGAGATGGTGCCGCGAGATGTCAATCACCCATCCATCATTTTCTGGGATAACGGCAATGAAGGCGGCTGGACGGCGGCCAACGATGTCGAATTCGGCAGGTGGGATCCGCAGAACCGCAACGTGCTGCATCCATGGGCGCTCAACGGCAATGTGAACACGAAGCACTATCCGACATTTCCGCAACTGATCAAGTTGCTCGACGGACCGGACATCGTCATGCCCACGGAAATTCTGCACGGGCTGTTCGATGGCGGAATCGGCGCGGGCATGTGGGACTACTGGGAGGCGATCCGAAAGTCGCCGGTGGGCGGTGGGATGTTCTTCTGGGTTTTCGCCGATGAGGGCGCCAGGCGCACTGACGAAAACGGCCGGATTGACGTATTCGGCAACCGGGCGCCCGATGGAGTCGTCGGTCCTTATCGCGAGAGAGAAGGCTCGTTCTACACGGTCAAGAAGCTGTGGTCGCCGGTGGTCGTGCAGCCCGTCGGGCAACGATTCAATGCGCAGATCGCAATTGAGAACCGCTATCACTTCACCAATGCCAGGGATTGTTCGATGTCGCTGGAGTATTCGGCGTTTACGGGCATCGAGAAGCCTGAAAAGAGGACGTTGGCCGCCCACAGCTTGCCCCTGCTTGCGATCGAGCCAGGACAGAGCGGTCTGATGAATTTACAGTTGCCACCCAAAGAAGCGGACATCGCCTCCATCACCGTGAAGGATCCGTTGGGCCATGAGTTGTACACATGGATCTTCCCACTTCGCCCAGCCGGCGCGGTGCGAGATCAAATAGTTGGGGGCGACAAATTCAAAGTGGAGGCCAAGGACGAAGCCGACTTTGTTGTTCTCTCGGCTGACGGCGTTGCGGCGAAGTTCGCCAAGTCCTCCGGGCTGCTTGTGTCTCTCTCTGTGCGGGATAAGTTGTTGCCTCTGACCAACGGCCCGCGGCCGACAACCCGACCCGGCAAGCTCGCGTCGATAACGCACCGTGGCGATGCCTCCGGCCATACCATTGAAACATCCTTTGACGGTGATTCCCATCTCAAGGCCACTTGGACGATGCTGTCGTCGGGTTGGCTGCGGCTCGACTATTCCTACGCAGCCCAAGGCAAATTCGACTACCTCGGTATTACATTCGATTTCCCCGAATCACAGATGAAGTCACACGCCTGGCAGGGACTGGGGCCTTATCGCGTGTGGCAAAACCGGCTGGATGGACCAACCTTGGGACTCTGGATCACGGAATACAACCAGACCCTCACGGGGCACTCGGTCTGGAAATACCCCGAGTTTCGCGGCTATTTCGCCGACGTGCGATGGGCCAGGCTTGCCAGCTCTACAGGCTCGCTGGCAGTGGTGATCGACGATCCGGCACTCTACTGGCGCATCGGCACGGACGCGACACCGACCAATCTGTGGATGAAAGCAATGGAGCCGTTCCCGCCCGGGGATGTGTCGATCCTGCACGCCATTCCAGCCATCGGCAACAAGTTCCATGCGGCGAAGGACGTCGGACCGCGGAGCCAGCCTTTCGAGGCCAAGGGCAGGTACTCGGGCACTGTGTTTTTCCGGCCCTTGGCCGATTGAGATGCACTCCGGGTCGGTGGGCGAGGCCGTCATCCTCCAAATTGTTCAATTCTCTGAGTGCAAGGGCGGCCGCAGATGGGGCGCAACGGGCTGTCCGGCTCGCTGGTCAACTCGAGAAATCGCGTCATGATGCGAACGACAAGTTCCACACGACTGCGAACACCCAGCTTGTGGTAGAGCCGATCGAGATGGGTGTGGACCGTGTGTGGTGACACTCCCAGATGCTCGGCAATATCGCTCTCCTTGCGATCGTCGAAGATGAGCCTGGCGCAGTCGAGTTCCCGGCCCGACAGATGCAGATCGCTGGCCAGAAGACTCCACGCATGTTCGTCAATGAACGGAGGAGGAGATGCAGCCTCGGACATGAGCCACCCTTGGATTTAGAGCAACATCGCTTGAGCCATCACCAACGATCGGCAAGTTCACCCAGACCATGTGTCCGACTTGTATAAGATGCCGGGGACGACTCGCGGTGAGGCGTCCCCGGTCGAAATAAGAAACGGCGCATGCCAGCGCACGTTTCACTATAGTCAGCCGCTGCCGCGAAGGCTCTGATTCGATTATGCGCCCCCGTCCGTCCAAACCCAAGCAAAATCTTGGGAGATTTTCACCCATGGCGCATTTCGACATCACAGTTCGGTTTGGTG
>CAYSSA010000084.1:17521-18190 GCA_964433485.1 uncultured Tepidisphaeraceae bacterium | reverse complement strand
GCCCCGGACCAGTCCACCTTAACCACTGGTCCAGTTGTTGGGGAGCACTTCACTTCCCGCCGCACACCGCAATCGGCGTAAGGGGGGTACGATGTCTGGGGCGCTTCCCAAGCTTGGCGAGGATTTCTCTTCCGTTTTGCGATGCCCGGGCGTATATTAGCGGCTCCCCGCGAAAGGAACCGTTAGAAATGAGCACGGACGCGAAGGACTTGCATCCAGCCTCCATTCTCCAAACCTCCTCCGCCAATGCGTTCCGCAGCGCGGGAGGCGCCAACGGCACAAACGGAAACGGTTCATCCCATGACTCCGCGGCCGTCGCCGGCACTCAGGCCGAATCGCGCCGGGCCTGGACCGCAAAGGACGCCGAGTCTCTTTACCGGGTTCAACAATGGGGCCAGGGCTATTTCTCGGTGAGCGAGGAGGGCAACGTCACCGTTCATCCCACACAGGATCCATCGCTTCATATCGACCTCAAAAAGCTCGTTGATGAACTCCGCGAGCGCGACATTCAACCTCCGCTGCTGGTCCGCTTCACCGACATCCTCCGGCATCGCGTCAGCCAGCTCCACAAGGCGTTCGAGCACGCCATCCGAGACCACGATTTCAAGGGGCAGTATCGCTGCGTCTACCCGATCAAGGTCAACCAGCAGCGGCACGTCGTCGAGGAGA
>CAYSSA010000084.1:15277-17393 GCA_964433485.1 uncultured Tepidisphaeraceae bacterium | reverse complement strand
AGGCCGTCATCCTCGCGACCAAGATCGGCAAGAACATCATTCCCGTTGTCGAGAAGTTCAGCGAGCTTGAGCTCATCGTGAAGTACGCCAAGCTCCATGGAGTCAAGCCGTCCATCGGTGTGCGCGTGAAGCTGGCCGCCCGCGGCGCGGGACGATGGGAAAGCTCCGGCGGCGTGCGGTCGAAATTCGGGCTATTCATCTCCGAAGTGATGGAGGCGCTGGAATACCTCCGCCGCAACGGCATGGGCGACTGCCTGAACCTGCTGCACTTTCACATCGGTTCGCAGATCAACAACATCCGCAACCTCAAGGGCGCAATTATTGAACTGACCCGCGTCTATGTTGAGATGCAGCGCCTGGGCGCGGGCCTGAAATACATCGACGTCGGCGGTGGACTGGGCGTGGACTACGACGGTTCCAAGACCAACTTCGAGTCCTCCATCAACTATGGCCTGCAGGAGTACGCCAACGACGTCGTTTACCACATCAAGGAAATCTGCGATTCCGTCGGCGTGGAACACCCGATCATCATCTCTGAATCGGGGCGGGCCATGGTGGCCTACCACTCGGTGCTCATATTCAACGTCGTCGGCTGGTCGGGTTTCAAACGCTTCGAGTTGCCAAACGAACTGACGCCCGACCAGCGAGATGCGCTGCCGGCGCCGGTGGTCGCCATGTTCGACACCTACCGCGGACTCAACGAGACCAATTTCACCGAATACTATCACGACGCCCAGCTCAGCAAGGAAGCGGTACTCAACCTCTTCAATCTCGGCTACTGCACCATCGAGGCTCGCTCGCTGGCCGAACGGGTTTTCTATGGAGTGTGCTCGAAAGTGCTCAATCTTGTCCGGCACCTCGAATACATCGGTGACGAGTTCGCCGGTCTGGAGTCGATGCTTTCCGACACCTATTTCTGCAACTTCTCGATCTTCCAGTCCATGCCCGACTCCTGGGCCATCGACCATCTGTTTCCGATCATGCCCATTCACCGGCTGAACCAGGAACCAACCTGTCGCGGCATCCTGGCGGACATCACCTGCGACTCGGACGGCAAGGTGGACCGCTTCATTGACCGGCGGGATGTCAAGAGCGTGCTCGAACTGCACGCCTACGACGGCAGCGACTACTACCTGGCCGCCTTTCTTGTCGGCGCCTATCAGGAAATACTCGGCGATCTGCACAACCTGCTGGGCGACACCAACGCAGTGCACGTGAGCGTCGATGAGCAGGGCCGCTGGTCCATCGACGAGGTGGTCAAGGGCGACACCGTGCGCGAAGTGCTCCAGTATGTACAGTTCAGCGCCGACGATCTGACGCGGGCCATGCGCAAGCGAGTCGAGCGCGCCCTGCGCGACCAGAAGCTGACCGTGGACGAGTCCCGCGTGCTGCTGCGTTTCTATGAGTCGGGGCTTGAAGGTTACACCTACCTCGAATAGGAGTGGTGGATTCCCACCCGCCCTTTTTGTGGCCCTCCGGCAACTTGCGGATCAAGGACTTTGTCCCGTGGCCGGAAGTTCGAAACACCGGTTGCCCTGAGACGCGAATTGTCGCTCCGCCGCCTCCACGAGAGTTCACGGTGTGTCGGACTTGGAACATGCAAAGGCACGGCGCCTAGTCCCGATCCTGTTGATCCACCCGCAGCACCAGGCGCTGCACGGCATCCTGTGCCTTGCGCAGCAGTTCCTCTGAAGGACGCAGTTGGGGATCGCGCTGGGCGTCCGCGGCTTTCACACTCTGGGCGGCCAGATAACAGCAGAGTACATGCGCCTGTTGCTGCTGTTCGTTGGTCAGTTCCCCTTCGTCAAACTGCTCCATCACCGCGCGATACAGCATGTGTCCGGCCCAGCGCTGAATTTCCTCCTCGCGCAATGCCGCCAGCAGCGTGCGGCGAAGGTCGGCATTGAGGCGGTCGTACTCGGACTGCAGCGGAGCAATGGCGGCCATTGCCCGCGCCAGTCGCTGCCTGTCGCCGCTGGCGGTGGCCTCCGACAGTTCGCTTGTGGCGGCCGCATACGCCTTGCCTTGCGGGCCATCGGACCACTTCTTGAACGCGGCAGCGCGGGCGTCCAGTGCCTTCTTCACTCGAGTTTTGTCGCTCGCGTCGAGGATAAGC
>CAYSSA010000084.1:14967-15252 GCA_964433485.1 uncultured Tepidisphaeraceae bacterium | reverse complement strand
CGGGCCGCCACGGCATGGGCGGCCGGGCTTGCCGTCGCCGGCAGCTTCGCCATCGTCGGGGGTTTGGCCTTGTCGCTGGGGGTGGTCTTGACGATCTCCACCGCGCCGGCACGATTTCGGGCGAACTGATGAACGACCTCGCCGGTCAGCCCATCGATCAGCTTGATCTCAAGGGTCTGTGGGGTGGCGCGCAGATCGCCAAACCCATAGAGCTTGCGAGCGAACCCTCGCCCGTCCTTGTACATGTCCGTTCGCGAGCGACCGCCCCCGCCGACGATAACGTAA
>CAYSSA010000084.1:802-14933 GCA_964433485.1 uncultured Tepidisphaeraceae bacterium | reverse complement strand
GGAGGTGCTGAAGCGAATGATCGTGGCCGCAAACATAGAGATCCACCTTCGCGACGGCGAGCAGGTCTTTCCATTCCTTCTGGATGGCGGGGCCGTCACCGTGCGGGCCGTTGGAATAGAGCGGGTGGTGGGCCCCGACGATCAGCCACTGACTCTGGCGCTCGCGGGCAAGTTCGCCTTTCAGCCATGCCGTCTGCTCATCCCACAGTTTCGCCCCGATCACCGACTTGTTGCTGTCCAGCATCAGCACGGTGACGATCGGCTTCACCTCGGGCATGTCCAGGCGATACCATCGCGCCGGCATCTTGAAGCGGCTCGAGGAGTTCTCGGCCGCGTATTGCAGCTCCGCCTTGTCCCGGCCGGAGCCATAGTCGTGATTCCCCAGCACCGCGTAGAAAGGCAGCGGGAGCTTCGCGGCGTCATACATGTCCTCAAACAGATCTTGAAAGACCGGATCCCGCGAGTCGCGGATCTTGCTGTAGATGTTGTCGCCAAGGCTGAGCACGCCGTTGTATCGACGCGGCGACATCGAGACATACTCGCTGATGGTCCTGGCAACCTCGCGCTGGCGCTTGCCACCGTCGCCCCAGTCACCGAACAGGATCAGATTCACTTCGTTTGCGGCCAACGGGCCCATCGTCCAGGGCGCCGGCACGGTCCGCCGGGTCGTCGCCACCTCGGCGGCGGCCAGAGGAAAACACGCGCACACCATCAGCAATAGAGGCAGTCTGGACATGTTCGTTAATATACTGGCCATGACGGCGTGATAAAGCGGGGGCGGGTGCTCGACCGCTGCTGCGCGAAGCGTTTTGGATTGGTCATGCTGAGCGAAGCAAAGCGTCTCCCTGCCTGACGTGAGGAACAGACCATACGGGATGGAGCGCGATTCGTGGAGCCAGCGCAGAGGTCCCCCGCTCTGCTCGGGATGACCCTTCGATGGTGAGCGATCAACCGCGGTCTTACAGCCGCCGATCGAGGGCGCCGGGCGCGGTCGCTTTTCAAGCCCGGTTCTTCAAACGCAGGCGGGCTTCAACCGCCGGTCGGCCGATCGGGTAGTACTGGAAACCGTTCTCGCGCATCACATCGCGGTGCAGGCAGTTACGACCGTCGAAGATCAGCGGCTGGTTCATCGTTGCCGCAATCTTGCGGAACGGCAGCGTGCTGTACTGTGGCCAGTCGGTCAGCAGCGCGACGGCGTCGGCGCCTGCGGCGGCGGACACCGGATCGGGCATCCACTCCACGCGGTCCTTGAACACCTGCTTCATGTTCTCGATGGCCTTGGGATCCGTGGCCCGCACGTTCGCGCCCTTGTCCAGCAGGTACTCGATGACATCCAGCGCGGCCGATTCGCGGATGTCGTCGGTGTCGGCCTTGAATGCCAGTCCCCAGACGGCGATGGTGGCGCCTTCGATGGGCCGGCCCAGCTTGGCGATGATCTTCTCGGCGAAACGCTTCTTCTGGTTCTTGTTGGTGGTCTGGATGGCGTGGACAAAAAGGCTCTCGTGCCCGGCGGAGCGGGAAATGTGCTCCATGGCCGCCACGTCCTTGGGGAAACACGAGCCGCCATAGCCACAGCCGGCACGGAGGAAGTGAGGGCCGATGCGGAAGTCGGTGCCGATGCCCTTGCGAATGTCCTCGATGTCGGCGTTGTAGTGCTCGCAGAGGATCGTCATCTCGTTCATGAATGAGATGCGTGCGGCCAGCATGGAGTTGGCGGCGTACTTGGTCAGTTCGGCCGACTCCCAGTTCATGGTGATGAAGTTTTCCTCGCGGCGGATGATCGGGTCATAGAGCCGGCGCATGATGCGGAACGCCTCGGGTGATTCGCCGCCGATGACGATGCGGTCGGGCTCGAGGAAGTCCTTCACGGCCGAGCCTTCGCGAAGGAACTCGGGGTTGGACACGACCTGGACGTAGGCGCGTGTCTGCTGGCGCAGGAAGTTGTAGAAGCGGCGGTTGGTGCCGGCGGGAACGGTGGACTTGACGACCACCGTGATCATGTAGTCGCCGTTCATGTCGGCCAGCGCATCGCAGAGTTCCTTGCCGGCGCCTTCGAGGAAGGACATGTCAACGGTGCCATCATCCTTGGGCGGCGTGCCAACGGCGAGGTAGACCACTTCCGCGTCGCGAACGGCCTGCTTGATGTTGTCGGTGAACTGAAGCGCCCCGGAGGCAAAATGCTCGCGCATGAGATCCTGCAGTCCGGGTTCGAAGAACGGCGGATGTCCGTCTGTGAGAGCGCGAAGCTTCTTCTGGTCTTTTTCGACGCCGCGGACGTTGTGTCCGATGGACGCGAGGCACGTTGCGGTGACCAGCCCAACATAACCACAGCCAATAACTGCGACTTCCATAATCCATCCTTTGAATGAAGACCACGACAGCCATCATGTCATCGGCCGGCCGGATCACCGGCTTTTATCCGACTGTCGCCCGCCCGTTTTCGGGAGAACTATCGGACCTGACGTCGATGACCGCGCCGGGTTCGACCTTGCCTGACATCGCGCCGGCGTCTTGTCTGCCGAGCGGTTTCCGCGCAACGGCCTCGACTTTCTCGTGGACCATGCCCATCTTGTAGGCCGCCACGATGATCGAGCCGAACGTGACCAGGTAAATGGCCACGGCATAACGCGTGCGGATATAGACGATGGCCGCTCCAAGCAGCACGAAGAACACCGCCAGCCCATAGGAAATCATGACCGTCTGCTTCACGGTAAAGCCACGCGCGACCAACTGATGGTGAATGTGAAACTTGTCGGGAGAGAATAGCGGGCGCCCATTGACCCAGCGCCGCACGAACGCCAGCGCCGTGTCGAGCATCGGCAGCGAGAACATTACCAGCGAGGCCAGCAGCCACTTGGCGTGTCCTTCGGAGGCAAACAGGATCATCATGGTGGCACAGCAGAAACCAAGAAACATCGAACCCGTATCGCCCATGAAGATCGACGCCGGATTGAAATTGAACGGCACGAACCCAAGCACCCCGCCCAGCAGCGCCAATCCCAGGACCACCCTCAGAGCATCCAGATTCGTGTTCAGAAGCATGGATTCGGTGGCCATGTGCGCCGCCAGGAACAGGAAACCCGCCGCCGTCACCGCCGTCACACCGCCGCAAAGCCCATCCAGGCCGTCCATCAGGTTGGTGGCGTTGCAGCAACCGACAACCAGCGCCACCACGAAAACAGTGCTGCATACCTGAACCAGTGGGTGCATTTGGAGTATGGAAAGGTCGGTTGTTTGCGGCCATCCAAAATAATTGTGCGTGCGAACGAGCACCGGTTCCATGAACAGCCACGCCGATCGCGTGCCGATTCCCGTCACCAACAGGCATGATGCGGCAAACACCTGCCCCAGAATCTTCTTCCAGGGCGACATGTGCAGGATGTCATCCCACAGACCAAGCAGGACGATCGCGCACGCGGCCACCACGATCGAAAAATTCACCACCAGGTACTTCGGCAGTCCGGGCTCCACACGGTGCATCAGCAGGAATTGACTCATGGTCAGCCCGGCCAGCCAGCCGAGAAATACGGCCACGCCGCCCAGATACGCCACGGGATTCGCATGCATCTTTCGCAGTCCATCCGGCTCGTCCACAATCCAGTAATGGATGGCGATGCGGCGCATGATGGGCGTGAAGATGAAAGAGACGATATAGGCGGCGTAGAAGACGAAAACGTACGGTGAAAGAACTTCGTCCGCCGTCAGCTTGGACACCGGCCCGAGTTCATTTGCAGCAAGCAACCACATAATTCCTCGTCTTCACCTGAACCAGCTTGCGCGCGGCGGGCCCGCAATGACCGGCTGGCAGCCGCGCAAGTTCGCGCCATTACCCTATCTTCGACCCATGCGGCCGCCGCCTCAAGTTCATGCCGGGACCGTGATGATTGCAGGGAGCGCTGGAGCCGGCCTTCACGGCGTCCGATAAGCTACGACCGCCGACCACGGCGGTGCTCATCGACGACGCTCTGGATGATTTCCTGGAGATTATATCTCGCCCGAAAGCCGATCTCCGCGCGAATTTTCGATAAATCCGGAACCCGTCGCGGAAGGTCGTCAAAGGCGACTCCGTAGGCATCCTCATAGCGGATGTGCCTGATCTGGCTTGCCGAACCGACCGTCTCGATCACACGCCGAGCAAGATCATGGATCGAAATTTCCTCGTCACCGCCGACATTGAACACCTTGCCGACCGCCCCCGGCGATTCCATCAACCTCACCAGCACGTCCACCACATCGCTGACGTGCGAGAAACAACGAGTCTGGCGACCGTCGCCGTATACCTCCAGCGGTCGACCCGCCAGGGCGGCCTCCACGAATCTCGGCAGCACCATTCCGTACATTCCCACCTGTCGCGGACCAACCGTATTGAAAAGACGGACCAGCCTGACGGACAGCCCGAACTGCCTGAAATACGCCAGCCCCAGGAATTCATCTATCCCCTTGCTGTAGGCATAACACCACCGGGAAAACTGGGTGGCGCCCATAATGACATCATCCTCCTCCTTGAACGGCACGCGAGTCCCCTTGCCGTACACCTCCGAACTGGAGGTGATGAGCACCGGGCGGCCGAAGCGATGGGCGGCCTCAAGCACAACCTCGGTGCCGTGAATCGTCGTGCGAATGGTGCGGACCGGCTCCTCGGCTACCAGTTTGACCCCAACGGCGGCGGCCAGATGAAACACCGCGTCGATCGAACCACAGAGCAGATTGACGGTGGCCTCATTCTCCACTGAATCCCGGACAAACTGCAAGCGGGCATTGCCTCTTAGGTGGGCGATATTCTCCAGTCGCCCGGTGGAGAGATCATCCAGCACGGAAACATGGTGTCCGTCTGCCAACAGCCGTTCGGCCAGATGGGATCCGATGAAGCCAGCGCCGCCGGTGATGAGGTATCGCTTGGTCATCGATCAAAGCATATCGCGAGGAGATACTCCGGGAAACCCTGCGAGCACCGGCAGCGATGGCTGTGCGCCGTCACTGGCTGCCGACATCACCCATCTCGGGGACCACAAACGGCTTGTCCTGCTCCGACTCATGAACAACCTGCCACAGGGCCTCCATCAAACGTTCAAGACCCTGGTGAGTTGCGCCCGAGATGGCGTAGATTTCCTTGCCGTCAAGCTGCGCCCGCAACTCGTGGATGGCCGAAAAGTCCGTCGCCAGATCGATCTTGTTGGCCGCGATGACTTCGCGCTTTTCGGCCAGTTTGGCGGAGAACGCTTCGAGTTCCCTGCGAATCTTGCGGTAGTTGTCGGCCGGGGTCGAACCATCCGACGGATACAACTCCACCAGATGCACGATGATCTTGGTGCGCTCGATATGTCTCAAGAACGCATGGCCCAGACCGGCGCCCCGTTCGGCGCCTTCAATCAGGCCGGGAATGTCGGCCATGACCATTCGCCGGTCGCCGGAGAGTTCAACGATCCCAAGCTGTGGCTCCAGCGTGGTGAACGGATAGTCGGCGACCTTGGGCCGGGCGGCCGAGACAGCGCGGAGCAACGTTGATTTGCCCGCGTTGGGCATGCCGACCAGACCGATGTCGGCGATCAGTTTCAGTTCCAGTTTGAGCCGTCGTTCCTGTCCTTCGGTGCCCGGTTCGGCATATCGGGGCGCCTGGTTCTCGGCCGTGCGGAATTGCCAGTTGCCCTTGCCGCCCTTGCCGCCGCGAGCCACGACAACGCTCTTGCCGTGCGCGTCGAGATCGGCCAGCAGAATCTGGTGATCGACGTCGAAGATCATGGTGCCCGGCGGCACGAAAATGCGCAGGTCCTCGCCGGATCGGCCGGCCATCTTCTTGCCCATGCCGGGCTCGCCATTGCGGGCGCGCCAGTGGTGTCGGCCGGAAAAATCGAACAGCGTGTTCTTGTTTTGATCGGCGATGAAGACGACGGAGCCGCCGTCGCCGCCGTCGCCGCCGTCGGGACCGCCCTTGGGAATGTATTTCTCGCGGCGGAAGGAGACGCATCCGTTCCCGCCGTTGCCGGCCTTGACCTCGATGATGGCTTCGTCAACGAACATGAAAACAAAGCGTGAAGGCACGAGGCCGGTGCAAACCCGCCGCGTGCCTTCACGTCCGAAGGGAACTATGCGTTCACACGCCCCAGTGCGTCAGACGCGAACGTGTACTTTCCGGCCCTGGAACTCAACCTTGCCGTCCTTCAGCGCAAACAGCGTATCGTCGCCGCCGATGCCGACATTGAAACCAGGGGTGAAACGGGTGCCGCGCTGGCGCAGGATAATCGACCCGGCCGACACAACCTGCCCGCCATAGGCCTTCACGCCGAGATATTGCGGATTGCTGTCGCGGCCGTTTCGCGATGAGCCGCCGCCTTTCTTATGTGCCATACGTCACCTTTTCAGTTTGCGTAACCTGTCTTGCGAACACAACGCCCCGCCGGACGGCCGACGGGGCGAAAAAATATACACGCCGGGAGCGCGGAATGCAACTACCGCATGATCCATTCTTCCGTCACCAGTTCCAACGGGTCGCGGCCCGGCCGGACATCATCGCCCAGCATCAGGTATTCCATCATCAAGGTCTTCCACATCACCACCGGCGACTTCTTGCCGTCGGGGCCAACTTTTTCCACGTCCGCTCCCTTGCTGTCCTTGAGAATCGTCGCCTCGCCCGACAGGCCGCCGACGAACACACGGAAACGACCCATCTCCACCATCGGCTCTTTCCAGACGGCCACTCCATCTCGGGCCTGATCCACGCCCACCCGGATCGGGCCGGCGATCTGGTTCACCGTCAGCAGATCGCGATTCTTCTCGCGAAGCCGGATTTCCGTCAGCACCGAGTCGGGAACGTCTTTGTCCGAACGGATCACGTCGCCGGCCTCGGTCATCAGCTCAAACACCGGCAGGAACTTCTGTTCGTCCTTGCCAAGGTTGGTCACGGTAAAGCGCATGTACCAATACGCCTGCGCCGTGCGGCTGCCTGCGGGAGTCACCACGATGCGTCGCGGCATGGCATGATCGAACTTGAGTTGCCAGGAAACCGGATACGGATTGGGTTTGGGGTAGGCCTGTGACGGGGAGGCCATCCCCGCCAGCAAAGCAAACATCACGACGGCGGCCGAGAGCAAACGGATCATGGGTGGGAATCTCCGGAGTTTTAGTTGCCCTTGGCAACTCGGCCGCTATTCTTACTGCCTGTGGGGACACTGTCAAATATCCCCATCCTCAAAGGGCTCTTCGGCGCCCCGGTCAACACGACGGCGCTGATTCGTTCAGCGCGCCCACAGGAATTGGATCCCGTGGTCCGCATGATGCTGGCCTCGCATTCTTACGCATTGCAGGAAACGCAGGTCCAGGATTTCGTCCGCACGGCATTGGCCAATCGTGACAGCGCCGGCGAACTTCTGGTCGCGGAAGTCGCGGGCCGAATTGTCAGTGCCGTGATGCCGGTGATCAGCCCCGGTCGTACCATGTTGGTGTTCATCCCCAACATCCTCGCCGCTGAAGTTCAGGTGCAAGCCACGAAGCAGCTCGTCGTGGAGACCTGCTCCCGAGCCGGCGCCGGCGGCGTCCACCTGGCACAAGTGTTGCTTGATCCGGATCATTCAACCGGCGTGGCCGTCATGTCGTCCGCCGGGTTCGTTCGCATTGCAGACTTGCTGTATTTGCAGGCAAATACTGCACGATCGGCGCAAGGGGGAATCCTGCCCGCCGGCTATCGGGTCAACCTTTACTCGCCGCAAACGCACCAACTGTTCGCCAGGACCATCCTGTCGTCCTACCAGCAGAGTCTCGATTGTCCCGCCATCAGCGGATTGCGCCACATCGATGATGTCATTGCGGGCCATCGGGCGACCGGCGAGTTCGATCCTTCGCTCTGGTTCGCGGTTTGCATGGACGACGATCCGGCCGGGGTGCTGATTCTCAGTCGTGGGCACCATGGCCAGATGCTTGAACTGGTGTATTTAGGGCTCGTGCCTGCGCATCGCGGTCGCGGACTTGGCGACTGGCTCATGCGCAAGGCGCTTGAGTCGGCCGCCGCCTTGGGTTGTGACAGCCTGTCGCTGGCCGTGGACGCCGCCAACAAGCCGGCGCTGAATCTCTATTGGCGGCATGGCTTGCGTACGGTTGGAAGAAAAGTCGCGATGATTCGCGATCTTCGCCGAATTGTGGAAAACTCCGGTGTGGAAAGCGGACGAACGTGACGTAAATGAAGTCTGAAAGAACGCTTCCGTTTCGTTCTTGATTTCTCCACGCGTTATCCACATTTCGCTTGCGACAGGTGCATTGTGCGTGAAGAGATTTTTTTTTCCGATGCGTTGTGCCGTGGAATCAGACGTTTGCGGCGGTGTGTATGAAAATCCGATAAACATCGGCTTGCCAGTGCTGAAAGAGATAGTTATTTTCTCGTCGCTGATTTGACGATTGCGGGTCGCGGGTGATCGCACCCCGCCCCATGACGTTTTGAAGTGCTAGGGTAAGGAATGGATTACACCTCAGAGTTTGTGGGAACTGGTTGACTGACTCATGGACTCACGGATGAGTGGTTTCCGAGGCATGAGGCCTCGTCGGCCGCGCTGATGTTCTGCGCTCGCGGAGCCCGGCGCGCTGCCAGCGGGAACACGACGGTTTACCGGCGTGTTCCGAACGGATTCGCCCGTTGCCTTGACGGCAGACGGGTTGGTTCGAAGGACTCGAGCGCAAGGAGTAACCGTGAGGTGCATCGAAGCACAGGATCCTCAATTGACGCGGCTCGCCCAGGCCATCGCGCAACGCGTGGGCGCTCAGCGATTCCACGTCTGGTTCAGCAATTCCACTCGCCTGGATTTGAAGAACGACGGCTTGGAGATTGCCGTCCCGAATGATTTCATCAGCGAGTGGATCGGACGCAACTTCACCCGTCCGATCGAGGATGCGTCCCAGGAGGTGCTTGGCTGCCGGCTGCCGATTCGCTTTGCCGTGATGCCGCAGCTCTTTGAGCCTCGCTCCAGGGATCAGGCCGCCAACAACAAGGCCGTTCCGGCCGCTGCGGGCCTGATGGCAGAGCTCAGCCCGCCTCGCCAGGAGCAGGTCGCGGCGGTGGCGTCCGTCGCGCCGCCCCGGCCGGTGATTGCCACCGTACGCCCGCCCGCTGCCGCCACACACGAGCACAGGGCGGCCTCCGGCTTCTGTTCGCCGGCCCGCCTGCGCCATTCGCTCGACACTTTTGTCGTGGGGCCCGGGAATCAGCTTGCCTACAATGCGGCCACTTATGTCGCCGAATATCCCGGCGCTCAGTACAATCCGCTGTTTCTGCACGGCGCCTGCGGCCTGGGCAAAACCCACCTGCTTCAGGGAGTTTGTCGACTCTTCAGCAAACACCATCCCGCCAGACGGTGGGTCTACCTCACCGGCGAGGAATTCACCAACGAATTCCTCGTCGCCATGAAGACCAACAAAATGGACCATTTCCGCCGAAGAATGCGCGACGCCGACCTTCTGGTGATCGACGATGTGCATTTCCTCTCCGGCAAGCGCGCCACCCAGGAGGAGTTCCTCCACACCTTCAACGCCATCGAGGCCATGGGCCGACAGATCGTCATCGCATCCGACAACCACCCCAAGATGATCGAAGAGTTCGGTGAATCTCTGGTTAATCGCTTTGTCTCCGGCATGGTAGTCCGAATTGACCCGCCCAATCAGACCATGCGCTGCCAGATCCTCCAGCTACTGGCCGCCCGCCACGGGCTCAGCCTGCCGGGCGACGTCGTTGAATGGATCGCCCGCCGCGTGACGCAGAACGTGCGCGAACTCGAAGGCGCCATCACACGCATCAGCGCCCATGTCAAACTCACCGGCGGCGTCGCCGACATCGATCTGGTACAGCGGTCGCTTGCCGACCTCGACAAGCAACTGGTCTCGCCGCTGAGGCCGGAGAATATCCTGCAGGCCATCTGCGCCTATTTCGGCATCGACATGAAGGATCTGCTTTCCGGCCGGCGCCAGCGAACCATTTCACTGGCCCGCTCCATGGCCATGCACCTGATCCGCAAGACCGCCAAGCTCAGCTTCCCCGAAATCGGCATGCGCATGGGCAAACGCAATCACAGCACCGTGATCAGCGCCTGCCGGCGAATGGAACGAGCCGTGTCGCGCGGAGAAACCCTGGCCTGGACAAGCGCCGTCGGAGAACGCTCTGAAGAGGCCGGCGAACTTGTCCAGCGGCTTGAGGAACTCAGCCGCTCGATGAACTGATCCGCTTCACCCCCTGGCCAGTCTCGTTGCCCGCGACCACGAGCGTATGTGACAATCGACAATGGCTATTCTCCATCAGCGACATTCATAATTACCCTGGCTCCAGGGGCAATGCCGCCGCATGTGCTGCGGCCTCCGAGCATTGCGCGACAACAGCAACGCACGCAGAACGGCCGGACACCGGCCCTTTCGTGCTCTCGCTCGCCGGTGCCGGCACCAGGACCGAAGCAGACCTCGATCCCAGCGGCCGGGGCGATCTTGCCCAGTTTGCCATTTGCATGCGGACCATATCGAAGTATAATTTAAGCTGGCGTTAGCTAAGAGCTAAGTCTTTGCTAAACCTCGCTGTCTCTGGCTTCACCCAATCCAGACGACAGCGATGAGTGCCTGTGTCGGCGTGAGTACGCAGCTTTGAGACAGCATCCGGGCGTGGACATCCAGAACGATTCCCAGGCCATCCCGGTTTGTACGCTGCGCGCGTTGGACGACAAAGCGGGAGTGGCAGTGCGATGGCCCAGCAACTCCAGGAAAACCGTTTCGAGTTCAAGTACATCATTGATGAGGCTTGCGCGCGGGCCATGCGCGATTGCGTGCGCGGATTCCTGGTGCCCGATACCTATGCCGATCCGGAACGCGGTTTTGCGTACACGATCCACAGCGTCTATCTCGATAATCCCAGCCTGACGCTGTTCCATTCGACGGTTGATGGTCTGAAAAACCGCTTCAAACTGCGCGTGCGATATTACGATGACAATCCGGCCAATCCGACCTTTTTTGAGATCAAGCGGCGGGTGAACGACGCCATCCTGAAGAAGCGGGCGGCCGTTCGTCGGGAGTGCGCCGTGGAACTGATCCGTGGCCAGCCCCCGCGCATGGAGCATCTTGTAAATCCCGATCAGCCAAAGGCCTGGGATGCTCTGCTGGATTTCTGCAGTCTGCGAGATCGTTTGCAGGCAACCGGCCGGGTGATCGTGTCCTACTGGCGGGAGGCGTGGATCACCCCGGACAACAACAGCGTTCGACTGACTATGGACCGGCAGATTTGCGGAGTTCGCTTTGATGGGACTCTGGCCACCAACGCATTTTCGACCGGCAAACACCCGCCTATCCCCGGCGTTGTTCTGGAACTGAAGTTCACCACGCGATTTCCGGCGTGGATGGGCGATTCGGCCCGCATTTTTAACCTGCAACGCACGACGTGTGCGAAGTATGTACATTGTACGAATGCGTTGGGTTCCGAGCGACACCTGGTGTCGCGGCAGTCGCAGCAACTGGAGCGGATTCTCGCATGAACTCGATTCTGGACATGTTGACCCAGACGGACTTCGCCGGCATCGGGCCTGAAGTCATCCTGCTCGTGTTGTGCCTGAGCTTCTGCATCGGGCATGTCGTGGCGTGGACCTACATGCTCACCCACAACGGGCTTTCCTACTCGCAGATGTTCACCGGCTCGCTGGTCGTTCTGCCGGTGCTGGTGGCCATGGTGATGATGCTTCTGGTGAACAATTTCGTGGTTGCCATGGGGTTGTTCGCCATTGTCGCGGTGGTTCGCTTCCGCAACGTCCTCAAGGACACCCGCGACACGAGTTTCGTGCTCTGGGCCATCACCGAGGGGCTCGCCTGCGGAACGCAGAAGTTCGCGCTGGGAATCGTGGGCGCCCTGACGATCGCCGCGATCTTTTTCTACATGCGGTTCACGAGCTTCGGCGGACGCCATCGCTATGACGTGGTGTTATCCATGCAGTATTCCGGAGGTCCGGAGAACATTGAGTCGCTCAAACGCGTGCTCAAGCGCCATGCGGTCCGGGCGCAGCTCGCAAGCCAGCGCGAAAGCGAGGGCCAGAACGTCGATCTGTCCTATCGGCTGCTGCTGCGCGATCCCTCGCGCAGCCGCGAACTCGTCCGCGAACTCGAGTGGACGCCCGGAATCGGACGCGTTTCCCTCTACCACCGCGAAGATGAATCGGAGATTTGAGCCTTGACAGAACAGTCCACACAACCCGTTATCCCGACCGAGCCTGTTCCCGTGCCACTCGGCCAGCAGTGGAAGCGATTCCGTTACCATCTGGTACCCGTGCTGGCGATGGGCCTGGCCGTGTTCGCAACGGCCTATCTCTGGAGTCGGCAGTATGCCCCGGCCGACGGCGTAGGGGTTGTGAGGGTGGTGGAGGCCGCAGCCACCAGTCCGCAGGACGGTCTCTTGATCGAGCCGCCAACGGGCGCCGTCAAACTGCACGATCGAGTATCACGCGACCAGATCATCGCCAGGCTGGACGATCGGAACCTGCTGGCCCAGTTGAAGGTGCTGCAGAGCGACATGTCGCGGTTGCAACTTGAACTGCCCGCCAAGGAGGAGGCGCTTCGCCTGGAGCAGGCGATTCTAAAGGACCGCCAGCAGGACGAGGCTCGCCAACTGAGTGTCCATATTGAAACGCTCCAGCTTTCGATCCTGCAGCAGAGAGCGCAATTGGAGGCCGACCAGGTCGAGTATCAGCGGCAACAGTCACTGGTGGATATGCTGCGGAAGTTTGTGGAGAAAGGTACGGCCACGGAACGCGAAGTGGCGGAAGCGATGCTCCGGCGCGACGTGGTGGATCAGCGCATCAAGGGGGCCCAGCGGGCCATCGTGGAAACCACATCGCAACTGGTCAGCGCCAAAGAAAGGCTCAACAACCAGCCCGAACCAGTCAAAGTCAACACCGACCGCATCATGGCTCCGATACGCGCGGCCATCGAGACGCAGAACGCGCGTCTGGAAGAGTTGCAGGTGCAGTTGCAGTCGCTGGATATCCGCTCGCCGATTGACGGACGGGTGACCAAGCTCAACCGCCATCCGGGACAGTCGGCCAAGAGGGGCGAAGCCATCATCACCGTGACCCAGGATCGCAGCCATCAGGTTCTCAGCTATGTCCGCGCCGAACAGCGATTGACGCCCGTGGCCGGAATGAAGGTCGAGGTTCGTGCCCGGAACGGCTCTCACGCCGAACTGTTCGTCAAGAGTGTTGGTCCCGCGTTCGAACAGATTCCCCTGCATCACCTGCGCGATCCCCGGCTTGTCGAGTGGGGAGTGCCCGTGTTAATTGACGTCCCAAACGACCTTCAGCTTCAGCCGGGTGAATCGGTGGGCGTGCGATTCCTCAAGAATGACAGAGGAAGCTGACCCCTGCCCAGCAAATGGCCGTGTTCACGCCCTCTTGTCGCAGCCGCTGACGCCGGCCTATTTCCCGGACAGCTTCCGCGCGTCGTTGACCAGTTCCCGCCATCCCTCGTCATCCTCCCCGTTGTACGGACCATAGACGTTACCCTTGCGATCAACAAGGATGAAGTGTGTCGAGTGGATGATCGGCTGATCGGCGACGGCCGGCTGGATGCCGATCAGCAGCGATTTGGCCAGGCTCTGCATGGCCGGCTCGCTCCCGGTGACGAAAGTCCATCGGGTGAAGTCGGCCGAGTACTGCCGACCGTAGTTCCGGAGCACGTCCGGAGTGTCGTAGGCGGGATCGACCGAGAACGTCACCAGCTTCACCCTTGAGTTGGCCAGCGCCGTCTGCACGCGGAGCATCTTCCCCGTCATCATGGGACATGGCCCGGCGCAGCGTGTGAACACGAAATCCGCCACCCAGACCTTTCCGGCGACGCTGTCGCGTGTGAACGGCCTGCCGTCCTGATCGAGCAGCGAGAACTCCGGAAGTGTCGCAACGACATCCCGGCTTGGACCGGAATCGCTCATTCTCCAAAGCAGCAGCAGCGTCGCCCCCGTCGCCAACGCCAGGCACCACATGGCAATCCTCAGGTATTTGACTGTCGCAGTCATGATGATCGCTCCGGCTTCAGTCGATCGACCACTCGTGCGCCTGCAGGGCGGCCAGGTGCCTGCGATCGGTCAGGTCGAACATCAGCGGCGTGACGGTGATGTGCCCGTCGCGCAAATAGGCTA
>CAYSSA010000084.1:0-754 GCA_964433485.1 uncultured Tepidisphaeraceae bacterium | reverse complement strand
GATCCGCTTGTCATACTGGTCAACCCAGGGACGCGTGCATTGACGGCAGACGCGAATGCCGGCCGGCTTTTCGCCATGCCCAAGCGCCGGCAGATTGATGGACACCGCCTGACCCCTGTGGATACCTGCCTTGAGAACCTGTTCGATCGTGCGTCGGGAGAAGTCGGCCGCAACCGTGTAGTCCGGCGCCAGGTCCTTTTGCATCAGCAGTGACAGGGCGATCGACGGAATCCCCAGAAATGCGCCCTCGATGGCGGCCGCAACCGTGCCGCTGTAGATCACGTTGATGCCGACGTTTACCCCCGAATTGATCCCGGAGACGACCAGATTCGGCCGCCGGGGCAGGAGACGGTTGATTGCCAGCTTGACGCAGTCGGCCGGGCTGCCATCGACGGCGAAACCCGTGAACAAGTCCTCGACCGCGACTTCGCTGATGGGCAGGGGATTCTTGAGAGTGATGCCATGGCCGGCACCGCTTTGGACGTTTTCCGGAGCGACCACGGCAACTTCGCCGAGCTTTCGCAGCTCGCGATATGCTGCGGCCAGTCCCGGCGCGCGAATGCCATCGTCATTGGTCAACAGAATCAGCATAGTGGACAAGGGTAGGGCTCCGGGGAACAACTGGCAAGGCCACCCAGTATCGGTCCGGATTGTAACATCCGTCCGTGACGTTAGATAGATCGAAAATGAGGGAGGGCATGAACGGGTGTGCCCAAATTTCCGGGAGACGGCATAATATAGTGTTTCGGCCGGA
>CAYSSA010000083.1:18106-18392 GCA_964433485.1 uncultured Tepidisphaeraceae bacterium | reverse complement strand
GCCGGTGATGTCGGAGGGCATCAGGTCCGGCGTAAACTGAATGCGGTTGAACGAAAGCCCCAGCGTCTTGGAGAGCGTGGAGATCATGAGCGTCTTGGCCAGACCCGGCACGCCGACCAGCAGCGCGTGGCCCTTGCAGAACAGCGCGATCAGTAGTTCATCGATCACCGCTTCCTGGCCGACGATCACCTTGCCCAGTTCGGCCTTCATGTTGTGGTACGCCTGCTGAAGTTTGGCGATGGCCGCCAGTTCCGGCAAATCCGACGCCGCCGGCCCGAAGCGCCTA
>CAYSSA010000083.1:17584-18096 GCA_964433485.1 uncultured Tepidisphaeraceae bacterium | reverse complement strand
AGTTCCTCCTGGGCAAGATCGACATTCTCCGGCTGGACGATTCCGATTTTGGACTCCATGCGTTCTCCTTGAGCATAATGCCCCATTGACTGGCATTGGCCTGCGCAAAACTGGGGCCGTATAGTAACGTCCGTACTGCACTTAGGATGCGCGCTTTTCAGGAAAGTTTCATGCCGGAACTGCCAGAGGTTGAGACTGTCGTGCGAATGCTGCGGCCAAGCCTGACCGGGGCTACGATCGGCCATGTGGAACTGCTGCGCCCCGACATCGTTTCCCGACCAAGCGATGCCCTCCCCGCCGGCATCGAGGGACGCACCATCCGCGGAGTCCACCGTCGCGCCAAGCGAATTCTCATTCAATTGGACAATGGCGCCACGTTTGGCGTTCATCTCGGCATGACCGGGCAGTTGACCATCGTTGCGGCCGACTCGCCGCGCCAACCACACACGCACCTCATCATCTCGCTCGGAGTCGCGCTTTCGGGCGGTCGCTTGAATCGCCTGACGGCGGGA
>CAYSSA010000083.1:16766-17524 GCA_964433485.1 uncultured Tepidisphaeraceae bacterium | reverse complement strand
CGGGTCTTGGACCCGAACCGCTGGATCTGCCCGCCCGGCGACTGGCCGAGATCCTTGCCAACACACGCCGGGCGATCAAGACCGCCCTGCTCGACCAGAGACTCATCGCCGGTCTCGGCAACATTTACGCCGATGAGGCTCTGTTCCTGGCGGGAATTCACCCCAAACGGCCTGCCAATCGTCTGGCGAGTGATGAAGTCCGCCGGTTGAATTCCGCCATCAAGCGGGTCCTTCGCGGCGCCATCGCAAGACACGGCAGCACCCTGAGGGACTATGTCGACGTCAACGGCGAATCCGGTCTTTACCAGAACTCCCATCGCGTCTACGGACGCGAAGGCAAGCCATGCCGCAGATGCCGGTCATCAATTGTCCGCATCGTTCTCGGCGGGCGCTCAACCCATTTCTGTGCGATTTGTCAGCCGCGGGTCCGGCATCGCCCCAAGGCGTGATGATGGTGTAGGTTCTCCATGAGACGCGGGCCCGGAAGTCCTGCTCGCGGCGATCGTGGTTTGAACTACTCACGCATCCACTCATCGCGATGCTCGGCGACAAAGCTGTCGTCGTTGAGGTAGGGGTAGGCCCGGTACACGCGGTCGATCTCCTCCATCTGTCCCGGAGACAGCCCCTCCTGTTCGTCGAGCAACCAAATGCCTTCGAGCATTCCCTGCCTGCGCAGAACCTCGTGCAGTCCGGCGATGCAACCGGCGAAGCCATTGGCCGCGTCAAATAGCGCGGCATTGGCGCCGGTCACCGACACT
>CAYSSA010000083.1:15018-16707 GCA_964433485.1 uncultured Tepidisphaeraceae bacterium | reverse complement strand
TATGTCGCACAAACGATGGCACAAGTTCAGTTGTTCGACGGCCCGGCGAGTCCAGACAGCCCAATGGCCGAGCAATCCACCGACCAGACGACGTTCGCACTGGCCGCCGCCAATCTGAAAACAAAACGGGGTGAGCAGGTCGGGCAGAATGTTGTCGTCATTGCCGGTGTACAGCGCGATGTCCACTCGGCCGGCATCGGCCACCGCGCGTACGACGTCCAGCGTTTGATAGCGGTTGAACGGCGCAATCTTGATCGCCACCACGTTCTCAATTTCCGCGAACCGTCGCCAGAAGGAATATGGCAATAACCGGCCGCCGGCCGCCGGTTGGAGATAGAACCCCATCACCGGAATGATGTCCGACACTGCCCGGCAGTGGGCGATGAGCGCATCGTCCGACGCCTTGTGCAGGGCCCCCAGACCCAGCAATCCGATGTGAAACCCGTTGTCACGAAGAAGCCCGGCCTCGCCTACGGCCTGTGGCGTCGGGCCGATGACGCCGCCAATGCGGACCGTCCGGCGGCCGTTGCCCTCCGCCCAGTCAAATTCTTCGCGCGCCAGCGAGAGCAGGGGTTCAAACAAGCCAATATGCGGATCGCGGATGGCAAACTGTGTTGTATGTACGCCAACGGCAATGCCGCCTGCACCGGCCGCCAAGTAGTATCTCCAAAGCGCCCGCTGCCGCCTCACATCCAGCTTTCGGTTTCGATTCAGCACCAACGGCGATGCGGGAATTACCACACCCTTATCCAACATGGCTCGTGTTTCCGCGTCCATAACCAGTCTCTCCCTTGGTCGTTTCGCCGCAATCTCGCTTCGTCGCATCCTCTCAATACTTCCCTCCGCGCTCCTCGAAATGCGTCGGTTTGTTGAGCGACTCGCGGCCGCGCCGGACCCAGTCGGCGGTCCAGCGTATGACTGTGTCGATCGGAACTTCCGGCGGACCAAACAGTTCCAGCGACCGACTCGCATCGCAGACCAGCGCATTATCTGCTTCCTGTCCGGTGATCGCCGGGCGCCTGCCGAGAAGCTGGCCAAACTGCGCCGCCACATCGCGCACCCGCAGCAGCCGCGGCCCGGAAATATTCACGGCCACGGCCGGGCTTTGAACGTGCTCCAGCAATTGGATCGTCCGCGCATTGGCGTCACCCTGCCAGATGCAGTTGATGTGGCCCATGGAGACGTCAAGAGGCTCGCCCCGAAACACCCTGTCTGCGATGTCACGCAACACGCCATATCTCATTTCCGTTGCATAATAGAGCCGTTGCAGCGCCACCCGAGTCCCGGCCACCTGGGAGAAATACTCGAAAACCCGCTCGCGGCCCAGGCAACTCATCGCATACTCGCCTGCCGGCCGGAGTTCGTCGCTCTCTTTGCTTCCGCCGGAATTCACCGGCGCCAGCCCGTACACATTGCCTGTCGAGAAAGCCACGATCCGCGAGTGCGGATAGCGTTGGCAAACAAGGCCCGGCAGGAAACTGTTGATCGCCCACGTGCGCCCGGCCTGCCCGCTGGCCCCGAATTTCAGTGCGGGCATGTAGATAACGCTGGGGGCGTCCGGCAACTGGGCAAGCTGGGCCGGATCCAGCAAGTCCGCGGCGATCGGCTCGACGCCGAAAGTTTGCAGCCAGCGAGGTAAATCGGGATTCGAGAACCGTGACACGCCGATGATGCGGCGCGGCGTGTCCG
>CAYSSA010000083.1:6242-15003 GCA_964433485.1 uncultured Tepidisphaeraceae bacterium | reverse complement strand
CGCAGCATTCGCGCCAGGGTCGGCCCCATCTTGCCGCCCACGCCCAGCAGGATCACATCCCCGGCGATCCGCCGCATCGTCTCCACAGCGCCTGCGGTGGGACGGCTAAGAAGTTCCTCCAGTTCGTCTACGCCGGAGATAATCTCAGGGAGTGTTGGGCCCATACTCCACAGTGTAAAGTGCCCTCGGGCAGCGACAAAATGCCGAGTCCCGCCTGTCGGCATCGTGCTCGCCTCAGCCGCCGGAACGTAGCGCCTCGAACATCGCCTCGACGTTCTCGATGGGTGTATTGCCCTGCACGTTGTGTACGGCGTTGAAGACGAACCCGCCGTCATGGTTGAATATTCTGATGCGCTCCATGACCTCTGCCCGCACCTGTTCCGGCGTGCCGAACGCCATGGTTTTCTGCGTATCCACCCCCCCGCCCCAGAAGACGATATCTTTGCCGAACTCCTGTTTCAGGCGGGCGGCGTTCATGTCGGCAGCGGAACATTGCACCGGATTGAGCACGTCGAATCCGGCGGCAATGAAATCGGGAATCAGTTTGTAGACCGCGCCACAGGAGTGGATGAAACACTTCCAGTTGCTCCGCCGGTGAATCAACTCGGTGATGGCCTTGTGATACGGCTGATACATTTCGCGATAGGCGGCCGGGGCGATGAAGGGTCCGATCTGCGTTCCGAAGTCGGTGCCCGTGATCACCGCCACCTGCACCGTATCGCCAAACAGGTCGATGAGCGTGTTGACGTTCTGGATGGCGAATTCGAGCTGCCGGTCGAACACCGCGCGCACATAGTCCTTTCGCTCCACCGTCGCCATGTACCACTCGCCGACGTCGCGTATGCCCTTCGGATGCTTCATCCACGCGCCGGGAACAAGGGCGATGTCCCCGAAAGCCGTGCCCGGAATCACCAGCGTCGAGCCAAATTGTCCGCGTTGCTCGAACCACCGCTTTTTCTCCTGGTAGAACGCGAGGTCTTCGGAACTCAAAGGCCCGAACTCCTCGGTGTTGTCGGCCGGGTCGAGCCTGGCCTCGTCAATCGGATCCTGGCGAATGACGGCGTCGAAGAAGTAACCTCCCCGGGGCATGTGGCCACTCGGCCCGACACTGGTGTCGCCCTCCGGATAGGCGTGCCAGCCGCCGTCCGGCGCGGGCGTGAGGTTCAGGGAGCCGGGAATCAAACATGGCGTGCCATCAAACAACTCGAACTCTTTCCAGTCTCTGCCCTCGGTGCCAAACATCGACTTGCGGCCAAGCGAGCCGACAATGTCAATGCCCAGCGCCTCGCGAAGCTGGTCGTCAACCTCGCCGAGCATCTGATAAGGCTCACAAACCTTCACACGAAATGATCTGTCTCCAATGAGTCGCTGCCGCAGACGGTGAACGACGGAAACATGCATCCCCGTTACAAAGGTGGCACCGAAATCCACGCAGACGCGATCCGGCTGGCGATGAACAAGGGTCGTGGCGAGGCGTTGTCGACTTGTCATAGGCCTCAGGTGGTAAGACGTCGGCATCTTAACCGGACTGGTTGTCGTGACAACCTTGTCGGCAATCCATCATCGGCAGCCGCGGCAATCGGCAACTGGTGATTGGCGGCCAGGCGATACAATCGCCATTTTCCAACCGTCGATGAGTGATCACCGATTGTCCCCTGTTCACACCGCCCGGCACCCTTGTATAATGCACCCAGTTACCGGACCCGAGGTGGGTCTGGCAACCGAGGTCTGACCCATGATGAAGGGTTTGTCACACAACCCGGATTCACCACCGGCCGGGATGGCGCCGGTCGCGGTGTCGGCCGGCGGAAGCATGGCCCTCAACGCCAATGTTCTTGTTCTCAACAAGTTCTACCAGGCGATCCGGATAATCAATGTCAGGCGCGCCTTCTGCCTGCTCTGCAAGGAGTTGGCCGAGGTGATTCATATTGAGAATTCCGCCACCGGACAAAGCCGCTGGCAGAATCTGGATCTGGAGAGTTGGCAGGAACTCTCCCAACTCAAGGCCGAGTTTGAGCCCGATGCATACGACTGGATCCACACGGTGCGGCTTCAGATAGCCGTTCCGCGGATCATTCGCCTGCTGGGTTATGAGAAACTGCCGAGGCAGGATGTGAAGTTTAATCGGCGGAACATCTACGCGCGCGATTCCAGCCGTTGCCAGTATTGCGGCAAGAAGTTTTCGACCAACGAGTTGTCGCTGGACCATGTTGTGCCCCGCAGCCAGGGCGGCCGGTCCACATGGGAGAACATCGTCTGCTGCTGCATTCGCTGCAATGTCCGCAAAGGCGGCCGGACACCCGAGCAGGCACGAATGCACCTGATCGCCAGGCCGGTCAAACCCAAACGCTCCCCGGTCATCAGTATTCGTCTGGCCGACGAGCGCTACGCGAGTTGGAAGCAGTTCCTTGACAGCGCCTACTGGACGGTTGAGCTCAAGTGACAGTCAGGACAGATGCGGATTCGGCGGACGTGGGATACACTGCGTCCGTCTTTCTTTGGGAGATACTCCGATGCAATCCACCGGTTTTCTGATTGGCTGCCATAGCAACTCGGCACAGAAACACGGAGGCATGGAAAAGAACGCCTTGAGTCCTCTCCGTGCCTCCGTATCTCGATGGTTCCTTCCCTGTATGGCTATCTGTCTCCTCGCGGCGACCTGCTCGAGGGCGCAGTCGGGGTTTGTGGACGCGGAAAAGGCGCTGACTCTACAATACGGATCGCAATGGCGTTCCCTGCCCAAGACCCGGATCAGCGCGGCTATCGTGGAAATGGCCGAGTCGCTGCCTGTTGGTGGAGCGATCGACCTGCCAGGTTCCGCCGCCTGCGGTGAGTTGGATTTCCGCCGCGTGGCCGACAATGTGCAGGTCACCGGCGGGTTTGGCGGCCGGATCATTCTCGGCGGAGGACAGCAGGGCATTCAATTGCTGTTCTGTTCGCTGGACCAGTCGATTGATGCCAGCATCGCCCGGCCGGCAAACAGGCATCGCACCCCCCTGCTCGCAGCGGCAGATTTCAAGAACGTGGACATCTTCGGCGACCGCACCGCGCCCGCCAGCGATCTGCTGGCGATGTTCTGCGACGGAAGCATTCAGATCAAGAACGATGTGCGAAACTGCGCCTGGATCGCGGGAAGCAATGCGTTCGGAAGGCGAACCGTTACCGCCTCCGCGCGCGTGGACCAGAGCCTGTTCCTCTGGTTCGGCATCAACTGGCCCTTCGCCGACTACAACGCCCATCTGAACCCCAGGAACGCCAACAAGGACTGGGTGAGCGAAAACGCCCAGATGTGGTTCGACTGCAAGGGCGGCGGCGACGGCACGCGGCTCTACATGATGATCGAAACCAACTACGGCAACCCCGGGCCGGGCGTGGTGTTGCAAAACTGCCGCAACATGGCGCTCTACCAGGGCACCACCGAGCGCAGCAGCGCCCAGGGGCCTGGCGTCTACTGGCTCAAGGATTGCCAGAATGTGCAAGTGGGCCTGCGCGGGATTAACGCCTTCGGCCGGCTGGAGAACTTCCCCAAAGCCGCCGTGCCGACGCATGACATCACCATCGAAGGCGGATCGGGCAACATCCTGCATGCCCTCCGCTGCTGGAACCACGCACAGGGCGCGACCATCGTCAACTCCGACCCCAATCTGCAGGTATGGATGGTCAGTTCGCAATATGAGGCCCAGGGTGTCGAGACGGAGGCCATCACCCGCTTTGCGTTCACGCCGCGATTTGAACTCCCCTCAGCATCGGTGATAGCGCAGAAGCGGCCGGATTTCCGCATCAGGGCGGAGGCTCTGCTCAAGGCCCGCCAGCAGGAAATCAACGAGGCCAACATTGCCGCGCTGGTAGGCCAGATGGAAAGAGGCCGGTTTATTGAGGCATCGTTCGATGCTTCCGCGGAACAGACTTTCGTGTTCGCGGGCCAGGATCTCACTCAGGGCGCAGCACCGGCCGGGCGGAAGCTCCCGCCGCCGCCTTCGATGCCGGCGACGGATGCTCCCCGCACGCGTGTCCCAATCGCCTTCACCCAGCAGCCCGATTTCGGCAAAGGCCTGCTCGACGCCGGCGCCGATCCGACCGGGGCCAAACCATCAGATGACGCCTTCGCCAGACTCATGTACGGCCTGAGCCGTGCCGAGTTGCAGGCGCTGCTTGAGGAGAGTTACAAGGCGGATGCCGACTTCCGCGCCGCCCGCGCGAAGAAAGATGACCAGGCCATGAAAGCGGCGCGCGGGCGATTCGAGGCAGTCGTAGACAAGCTGCATCCACCCGTTAACCCGACTGCCAAGGGCAAGGCCAGCCGCGTCAAACGACCGCGTCTGGAAGTGCCTCGCGGGACCTTCCTTCTCAACCGCCCGCTGGTGCTTTTCGGATGGACCCAGATCTGGGGTGCGGGTCCGGATCAAACCACCCTCAAGACCACGCAGCCCATCAAGGTCATTGAGCAACACCATCCCGGAACCATCGCCAATCTTTCGGTGGATGGCGGCCGGGTGGGATTGGCCATTACCGGCGCCGACCACCACGACCCCGTCAGCCCCACGCTTCATGCCTATGTCGCCGGGGCCAATTACTACAACCTCACGTTCCGCAATCAGTCGTTCGCGGCCATCCACCATGGCAGCGACGACCCGACCATCATGGGCGGCGCCGAACACGACCAGAACCGCTACATCGACATCCGCTGCATCAACACCGGCGACTACGGCTTCTTCAGCAACGGCTCCATGGTCGACAAGTGGCTGATGCTGCATGGCGAGTTTTCCGGCCAGAAAAAGGCCGGCATCGCCATGCCCTTCAACAACGTCATCAAGGGTTCGGTCATTGGCTGCAAGTTCAGCAACATCGACGGCCCGGGATTGAACCTGCTGGGCGGCAATCCCCTGATCGCCTACCGCCCCGGCATCGTCATGGTCGACCAGTGCGAGTTCGACGAGTGTGGTTCGGCCTCCAGCCCGGCCGTCGATCAGGGCTACGGCGACCTGATGTCCTTCACCCACAGTCGAATCACCACGCACAACAAGGTCATCCTGGCGGGCTATCGCGGCTCGGCGCAGATTTACGAAGATCTTCAGATCGACGTGAAGACCGCCGGCGGAGCGCCCGCGATGCTGCTCCGTGCCGTCCGCAACGGCAGCACGGCCCGGCCCAACGGCCACACGCTGCGCGACATCCGTGCATCCGGCGCGGTTGCGTTCATCAACGACGCCAATGCGCACAACGACGTGTTCCGCAAGACCATGGAGCAACACGGCCGGGGCAACGAGGCGCTGAACTGGGACACCAATCCCGCCGCCCACGCCGCCGCGCCGAAGAACGGCTGGGTACACCCTTTCGTGATCTACCGCAGTCAGTTTGGCGACCGCAAGTATGAGTACGCCATGCTGAACGTTGACCCTGCGGCCGGAAAGGTGCTGCGGGAGGTTGACTTGTCGGCAATGGCCAAATGAGAAAATCATGGCATTCTGGTTACTCTTGTACGAGGCCGGGCTTCTGGATTGCTCTGTCAGCTCGACGCCCACGTTCGTCGTACGAGCTGGCGCCGTTGTCCCCTGGGACACACGGTCGCGTTGATGCCGAGATGGCTTCCAGCGGTCCCCGATGACCCGTTTGATGATCGGCCCATGCGATATCGCCTGGGATGGCCGTGGCGCCATCGTTTGTTTTATCGGCCCGGATGGCCGCGATGATGGAGGACCGATCGATCCCGGCAGTCGACATGATCTCGATGGCCACCTCCGAGGCCGAGTGTGGAAGTGGCCTGCCTCAACCTCAAGCTTGCCCGGCCGGTTTCGGCTCGGCTTCGATGCGCTTCAGCAGTTCGCGGCAACTGATGCTTCCATCCAGCGCCTGGGGAAAATGGCGCGCGGCGGAGATGGCCTGGTCGAATTCCCCCATCGTGGCGTAGGTGTTCATCACCTGATACAGCAACACCGCATCAGTGGGATTCTCGCGCAGAAGGTTGTAGAGGCGGATGGCCTCCTGATACTGCGCCTGGTCCGAACTGGCGGCGGCCCCGCGGAGTTGCTCAATGGGCAGATTGAACACGGCCTGACATTGCGAACACTGCGAGACTCGCTGGGCTCCGGAGATAGGAAACACCGGGATGAAAAACACCGTGAACCAGTTCCGGTAGCTCTTGCCCACAAAACGCGTGTTCGCCCCGCAATTGGGACACCGCGTCTCAAGCGATGCTCCGCCCTCGCTTGATGCGATCTGGCGGGATCCGAAGAGAATAATGAATCCGCGGCGGTGTGAGGGATGACGCATGGCGGCAGTTTACAAGGCAACGCCGATTTTGTAACGGCGGCAGGATTCCAAAGTCCTTCGGCACGGTGTTACACTGCCGCCACGATGTGTCGATCATGGCTTGTATGGTTTGCGGTACTTCTGCTGGTTTCCTGGCCGGCCGTCGTATTGGCCCGCGCCGGCGGCGGAGGAGGATTCCGCGGCGGTGGTGGCGGATTTCGCAGCGGTGGATTCAGCGGCGGCCGATCAAGCGGGAGCTTCCACGCATCCCCGCGACTGAACGGATCCAACGGTGGCCTGTTCATGGGCTCGGGCGATTCCGTTGCGATTGTGGTTGCCCTGATCATCGTGGTGCTGTTCGTGCTGGCTGCGCGCCAAGCCAACGCAAGTTTCCAGACGCGAGTCATCCACGACTGGAACGAGCGCCGCGATTCGCAGGACCGCACGGAGGCGCTGCGGGCGATCGAGGCGGCCGATCCGGAGTTCGACCGCGAAGCCTTCATCGCCCGCATGCGCCGAGCCTTCGCTCTGATCCAGCAGGCATGGTCGGCGCAGGATCTGTCCCGCGTTCGCGCCTTCATCTCCGATGGCGTCCACGAACGGTTTTCTCTTCAGTTCCAGGAGCAGAAGCTCATGGGCTATCGCAACATCACCGTGTTGCGGAAGTTCCACCGCTCGCTGATCGTCGATGCCCGCTTCGACGAGGTGTTTGAGACGGTGGCCGTGGTCTTCGAGGCCTCGGTCACGGACTATCGCGAGTCGCTGGCCGACGGGCAGAAGATTCCCGGCAGCGATGGACCATCGCGTTTCACCGAGTACTGGTCGTTCCTTCGCAGGCGTGATGCCAGGAGCCTGCGGGACCGGCCGGGCCTTATCGAAGGCAACTGCCCCAACTGCGGTTCCTCCATCGAACTCAACCAAAACGCCAATTGCGCCCATTGCGGTGCCGTTCTGCGCTCCGGCGAGCACGACTGGGTGCTGGCCGAGATCACGCAGGAATCCGAATGGTCGGCGACGCAGTCGCAACAGATCCCTGGGATGGAATCGTTGTGCAGCAGAGATCCCGGATTCACCCGTCAGCACATCGAAGACATGGCATCCGTGGTCTTCTGGCGCAAGGCTATGGCCGAGCTCAAAGGCGATGTCACGTACCTGCGCAAGGTGGCTGCGGATAGTCTATGCGACCGCTTTGCGGCTGGATTGTGCTCGGGCGCCCCGCGCGCAATCTACGCCGACTGCGCCGTGGGCAGCGTGGATATGCTTGCGGTCGGCGGCGATGCTTCCCGCGACCGCGCCCTGGTGCAGGTGGTCTGGGAAGGCCGGCGATATATGGTCGCCGACGGAGGAATGGACCCCACCAACCATCGGGCCGTTCACCGCACCATGCTTGTGCTGGAACGTAAAGCCGGACTGACCAGCACCCCGCAAGCGGGCATTAACTCGGCCCACTGTCCCGGATGCGGAGCCCCACAGAGCGCGACAACCTCCAACGCCTGCGAGTTCTGCGGCATCGTGCTGAATGACGGCTCCGCGGGCTGGGTTCTTGTTGACTTGATGCCCATGGTCTCGCTTCAGGCGCAGAAGCTGCTGCGCGCAATGTGCGACCGTCCTGACCCACCGCCCCTGCCCAAACCTCGGCGTGGCGGACTCATGTCCTGGGCGGTGAGCGTCGTGGCCGCCGACGGCGTGGTAACCTCCAGCGAGCGGGAAATGCTGCGCGACCTGGCACTGCGGCGGAAGATCCCCCAGACGGCCGTCGACTCCATGCTCCAGTCCGCACTGGCCGGACATTATGAGGCCATCTCGCCGGTGGACGCCGCCGAAGCCCAGGAGTGGCTGGTGGCCATGATCGAAGCAGCCCTGGCCGATGGTTTGATAGCCGAGGAGGAGTGGACGATTCTCCGACGTATGGCAAGCCGGTGCGGATTCTCGGCCGGCGTTCTGGATGAACTGGTCCGAGGCACTCGCAGACGTGTTTATCGGTCCGCATGGAACAACCTGACCGCTACGCGCGTTACAGATTCACATTCCGCAGCAGGAAATTCCAGAAAATAGGTCGGCTGTGCCGCCTGTGAGGTTCAGTCGGACTGTCTGATCTCCGATGCCTGTGACGGATCGGCAACCGCCCATCCCATCGCCTCAAGCTGTTGGAGGTTCTATGGCTCAGGAGAAATGCGATCGGCAGTGGACGGAGCGAAACGGCCAGCGAGTTGAAGGCTGCGTGAGAGACAGCCAGACGAGCAAGGCGCAAACCTACACGGCCGCCGTCACTGCGAGTTGGGAGGATTCCGACGATCGCGAGCCAGAGCGATGGGATGGGCTGTCTTGACAGCCCGTTAGTCAAGCCGACGTGCCGGACCAACACCCTCCTTCCGCCATGAGATGAGCGCGATTCCGGAAGTCTGCCCGGCTGGACTCGATCGCTCCCGCCCCCCACCCCGGATTGAGAGCGGCCTTGTCAGTGTATTGGGCGCTCGTCCCTTCGCCTTGCCCGGCGTTCGTGGTAGATTCG
>CAYSSA010000083.1:0-6221 GCA_964433485.1 uncultured Tepidisphaeraceae bacterium | reverse complement strand
GCATGGTCTTGCGCGTGCCGGCCCTGAAATCCGCGGTAAAGCACTATCGCGAATCGCTGGGACTGGAAGTGCTGCGCGAAGACGCGACGAGGGCAAGCCTGAGGCTGCGCGACGGGACGACGGAAATCGTCCTGCACTGTGATCCAGACCTGCCCGACGAAGCGGTCTACTACCTGGTGGACGACGTGCGCGAGATGTACGCGCGACGAGAGCAGCTTGGCATTCAATTCGTATCCGCCCCCGCGGCCGGATCACGCGGATACCGGGCCTCCATCCGCGACCCCGCGGGACATATCTTTCAGATCGTCGACTTGCTGGACGCATCTACCCCCGGGCAGTTGCCTCCGCCGCAACCAGAAGCCGCCGCGCCGGGAGCGCTTTTCGCCGGAATCCGCCCGGACGTGAGGGTGAATCGGAAAAAACTGGTTCATGAGTACGTTCAACTGGGCCGAACAGCCGACGATCTGCCGTATACACCGGATTTTGAACGGCTGTACAGCGCCATCTGCGCGACCCACACGAATGAACAGCCGACACGGGAGCAGGTCTGGAAAACGCTGTTGACCGTGCGAAAGGCCGGCAGACTTCCCAAACTCGGCGAGGCTCGATCGCGGCCGCCCGAAGCCAGTGAAGAGGAACGCCAGTGGTGGATCCGGCGACTGGGATCGGACATCGGGCGACGCGACCGATTGCCCTATTCGGAGAGATTTGAGCAACTGGTGGATGAATTCAACCGGGGCCGTCGTCGGGCGCTCTCGCCACACCTGGCCTGGAGACTCGTCGCGACCCTGGCGAAGTGAAAACCGCCTTATGCCCGCAACCGCGCCCTGCCGGGCGTGTAGCAGTTACAGAAAGGCACAGATGAGCAAGATTCTCCCCCACCTTTGGACCAGGCGACAATTCCTGCACACCTCGGCCGCCGCATTGGCCGCCGGGTGCGCGCATCAGCGCCCCGGCGCAGACTCCGCCCGACCCAACGTGCTGTTCATCCTTTGCGATGATCTGCGCTGGGACTGCCTCGGATGCGCCGGACACCCGCACCTGCGAACGCCCCACATCGACCGCCTCGCCGCCGAAGGCGTGCATTTCCGCAACACGTTCTGCACCACATCGCTTTGCTCGCCAAGCCGAGCGTCCATCCTCAGCGGCTTGTACGCCCACACCCATGGCGTCGTGAACAACTTCACCGAGTACCCCGCAAGCCTGCCGAGTTTCCCGGCCGCCCTGCACGACGCCGGCTATGAGACCGCCTACATCGGCAAATGGCACATGGGCGAAGACAACGACAGCAAGCGACCCGGCTTCGACCACTTCGTCACCCACAAGGGGCAGGGCAAGTACTACGACACCGAGTTCTGTTTTGACGGGCAGCGCCGCGAAGTCATCAAGGGATACTACACGCATGCCGTGACCGACATGGCCGAGAGCTGGCTGAACCAGCGCCAAGGCGCACGGCCGTGGATGATGATGCTCGGACACAAGGCCCCGCACAGCTTCTATTTCCCCGAGCCAAAATACCAACATGCCTTCGACAACGTCGATGTCAGGTATCCGGCATCCGCCTTCCGGCTGGACGACAAGCCGGCCTGGATTCGCGATCGACTCTACACCTGGCACGGCATTTACGGACCTCTGTTCGACTGGCGGAAGAACTTTCCGGACGACCGGCCGGAGGCGGTCAAGGATTTCGCGGCCATGACCCGCGCTTACTGGGGCACCATCCTGTCGGTGGATGACAGCGTCGGCAGGCTGTACCAATTGCTGGAAAAACGCAATGAGCTGGACAACACCATCATGATCTTCATGGGCGATAACGGTTTGCTCAACGGCGAACATGGTATGGTCGACAAACGCACCATGCATGAGCCGAGCATCCGGGTGCCGCTGATCGTGCGCTACCCGGGCCTGGGCCGGCGCGGGGCCAACATCGAACAGATGATCCTCACCGAGGATCTGGCGCCGAGCCTCGTGGATCTGTGCGGCGCCGGCAGCCTGGGCAAGGTGCATGGCCGGTCCTTCGCGAAGCTGGTCCGTGAAGGCGACGCGGCTTGGCGAAAATCCTTCTTCTATGAGTACAACTACGAGAAACAGTTCCCCTACACGCCGAATGTCCGCGGCGTTCGCACCGATCGGTGGAAGTACATGCATTCGCCGCACGGCGACGGCGGTCCGGATCGGCACATGGCGGAGTTGTACGACCTCCAGGCCGACCCCGGCGAGGAGCGCAATCTCATCGCCGATCCGGCCCACGCCCCCCGGGTCGCGCAGCTCAAGACGGAGTTGGCGAGGCTCAAACTGGAGACGGGGCTGGTCAATGACGTGATGCCGCTGGACGAGGGAATCAAGAAAGAACTGCCGGACCAGAAAATACGCTGAGCGGTTCGAGCCACCGCCGCCGCCCGTCACAGGAACATGCGACGGATATCGTTGTAGGTGACGTACAGAAAAATGCCCAGGATGATCGTCAGCCCGACATATTGCAGGGCCGCCTGCGTGCGCGCGCTCAGCGGCTTGCCCCGAAGCTTCTCAATCATCAATACCACGAAAAGCCCGCCGTCCATGATGGGAATCGGCAGGAAGTTCACGACGGCCAGATTGGCCGAAATCATGGCCAGGAACCAGACGAGCCAGTCCGGTCCCTTGGTTGCGAAGAACGATCCCGTCCAGGCGATGCCCAGCGGACCCATGAAGTTCTCCGCGGACACCGATCCCACCGTGACCCGATGCAGCGTGACATAGAATTGCACAAGCAGATCGCGCGTCTCGATCACTCCCCAACTCAGCGCGGTCAATGGATTCGCCGTCTTGCGCACGATCTCCCGGCCGCGCATGTTGATGACCTCGGAAAGGTCAACTCGCAGCCCGCGCACCGCGGCAAGATCGGCCGGGGACAACTCGACATGGAATGTCCGAGTCTGGTCCGCAAGAGGCGCGTCCGTCTTTGGATCCAGCGGCACACAGGTCATTTCCACTTTGCCGGAGGAACCCGCCAGAGCGTTGCGCACTTCAAACCAGTTGCCCACGGGCCGCGCGTTGATCTTCTCAATCAATACATTCCTGGGCACGCCGGCAAGTGCCGCGGCCGAATCAGCCAGTACCGCCGAAACCACCGGGTGATCGGTGCTGTACCCAAGACCCATCCCCATTCCGCGCCGTCCCTGGCCGGTGCGGAAATCGGGAACAACCGGCTCGGTCCAGAAGAGCTTTCCATCGCGCAGAATCTGGAAACAGACTTTCGAACCTTCCGCTCCCGCCCTGGCGGTCATCCTGCGAATCTCCTCGCTGTGCGGATGGGCAATGGTGCGAAGGTCCACCTCCATGGCGACGATCACGTCGCCGGGCTTGACCACGCGCTCGGCGGGCGATCCCTCGCGGCAATCCACAACCTTGACCCGCGGAGTCATGCCGGCCATATGGAAGATCGCTCCCGCGAACTGTCCGACGAAATCCACGGGCACCGTCAGCACCTTCTGGCCGCCTCCGTACCTGGCCACCGTGAACCGGATGGGGGAACCGTCGGACTGCTGAAGGATGCGGTCATAGGTCTTGATGTCGCGCACATCGGAGATCGCTTGTCCGTTGACCGCCGTGATGACATCGCCGGGCATGAGGATCTTATCGGGATCGATCGGTTTTCCGTCGGCGCGTTTGAGGTCCTCCGCCCGGACTCTTTCCGGGTCCGGTCCCTGCAACTCACGCGCGCCCCCGATTCCCAGCGCGATGAATGAGCCTCGGCTCTCGTCGCCCTTGCGCGGCGTCACCATGATGTCCTCGACCCGGCCATCGGCGCGTTTGACCTTGACGGGGAACGGCTGATCCGGCCTGGTCAGCGCAGACCAGAGGGTAAGCTTGTTGAAATCGTTGGTCGTCCACCCGTTGATCTCCAGGATTTCGTCCCCGACCTCAATTCCCGCCTGCATCGCCGGAGCGTTGCTTTCCATGCCGCCGACGATTGTTGGCGACACCCGGAAGCCATACAGAAACAGCGCCACGAACAGCGCGCCGGCCAGTATAACGTTGAAGATGACGCCGGCCGAAATCACCAGGGCACGCTGGCCAACCGATTTCTGGGTGAAGGACCGCGGATCGTCGGACCGCGCCGTGGCATCCATGTCGTCCTGGCCGACCATCTTCACATAGCCGCCAAGAGGAATCCAGTTCCAGCGGTATTCAGTCTCGCCCAGGCCAAGCTCGGCGCAGCCGCGATCGAGTTGCTGGCCGCTCAGCGGCTTGTCCGGATCATCCGGCAGACCAAGGTGTTCGCGGATCTTCCGCTCGAACTCCGGACGGGTCGTGCCGCGCCGCACGCCCAGACCCTTGCGCCAGGCAAGAATGGCGTGACCAAAGCCGACGGCAAACTGCTCGCAGCGAATCCCCACCCAGCGGGCGGCAAGGAAATGCCCGAGCTCATGGATGAATACCACAAACCCGAAGCCGAGAACCAGCCCGGCGATGGCGAGCACATTGAGCAAATAGTGCATGAGTGATCAGGTCCTTTTCATCGTCATACAAACCCGCCCTGCCGGCGGGCAACACCGTCCGCAATGGCGGCCAATCAGAAATCGCCGCAGCCGGAAAGCATCAGCGACTCCACGCGGTTTCGCGCCCAGCTATCCGCCTCAAGAAGATCGTCCAATGACGGATCGGGCTGTAACCGATGCTCTCGCATTGTAGCGGCAACCAGCCGGGAAATCCCGGTAAAGCGAATCTTCCCGGACGCGAACGCGCTTACCGCGGCCTCGTTGGCGGCGTTTAGAACCGCCCCGGCAGTGCCGCCGAGACGAATCGCCTCGTAGGCCAGCGACAGCGACGGAAACCGCTGCCCGTCCGGCGGTTCAAAATGCAAGGCCTGCGGGCGCGTCAGGTCCAGCCTCGGACCGATCCCATCCGCTCGATCGGGATACGTCAGCGCATACTGTATCGGGGTCTTCATATCCGGTGGGGAGAGCTGCGCGATGACCGAGCCGTCGACGAACTCCACCATCGAATGCACCACCGATTCCGGATGCACCACCACTTCGATCTTCTCCGGCGGCAGATCGAATAACCAGTGCGCCTCGATAATCTCCAGTGCCTTGTTGAACATCGTCGCCGAATCAATGGTGATCTTCGCGCCCATGCGCCAGGTCGGATGCTTCAGCGCGTCGGCAAGAGTGGCGTCCCGCAACCGCTCGGCCGACGCGCCGCGAAACGGTCCGCCCGAAGCCGTGAGGATGACCCTGCGGACCTCGCTCGCCCGGCCGCAACGCCATGCCTGAAACACGGCCGAATGTTCCGAATCCACCGGCAGCAGCGTGACGCCTCGCTTGCGGGCCAGCGGCATCAGCAGCGAGCCTGCAACAACCAGCGATTCCTTGTTGGCCAGCGCCACGCGCTTTCCGGCATCGACCGCCGCCAGCACCGCCGGCAGCGCCGCCGCGCCGACCACCGCAACCAGCACCGTGTCGATATCCTCTCTTCGCACCAGATCGACCATGGCGCCAGGCCCGCTGTGGACCTCCGCTCCCAGGCCGCGCAACCGGTCAAGGATCCCGGGCGAACTTTCGGCCGCCGTGACGGCAACGGCCGCCGGCCGGAACCGCTCGGATTGTTGGACCAGTCGGTCAAGCTGGCGATGCGCCGAGAGTCCCGCGACGGCAAAGGATCTTCCGAGGTGCGCGACGACCTCGAGAGCGCTGGTTCCGATGGAACCGGTCGATCCGAGAATGGCGATACGTCTGGTCAATGTGGCTTGAGCGGGTACGGGAGCTATCTTTTCTTCTTTTTGGCCGACTCAAACTCGGCCTCGAGCTCGCGCAGGCGCTTTCGCCAGGCGAGTTTCTGTACCGGCCCCATGTGGTTCAACAACAGGATGCCGTTGAGGTGGTCTGTTTCGTGTTGCCAAATGCGGGCGATGTATCCAGATTCCATTTGTTCGAACGGCCTGCCGTCCAGATCCTGCGCCCTGATGCGCATCGTCTTGCTGCGCAGGACGTCGATGTTCACCCCGGGCAGACTGAGACACCCCTCCTCGGCTTCGTCGTCGCCCTCCGGATCAGACAGCACCGGATTCACATAAACACGGTCGTCCTCGGCTTTTCCGCTGTGGTTCATCACGAACATGCGGATCGTTCGCCCGACCTGCGGCGCCGCCAGCCCGACGCCTCGATGCTCGCGCATCAGCTCGAACATGCGCTGAGCCAACGCCTTGAGAGCATTGTCGAAGCCTTCGGCGATGCTCT
>CAYSSA010000082.1:13754-18492 GCA_964433485.1 uncultured Tepidisphaeraceae bacterium | reverse complement strand
TGCGAATTGGAGCATCACCAGCACCACCGCCCATCTGGTTCGATTTTCCGCGCCGCACACCACCCCTTGGTAGCAGACACTTCCCGTCCGCGCCGGCATTTCATGGGTCGTATTCTGTGGCCGACGCATATCTTCTTTGGCGACCTTGTACTCGGCAGGTGCGAGCGAATACGGGTGCATACCCCGGCCATGACAACGCACCAGTTTGTTCGTAACATGCTGCGATGATCCGCCGCCGTATCGGAGATCGTTTTTTTCTCATCTCGCAACACGAGCATGCGCTGCTCAGCGGGCGATTGGCATCGCATTTCGGGAACGCTTTTTTCGACCGCCCCGTGCCCATGGCGCAGACCATCGAAGCGGTTTCCATGCACGATTGTGGATGGCGGGAGCACGACAACCGGCCCACACTCAGCGCCTGCGGACATCCATATGATGTCTTCGAGACGCCCCTGGAAACCGCGTTGGATGCCTGGTCGCGGGCCGGTCCAATGCTCGAAGGGGCAACGCCGTACGCGAGGCTCCTGGTCAGCCTCCATGTGATGGGCCTATCCGGCTTTGCGGCGCAGGTCTCGCGTTCGCGACGGGCCGATTTTCAGATCAACCGATTTCAGCACGGCGAGGCCGAGCGGCAGGAACTGTTGCGCCGGCAACTGAACATGCGGCTGGACGTTCCCCTGAAACTGGGACTGGCGGTGTTGCCGGGGATCGCCGAGGAAGAACAGCTCCGCCGCAATCACATGATTCTTCAGGCCATGGACCGGCTGAGTCTGGTTATCTGCTGTCACCAGACACCCTTCACCCAAATTGAAGGGATCGTACCCAGGGAAGGCGCCCGGCCGCTTACCCTGCGATTCCACCGCGTCGAAGAATGGGCGGTGAAGGTGGAGCCATGGCCGTTTGACCGGCCGGAGATTCGCGAGTCCGTTCGCGGCAGGTCCATCGAGGCGAGAGAGTATCAGGCCAGGGAATTCCAGGAGACATTTTGCTCAAGCGTGGAACAGGATCTCCCCGTCCACGTCTTTGGTTGATGAGGTGCGTCATGACAAGATTGCCGGTTGCGGTGTTGCTTGGGTTGTTCGCCTGCGGTTGTGTTTCCACGCCACCGGCGACGGAATTCACGGTGGAGGTGATGAATATCTCGTCGACTCCGGTGTCGGCCGGACTGGTGAAGAGTCGCGAGCCCAAGGAGGAAGGCTGGTATGCTCCGGCGGACCTGGTCATCCATGTTCCCGAACTCAGCGACCGCCATTGGGGCGAGTTGATCCGGCCGGGAGAGACCAAGGTTCTGGGCCCGCAAAGAGGCCATTTCCAGCCGGGCAGTGCCGCCATGCTGCGCGTCTACGGAGGCAATCCAACCGTGGAGGAATTGACCGCCGTCGGGCGAGCCGATCCGGACCGGGTGGATGTCTTCCTGCCCGCGGGACGCAGCTCATACGTTGTCACGGCGCGCGGCGGGCGGCTTGTCGCCATACGCGCATCGGAGTACCGATCCACGGCAACCAAGCCGGCCCCGAAATGATCCGTCAAATCGACATTGTCCGTATCCTGCCTCTGTTGCTGGTGCTGCCGGCGATGGTTGCATCCGCCGGGTTGCCGGAAGAGCCGTTTTCCCGGCCGGATCCCGGTGATTCTCCGTATTCATCGTACTGGGATCCGGCGGTGCTCAGCCTTTTGCGCGGGGATTTCGCCTGGACGATCGGTGGCACGCTGTTGCATGCACAGGACGACGACGGCGGCTCTGCCGTAAGCGTGCGGCAGCCGTCAACGGTGAGATTCCAGGGTCGCTGGCATATGTTTGCCGTCACCGGCCAGCCTGGGCGGCCGCACCGGATCGAATACCTGGCGTCGGAAGAACTGGACGGTCTGCGGAGTACGCGGCGAACGGCGCTGGACCTGGGCGAAGCCCATGCCTCATGCCCCCAAGTGTTCTATTTTGAGCCGGCCAAACGATGGTTCATGGTTTTCCAGAGCTTCGATCCCGGCCGAAAGCCCGCAGTGCGGCCGATGTTCAGCACCAGTCCCGACATTTCCGACCCTGGCCAGTGGAGTCGGGCGCAACCGATGACGATTCCGTTCGCGCAGTTCGATTCGCTCTGGCGGGATTTCTGGGTGATCTGCGACGAGGAGGACGCCTATCTTTTCTACACAACCGGCGATGGTCGGGTCTATCGCTGCCGCGGGCCACTGGACGAGTTTCCGCGCAAGTGGAATCCGCCTCTGCTGTGTCTGAAGGGAGATTTCATCTCGTCGGCGCACATCTATCGCGTCGGGAAGTTGCGGCGGTACCTGATGCTGGCAACGGCCGCCGACCTGCATCGGCGTTACATCAAGGCATACATCAACACGCGACTGGATGAAGGCTGGGACGATTTGTGCGTGTCGCTGACCAAGCCGATGGCCGGAGCGGCCAATGTCCGGCTGTTGACGCCGATGACAGCGCAGTGGACGGATACGCTGGCTGAAGCGGAGTTGGTGCGTGACGGTGTCGACCAGACTCAGACGGTCGATCCGAAAAAGCTCCGGATGATCTTCACGGGCTGTCTGGAATCCGAGCGGGCGGGCAAGGCGCCGGGGGAGATTCCGTGGAAGATCGGGATCATTGAGCCCGCGGCGGCTGCGCCGGGCGGACCGTTCCGCGATTAGGCTGCGGGCAGGAGTATCCGGCTGTGGAAGCGGTCTGTGGTTGTCAGTGTCCTGGGGCTATGACCGCCGACGGTTCCATTCTCGCAACCGCAGCCAGCGCCAGGAATCCGCAGAACGTCATGCCCACGAAGATGACCAGACAGAGCATTTCCCAGCGGGCCATGCTCTTTTTGCTGACTGTCAGTCCCCAGGCTATGGCGGCCGCGCGGAAGCCGTTGGCGGTGTGGAAGGTCGAGGCCAGCACGCCCAGCGGATATACCACCCATAGCAGCGACCAGTGGAAATCGAAGTGGCGTTTGACGCTGGCGACGGCGCCGGATTCGGAGGGATCGAACGCCAGCGCTGAACCCAGTGCCCCCTTGAATCCGAGCACATGGAACAGCATGAACAGGACGATGATGATCGTGCTCAGCCGCTGAGCGAGATAGTACCAGTTGTTGCGATAGGGATAGTTGATGGAATTCGGCTGCCCGGCCAGCGCAACCCATATTCCATAGACGCCGTGGAAGAGGATGGGAAGGTAGATCATGCCCCACTCGACGGCCTGGAGAAACGGCAACGAGTGAATCTTCTGGACCTGCTGGGCGAAAACCGCGAGGCCGCCGCCATGACGGGCGCCTTCGACCAGCGTGGCATTGATGATGAGGTGAACAACGAGGTAGCTTCCAAAAACGATTCCAGTGAGCGAATGCAGACGCCGCATGAAAAACGGCAGCGAACTGCCAGCACTGGTGGTCTCAGCGAGGGCGGTGGACACGGGTTGATCCTTTCTCTTTCGGACGGCCATCGCATTATATCCGCGTGTGACGAGCCTGAAAGGGGTCGGGGTCGGACTTGAGGCACGAGGATGATCACCGGAAAAAAGAAGAAGAGCCCGTTATGCGGACGGGCTCTTGTGAATCAGATTGATCGAAGGGTTCAGGCCTGGCCCACCTCAAGTCGAATGTACTGTTCGAGCACACATCCCTTTTCCCTGCAGAGTTGCGCGATGGAGCCTTTGAACTTGCCGGCGTTGAAGAACTCCTGGTCAAGCAGGCACTTCTCCTTGAAGAACGCTTCGAGTTTGCCTTCGGCGATCTTCTCGGCGATGTTCTGGGGCTTGCCGGTGGCCTTGGCCTGCTCGACGGCGATTTCCTTTTCCTTGGCCACCAGAGCGGGGTCGATCTGGTCGCGCTTCATCGCCAACGGACGGGCGAAAGCGATGTGGCCGCCGATATCGGTGATCAACTCGTCGGTCGGGTTGCCCGTGAAAGACAACAGCACGCCGATTTTCTGGGTGATGCTGTAGATGTAGAGCCCCACGGCGCCGGTCGCGTTGCTCAGCGCGGCGGTCTTGCCAAGCCGGACATTCTCGCCGGTGGTCTGGGCGACGTGAGTGAGATCGGCGGCGATAAGCGAGGAGACGTCCGCCGAGGGATTGGCAACGAGCGCTTCGGCCGCCTTGGCCGCGAGCTTCTGGATTGGCTCCGAGCGTGCGGTGAAGTCGGTGTTGCAGTTGATCTCGACCAGCGAGGCGGTCTTGCCGTCGGCCGAACGGGCGCCGATGAGGCGGCCTTCGGAGGCGATGCGTTCGGTCACCGAAGCCTTGACGCCCTTCTTGCGAAACAACTCGATGGCTTTTTCCACATCGCCGTTGGCCTCGGCGAGCATCTTCTTGCACTCCATCATTCCCTGCCCGGTCTTGGACCGGAGTTCGTTAACGAGCTTGGCGCTGATTTCCGCCATGTTGATATCTCCTGTATTGTAGTTCGTAGTCAGTGGACAGCGGTCACTAGTGCATGAGACGGACATCGCACATACGAAAGCACTGGCCGGCGTGGTGTGTCCGCTTCTCGGCAATAGGATGATTAAACCTGAGGGGCGGCCGGGGTGGATTCCACCGCGGGCGCCGGTTCGGGCTCGGTGACAGTCGCGGCAGGCGCCGCGACGGCATCGGGTTTCTCGGCCTCATCCGCGCGGAAGGCGGCGCGGCTCGAACGGCGTGCCGGTCGGGGGCCTTCCTCCGCTTTCTCGCTGCGTTGGGCCTTGCCGTCGATAACGGCGTCGGCCAGGTCGTGCAGGATGATCTCGATGGCGCGCATGGCGTCGTCGT
>CAYSSA010000082.1:8595-13700 GCA_964433485.1 uncultured Tepidisphaeraceae bacterium | reverse complement strand
CCAGTTTGCGGGCTTCCTTGACGGCGATGTGTTCACGACGGGTGTCGATGAGAACCATGATGCCGGGCATGCGGTCCATGCGCCTGATGCCCTCGAGGTTGGACTTGATCTTGGTCATCTCGCGGTTGAGCGTGGACTTCATCTTCTTGGAATAGGTCTCGATCTGTCCGGTTGCCCAGAGATTTTCCAGTTCCTCCAGGCGGTTGAGCCGGGCGCGGATGGTGCGGAAATTGGTGAGCGTGCCGCCGAGCCAGCGCTCGGTCACATAGTGCATGCCGCAGCGTTTGGCCTCTTCCTCGACCGCGTGCTTGGCCTGGCGCTTGGTGCCGACAAACAGCACGTCGCGGCCCTGAGCGACGGTCTGATGGATCAGCTTCTTGGCGCGAAGGATCCCCTTGATGGTCTCCTTGACGTCGATGATGTGGATCATGTTGCGTTTGCCGTGGATGTAGGGCTCCATCTTCGGATTCCAGCGGCTGACGCGATGACCGAAATGCACGCCGGCGTCCACCAGCGCTTTGACGAGTTCCGCCTGAGTCATTCCCATGAGACGATTCTCCTTCACACGACCGCATTGGGTCGGCAGCCCGATCGGGACGGGGCGGCCAGGTCGCGGCGTCCACCCACGGGCTTGCATGACGAAATAAAAACCCGCGGCGGACTTATGCTTGTCCAGTCCGCGCCACGCGGGCGGCCCCTGGCGGGCCAAGACCATTCATTATGCGGAAAACTCCCTTGCTTGCAAGTGCTCAAAGAATCGTTCGAAGTCGCGGTCCGCCGGCTTTGACGGCCAGTTTCATTCCCAGTAACATGAGGAACTCCCTTTGGATGACATCGGTCGTCCGGAGATTTGCCGTTTACCCGAGATTCGAGGACCAGACATGCGAGCGAGCGATATTCGTCGAGGCCAGGCCGTTCTGATTGATGGCAAATTGTTCGTGGTGACCGAGGCCGACCACAACACGCCGGGCAACCTTCGAGCCAAGGTTCAGTTCAAGTTGCGCGACGTCATCAAGGGAACGATTCTCGACAAACGCGTGGGCGCGACAGACGATATTGAGGTTGTTACGGTGGACCGCCGCCAGGTGGAGTATCTCTACACGGACAACACCGGCATGGTCATCATGGACCTGGAAACCTACGACCAGTTCGCTCTTTCCAAGGACGTCTTCGGTGACGACGCCCTGTACCTCAAGCCCAACACCCAGATGACCGCGCTGTTCCACGACGGCCAACTCGTCAGCTACGAACTGCCCAAGACGGTGGATCTGAAGGTGACCGACACTCAGCCGGGCATCAAGGGCGCCACTGCCACCAACCAGCTCAAGGACGCCGAACTCGAGACCGGCCTCAAGACGCGCGTGCCGCCGTTCATCGAAGTCGGCGAAGTCATCCGGATCAGCACCGAGCACGGCGAGTACCTCAGCCGCGCCTAGGCCGACAGATTCTAACACAACTGCGGAGGCGGTCTCCAACCGGGGACCGCCTTCGGCTTTTGGCCTGGCGGACTGGCATCACCGCGCCAGCGACGCCGTCGCGGCGGCCACGACCTCCGCGGGAACGTCATCGCGCACCGTCACCGAGCCCACCGAGGTCGGCAGCACGAAACGGACCTTCCCCGACTTGACCTTCTTGTCGAACATCATGGCGGAGACCACTTTCTCCACCGGCAATGACATTCCACCCGTGGGCAGTCCGGCGGCCTCGATCAGGTCGATCACCCGACGGATCGAGGATTCATCGAAAATCCCCATCGCCGACGCTGCCCGGCACGCGGCGACCATTCCCAGGGCCACGCACTCGCCGTGAGCATAGGAATAACCGGAAACGGTCTCGATCGCGTGGCCGAAGGTATGGCCGAAATTCAGGTGGGCCCGCTCTCCGCGCTCGAATGGATCGGCCGCCACCACGCGGGCTTTGATCTGCACATTGTGGGCAACCAGCGAAGCCAGATAGTCCATATCCAGCGCCAAGGCGCGATGGATGTGGCGCTCCAGTTCCGCAAATCCGGCCGCATCACGAATGATCTCGTGCTTGATGCACTCGGCCAGACCCGAGCGCAATTCGCGGGGCGGCAGTGTGTTGAGCGTGGCCGGATCGATCAGCACGGTCCTGGGCTGGTGGAACGCGCCTATGAGGTTTTTGCCCACGGGGTGATCAATGCCCGTTTTTCCGCCGACCGAGGCATCGACCATCGACAGCAACGTCGTGGGAATCTGCACGAACGGGACACCCCGCAGGATCGTGGCGGCCGCGAAGCCGGCCATGTCGCCGATCACGCCTCCACCCAGCGCGAGGATCGGCGTAGCCCGGTCGATGCCCCAGGACAGCAACTGATCGTAAAGGATTGACACGTTTGCCAGGGTCTTGTGCTGCTCGCCTGCCGGCACCGTCGTGGTCCTGACTTCGAACCCGGCCGCAATAAGCGAGCCTTCTACCGTCCGCGCATACAGCGGTCCGACCGTGTTGTCGGTAATGAGCGCGGATTTGCGGGCATCGCTGATAGAGCGAAGGATGCCGCCCACATCGGCCAGCAGACCATGGCGAACGATGATGTCGTATTCACTGCCCGGCACCGCCGCATGGATGGTGTGCGTACCTGATTGCATGGATGGCGATTATAGCCAATCGACTCCGCCGCAAAACGACTGCGGGGTATGGATGTAATGATGATTGGCAGGAAGTTCGGAATCCCGACGATGATCTGTCGGTGGTTCGACTGACGGTTGCGATTGCAGAAATCCGGAGCAGACCATGCAAGCAGTGTTGTCGCGGATTGCCGCCAGGATGCGTGGGAGCGGCCGCGTTGCCGTTGCCATCGTTCTCATGGTGGCGGCGATCGCGGCCGTATCCTGCGCCGCGTATGCGACGCACCATCCTGTGGCGGGGCTGGTGAGTCTTGTCGCGATATTGGCTGCGGCGCTGGGAGCGACGCTGATTTCCCATCGCCGGGATAATCAGGCGTTTCAAGAGGAACTGGAGCGGTGCCGCACCGCAGAGAAGACCAGCCTCGGCGACCTGGTCGAGAGCAACCGGCGGGAAGAAATTCTGGCGGCCCGGGTGCGGCTGAGCGAGTATTCCGTCGAGCATTCGCTGGACGAACTGCTTCAGCGGACGCTGGATGAGACGGAGCGCTTAACCGGCAGCTCGATCGGGTTCTTTCATTTTGTGGATGCCGATCAGAGGACGTTGCTTCTCCAGACATGGTCCACCAACACCCTCAAGACTCAGTGTACGGCCGAAGGAAAAGGCCGCCATTACAATGTTGACCAGGCGGGTGTCTGGGTTGACTGTCTGCATCAGCGCCGGCCGGTGATTCATAACGACTATGCAAGCCTGCCGCATCGCAAGGGACTGCCCGCGGGCCATGCCCCGGTCATTCGCGAGTTGGCGGTGCCGATCCTGCGCGGAAACCTTGTTGTGGCGATTCTTGGCGTCGGCAACATGACCGGGGAGTACGACGAGAGCGATGTTGAGACAGTCAGCACTCTCGCGAATATGGCCTGGGACATCGTGCAGCGGAAACGCGCCGAGGACGCCGTGCGGCTGAGCGAGGAAAGGCATCGCGACACCGCTCAGCGACTCCAGCTTGCCGCGTCGGCGGCAAGACTTGGAGTATGGGACTGGAATCTGATGACCAACACACTGGTCTGGGACGACCGGATGTTGGAGATCTACGGATTGGATCGAAGATCATTCGGAGGGTGTTTCGAAGCTTGGCGGCAGTGCCTGCACCCCGACGAGGTTTCCAGGGCATACATGGAAACCGAAGCGGCGATCAATGGGGACAAGGAGTATGACACCGAGTTCCGCATCGTGCGGCCGGACGGCGCGATCAGGTTAATCAAGGCCAACGCAGTCACAGTGCGCGACGAGGACGGGAAGCCGCTGCGGCAGATTGGGCTGAATCGCGACATCACCGAGCAGAGACAAGCCGAGGAGCGATTGCGCCTTCAGGCCGTTGTGCTGGACCAGATACAGGATCTGGTTACGGTCACAGATCGTAACGGCATCATCACCTTTGTGAATCAGGCGCAGGCGGCGAAGCTGCGGCGCTCCAGGGAGGAACTGATAGGCAAGTCCGTCGAGTCCTACGGGGAAGACCCGGCCACCGGGGCCACTCAGCGAGAGATCATCGCGCAAACCCTGGTCCACGGCCAATGGCGAGGTGAAGTGACCAATGTGGACGCCGAGGGTCGACGGTTCCTTCTCGACTGTCGTACCACGGTGCTCCGTGATGAGGCCGGCGAAGTGATCGGCATGTGCAGCATCGGTACGGACATCACCGAACAGAAGCGCGTCGAACACAGCTTCGCCGAACTCTTCACCTCAATGACCGCGGGATTCGCCTCGCACGAGATCATTCTCGATGAATCCAACCGGCCTTGCGACTACCGGTTCCTTAGCGTGAATCCCGCCTTTGAACAACTGACTGGTTTGAAAGCGGCCGACATCGTGGGCCGGAGGGTGCGTGATGTGCTTCCCCAGGTGGAGCCGTCATGGGTACAGCGGTACGGAGAGGTGGCGCTCACCGGCAAGCCGATCCGATTCGAGGAGTACAGCAGTGGCCTGGGCCGGCACTACCATGTCACGGCCTACAGCCCCGCGCAGGGGCAGTTTGCGACAATTTTCGAGGATATCACCGAGCGTAAACGAATCGACCAGGCGCTGCGTCGAAGCCAGGCGGAGCTTGACGCCATCTTCGAGCACGCGCCCGTTGCCATGCTGCTTGTGGACAAGGACCGCAGGGTGCGCAAGGCCAACCTGGCGGCCCAGAGGCTGGCAGGATGCGACTCGGCGGACATGATCGGAAAGCGCGGCGGCGACGCTCTGCGCTGCATAGGGGCTCTGAACAAAGCCGGTGGCTGCGGGTTTGGACCCGCTTGCCAGGATTGTGCCATGCGTCGCGCCGTCCAGGATACACTCGAGACAGGCCGGGCCCATTCACGGGTGGAAAAGCTGCTGACGGTGACGCGAGGCGAGTCGAACCAGGAAGTGTCGATTGTCATCTCCACCGAGCTCCTGCCCACGGGCGAGGAGCCGATGGTTCTCATCTGTGCCGAAGACATCACTCAGCGCAAGCGACTTGAGGCGCAGTTGGTGCA
>CAYSSA010000082.1:3410-8567 GCA_964433485.1 uncultured Tepidisphaeraceae bacterium | reverse complement strand
GGAGGCCGTTGGGCGTCTGGCGGGTGGCATCGCCCACGACTTCCGCAACCAGCTCACGGTCGTAAGAGGCTACGCCGAAATGCTGTTGCGACAGAACATGGTGAAGGATGGCGGCGAGAGCATGGTCGGAGAAATCCTCAATGCCGCGGCCCGCGGCACCCAGTTGACCGGACAACTGCTCGCCTTCGGTCGCAGGGAGGTATTGCGGCCTGCCTTGGTGAACCTTGGGGAACTGGTGGCCGGCCTGGTCGGGCCGATCGGCCGTCTGGTCGGCGAGGACATCGTCACCTTGGCTTGCGGCGGCGGGACGGACTGCCTGGCGAACATCGCCGCGCCGCAGTTTGAACATGCTTTGATGAACCTCGCCGCCAACGCCCGGGAAGTCATGCCCTTTGGCGGGAAGCTGACGCTGGACACCGCCTGCGTCGACTTGGATGAGGCGGCGGCCGCGGCCATTCCCGAGGCGCGGCCCGGACAGTTTGTCCGTGTCAGCGTGCGTGATACCGGTCAGGGAATGGATTCGGCGACCATGGCGCGCATGTTCGAGCCTTTTTTCACCACCAAGCCACGCGGGCAGGGCACGGGGTTAGGCCTTTCCATGGTATACGGGTTTGTCAAACAGAGCGGGGGTTTTGTGGCGGTGAGCAGCGAGCCTGGCCGGGGCACTTGCGTCTCGCTCCATTTCCCGCGCGTGACCGAGAGAATATTGACGCATGCCACCGCCGTTCCGACCGCCGCGACGATTCCGGCCACCGCGACGATTCCGGCCAATGTCCGCGGATGCGCGACCGTGCTCGTGGTGGAGGATGAGGAAGGGATCCGGGGGCTTCTGAGCCGCTGCCTTGCCGAAGCCGGATACCGGGTATTTGCCACGGGCGACGCCAATGAGGCGATCTCTCTGGCGGGCGATAAGGAAGCGGGGGCTGATATTCTGATAACGGATGTAGTGATGCCGGAAACCAGCGGAGTCGAGTTGGCCCGGCGAATCCGTGAGCGGCGGCCCGATCTGCCGATACTTTTCGTGTCCGGATACGGTGGCGAGGATCTGTCCCGCCGGGGTATAGACCTCGCTCGCGCGGAGGTTCTGCTGAAGCCGTTTCAGCACGCGCAATTACTCGAAACCGTACGACGAATGCTTGAGGCGAGGTGATTGCCGTTGTAACGTAGTCTTATTGTCGTGCGCAGGGTCATATTGGCCATGTGGGATGACCAACGGGGTGATTATGGATGTGCCATTGAATTCGACCGTATTTGTGATCGATGACGATGCGGGGGTGCGCGGACTTCTGAGCTCAGCGCTCATCGCGGAGGGATACGCCATCGAACAGGCGAGTTCGGCCGAGGAGTTCCTCGAATCATTTGAGGGCGCTCGCTGCGGTTGCGTGCTATGTGACATGGTTCTGCCGGGGATGAGCGGCATCGACCTGCTCAAGACACTGCGCGCCAGGCAGATCGAAGTGCCGGTGATCATCATCAGCGCCTTCGGCGATATTCCGTCGGCGGTACACAGCATGCGCCTGGGAGCCATGGACTTCATCGAGAAGCCATTTGACCACGGTGTATTGCTGGAAAAGGTGAGAGCTGCGCTGCTGACCGATGCCGCACGCCGGCAAAAGTGCGCAAGAGTCGAGGCCGCCCAACAGAGGCTGACAGTGCTCTCTCCGCGCGAAATGGATCTGCTGAAGGGTCTGATGGCCGGAAAGTCGAGCAAGATGCTGGCCGCCGATTTCGGCATTTCGCTTCGCACGGTTGAAAAGCACCGGGCGAACATCCTGGTTAAGTCCGGGGCGGCCAACACCGCAGACCTGGTGCGCATGGCTACCATCGCCGGCCTGGCCTGATCTGTTTGTCGCGGCTGGTTGTCGGTCCGCGTATCACAAAAAATACGGCATGGCGTAGAAACACGCATGTAGCCCCCGGTTCCGCTCAGCCGATGAATTGTGCGGAACGCTCCCTGACGCGTTCCTCAATGAAGCCTGACACAGCCAGGTCGCCCAACCACATGGGTTCCCCCCGACCAGCCCATGGGACGATCCTGGCTGTGTCGCCTTGCGCCCGCCGGGAGACAAAATGGCATCCCGCGAGGACGACCCGCGGAAGACCCGCATCCGGCCAGCCTGAATTCCGTCCCTCGATCCGACTGCGTGTCATGTAGTGCCCCGAATCTGCCGAACCGAGAATACCCACGCTGATTCGCGGTGGTCGCCGGCGCGGTAAACCGGAGCGGGTATGGCAGTTTGGAAGCGGCTGAGTCCGAAGGCATGGCCCCGCAGCTCAATCATCGTCGCGGCTGTGCTGGTCACTGCGGTGGTTGCGGCCGGCACGATCATCATTGCCGCGGCCAATCGCCGCGCCCTGCTGGTTCACCAGGTACGAACGGTCAGTGGAGTGAAGCTCAACGCCATGAGCAAACGGATTGAGGGATACATCAACGATGTCGCCAAGGATCTACGCCTGATCGCGCGAAACTCAGATGTCGTCGCCTGGCGTCCCGCCGCACGCGAATTCATCAATGACATTTATCGGACGAACCAGGAGTATCACCGCCTGACGGAGATCTACCTGATCGAACGGTCCTTTGATGGCAAGCGGCGGCCGTTCATGACCTTCGAATACGAAGAGGATGAGAATCGCCACACCGAGGAGGGTGGCGACAACCATGACCAGGCGGATGAGCAGGAAGAGTACGCCGTACAAATCGGGCACATTGCCCGATTCGCGGCCGATTCGTCACTGGGCATGCTGGTCGCCGGTCCACTTCGGCTCTGCGCGAAAACCGACGGACTGGTCATGTCGGTTCCGGTGCGGCGTGACGGAGAACTGATCGGAATCGTCTCCGGCATGATCCCCCTTGATTCGATCAGGACCATCATGGAAGAGTCTCGCTGCCACGAGATGGCTGCGCTGTTCGATCTCGATGGTGGGGTGATCGCCTGCGAGGATATGCCACGCAACTTGGAAAAACACCTTCAGGCTCAGGCAAGCTCCTTGGTCAGAAGCGCCTCCATTCCATCCAGACTGTCTCTCGCCGGATTGCCCACCTATTCCATCTCGGCAACGACCTTGCATGTTGAGGGACATCACGGTTGGCGTTTGCTCTATCTCCACAATGATGCGGGCCACATGGCCGACGTCGGAGTTCCGGGACATCTCGCCGAGTGGCTGGGGGCGGGGTTGTTCATCGCGCTGGGGCTGGCCGTGGCGTTCCTTTGCAGGCTGGTCACCCAAGTGAGAGACAGCGGCGCGCAAATGCACGCCATTACGGATTCGGCCCATGACGCCATCCTCATGATGGACCCCCGCGGCCGCATCTCCTACTGGAACCCTGCGGCCGAGCGAATCATCGGCTACACCCGCGAACAGGCCATTGGCAAGGTTCTCCACGAATTGATCGCGCCCCCGAGATATCGCGCTGCTCATCGCGCCGCCCATCCGGGCTTTCTCAGGACCGGACAGGGCGCCGCGGTGGGCAAGACACTGGAGCTTCAGGCTGTCCGCAGGGATGGCAGGGAGATCGCCGTGTCGTTGTCCCTCTCCGCCGTACAGTTGGCAGGCCAGTGGCATGCGGTGGGGATTCTGCGTGACGTCAGCGAAGCCAGGAGGGCTGAGGAGGAAATGCGCAAACTGTCAAGAGTCGTCGAGCAGACACCTGCTTCCGTGGTCATCACTGATCTGACCGGCCGCATCGAATACGTCAATCCCGCTTTCACGAGGACGACCGGCTACTCGTTTGAGGAGGCCCTTGGCCAGAATCCCAGAGTGCTCAAGTCAGGGCTGATGCCAGCGGAAACCTACAGGACGATGTGGCGGGAATTGACGGCGGGCCGGGAATGGCGTGGCGAGCTTCAGAACCGCCGGAAAAACGGCGAATTGTATTGGGAACTGGCCGTGATTTCGCCCCTGAAGAACGCCTCGGGCGAGGTGACCCGTTATCTGGCCATCAAGGAGAATATTACCGATCGCAAGGTCATGGAGGAGGAACTTCGGACCGCCGCCTGTACCGACAAACTCACCAGCCTTCCCAATCGTGCTCTGTTGCTGGACAGGCTGCAACACGCCGTCATACGTTCGCGAAGTTGCTCGGATTATCATTTCGCCACGCTGTTCCTGGATTTCGATCGCTTCAAGAGCATCAACGACAGTCTTGGCCACAATGTCGGCGACATGCTGCTGAAGGAGATCGCCAGGCGCCTGCGATCCACGGTCTGTTGCGGCGACTCGCTGAGTGTGGCAGCCTGCCAACATACCACCGCCCGCCTCGGAGGCGACGAGTTCGTTGTGCTGCTGGACGGCATCTCCAGGACGGCCGACGCAGAGATTGTCGCGCAGCGACTTCTGGGTGTGTTCGCCGAACCTTATCGCCTCGGCGAACACGAGGTATACTCCAACGCCAGCATCGGAATCGTCACCAGCGACATGCCGGCGGCCAATGCCGACGAGGTATTGCGCGACGCAGACACGGCGATGTACGAAGCGAAGCTTGCTGGCAGGGGCCGATATGTGGTGTTTGATGTTTCCATGCGCCAGCGTGTCCAGAAGCGCCTGAATCTCGAGAACGATCTGCGAAAAGCGGTGGATGCGGGGCAGTTGTTTCTGGTCTATCAGCCGATCGTTTCGCTGCAGACTGGCCACATCGCTGGGTTTGAAGCGCTCGTCCGCTGGCGACATCCCGAGCGGGGACTGATCCCACCCGCGGAGTTCATCCCTGTGGCGGAGGAGACCGGGCTTATCGTGTCCATCGGTGAGTGGATACTCCACGAGGCATGTCGGCAGTTCGCCCGCTGGCGCCGGCAACTGGGCGATGATGCGCCTCCGTCCATCAATGTAAACCTCTCTCGGACCCAACTGATCCTGCCGGGGCTTCCGGAAACGATCAGGCAGTTGCTGCGGCAGACCGATGTGCCGCCGGAATGCCTCCATCTTGAGATCACCGAGAGTGCGGTGATGAAGGACTCGGCAACGGCCACCCGCATGTTGCAGTCGATCAAGAACATCGGCGTCATGCTCGATATGGACGACTTCGGCACCGGCTACTCGTCCCTGGCATGCCTGCACCAGTTCCCCATCGACGTACTGAAAATCGACCGCTCTTTCATCGCCAACATTGACCGCGGACGGGATTTCGCGGCCTTGGTTCATGCCGTGGCCCAACTGGCG
>CAYSSA010000082.1:925-3390 GCA_964433485.1 uncultured Tepidisphaeraceae bacterium | reverse complement strand
CGCCGACGCCGAGATCCTTGAGGACCTGATCGACCAGGCTTTGATCCTGCAGTCCCTGGACTGCGAATTCGGCCAGGGCTATTTCTTCAGCAAACCCATCCCCGCCGAGCAGGTTCCGGCATTCAGACTCCGCCCCAGCGCATTGCCCGGCCAGGCCACATCCACTCTCGTCGCCTGAATCGGCCACCAATCGCCGGCGGGCTGACGCCACGGCAAGCCTGAGTGTTGCCAAATGGAAGTGGCCTGTCCCGGCAAGCAGTTTCAAGTGGAAGCACCCCGAAATTACGTGGAATTACGTATTACGTCGCACTTCGCTTTGGCCGAACCGACCATTGGCGGATGCTGTGGTCGTTGTCCGCGGTACAGGGTAGTTCATATGCAAGACGCGATCGAGACGTATTTCGCGCACGGACGTATTCGAGCGGATAAATACGTATTATGAACCACCCCGTTACCGCCGAAACACAGTCAGCTTTCGCTGGAATCATCGCCGGAAAACGAGGTTGCACATGGAAACGCTGGGGACGCTGGAACAGGTGGAGAAACGAGGGGACAAGGGAGGCAAGTACCTCACCTTTGCTTTGGGCAAAGAGGAGTATGGCCTGGAGATTCTCAAGGTGCGGGAGATCTTCGGCTACATGGATATCACCGCCGTGCCGCGTACGCCGCCGCATGTCCGCGGCGTGATCAACCTGCGAGGGCAGGTGATCTCGGTGATCGATCTGCGGATGCGGTTCGGCATGGAGCCGGCCGACCGCACCGATCAGACCTGCATCGTGGTGGTTGAAATCCGCCGCGGTGGCCGCAAGGTCTGCACGGGCATCATTGTCGATCGGGTGTCCGAAGTGATCGAGGTGGCTGCGGAGAAGATTGAGGATCCGCCAAGCTTCGGCTCCTCGGTCGATTCCGACTTTATTCTGGGCATGGGCAAGATTGGCGACACCGTCAAGATTCTACTGGACATCGACAAGGTGCTCGATGGCGAGGAAGGCGCGGCACTGTCTCATTGATTGATGGAGAATTCACCGTATTCATTTGTTGTATTCAGCATTACTTAAGAAAGCACAGGAGAAACCATGAAGCTGGGAACCAAGATTTCGCTGGGATTCGTGAGTCTGATCGTGATCGCACTGGCTTTGGGCGGTCTGGCGGTCTGGAACATGTACACCGTCAAGACCGTCGCCACCACGTTGGCCAACGCCGAAGTTCCCGAGGTGGGCATTGCCAACGAGGTGGAACGCGATTCATTGCAAACAATGTACGAGGCACGCGGCTATGCATTCACCGAGGAGAAGGCGTTTCTGGATAAGGCCAAAGCCAGCCTCGAACAGGTTAAGAATGACATCAAGGATGCCAAGGACCACGCGGCCAAGTTCAATCTGAACACGCTCAGGCAGAATGCCGAGAAGGCCGAGACCAAAGCTCTGGAATATGAGAAGCTGCTGGCCGGCACCGTCGCCAGCATTGAAGCCATGGCCAGGGACAAGGCGACTATGAACGAAGCGGCGGCCACCTATATGAAGGTCTGCGGCGAGTACCTTAAGAGCCAGCAGGACAAATTGGACGAAGAGATCAAGGCCGTGGCGCATCCTGCGCAGGGCGCGCCAACAACGCAACCGGTGGTCGCCGCCGAGAATGAGAAGAAGCTCAACGAGCGGATCTGGAAGACTGTTATTGCCAACGACATAATTGATCTGGGCAACGCCGTTCGCATCGGCAACTGGAAGGCCCAGTCGGAGCGCGATCCGAAATTGTACCAGGAAACGCAGAAGCTCTTTGGGCAGATCTATGCAAAGCTCGACGAACTCAAGGCCAAGACCATATTGGAAGTCAACCTCAAGCAGATCGAGGCCTGCCGGGCTGCCGGCAAGGCGTATGAGGCGGCGATGAGCAGTTTCCTGACCAATTGGCTTACCCGCGAGGAACTGAACAAGAATCGCACCGCTGTTGGGACGGCTGTTCTGGATGCCGCGAAGGAGACGGCCACTTTGGGCATGACTGCGGTTACTGATGGGTCCACTCATGCCGCATCGTCACTGTCGACGGCATCCACAATCATGATCGGCGGGCTGGGGGTGGCCACGATCCTGGGTATCTGCCTGGCGTTCTTCATCACTCGCTCGATCACGGGTCCGGTGCGTCGCATTGCCGACACGCTGGCGGCCGGTGCCGACCAGACCGCTTCCGCCGCCGCGCAGGTCTCGGCTTCCAGCCAGTCCCTCGCCCAGGGCGCCAGCGAGCAGGCGGCCTCCCTTGAGGAAACGAGTTCCTCGCTTGAGGAGATGTCCAGCATGACCAAGAAGAACGCGGAGAGCGCCCAGCAGGCCGCCGGCCTCTCCTCCGAGGCCAAGACCGCCGCCGACCAGGGCAACCAGGCCATGGAACGGATGTCCAACGCCATCAACGAAATCCAGAAGAGCGCCACGGCGACGGCCAAGATCATCAAGGTCATCGACGAAATCGCC
>CAYSSA010000082.1:0-893 GCA_964433485.1 uncultured Tepidisphaeraceae bacterium | reverse complement strand
CGAGGCCGCTCGCGCCGGCGAGGCCGGCAAGGGCTTCGCGGTCGTCGCCGAGGAAGTGCGGAACCTGGCCATGCGATCCGCCGAGGCCGCCAAGAACACCGCCGCCATGATCGAGGAATCCGTGCAGAACGCCAAGAACGGCGTGGCCATCACCACCGAGGTTGCCAAGAGCCTTCAGGAAATCACCGGCGCCGCGACCAAGGTCAACGCCTTGGTGGGCGAAATCAGCACTGCCAGCCAGGAGCAGACGACCGGCATCGACCAGGTGAACAAGGCCGTAGGCCAAATGGACAAGGTAACGCAGTCCAACGCCGCGAACGCCGAGGAATCCGCCTCAGCCAGCGAGGAACTCTCCAGCCAGGCCGAGCAGATGAAGGCCATGGTGGCCGAGTTGACCGCTTTGGTGAACGGCGCTGCCGCCGCCGGAATTGCCAGGGTGTCCACAACCTCGAAACGTTCCTTGACAGCGGCTGCCACTTCAAGCCCCAAGGCGGGTCGAAGAGGCGCTGAGGCCATCCCCTTCGAGGGTGAGCCGGCTGCGGCTGCCAGCGACGAGTTCCGCGCCTTCAACAAGGCCGCATAACGGCATCAACGTTGTTACAACACCCCCGGTGGCGGTCGACGATCAGCAACATCGTCGGCCGCCACTTTGTCTATTGGTCCGCGACGCGGCCGGATGTCCGCGGCGAAAGCGCCATTGCCAGCACCACAATGCCGGCGCCGGGCAGGAGCCAGACAAACCGCCCCATCACAAAGCCCACGAAGTAGAAGGGCAGGGCCAGCAGGATCGCCATTGCGCAGAGCACCAGCCGTTGCCCTGTCGGGCGGCGCGGGCTTGACAGGGGCAACATGCAGATGCCCGCGTACGCCGGAAAGACCAGTCCGTAGAATCC
>CAYSSA010000081.1:13363-18630 GCA_964433485.1 uncultured Tepidisphaeraceae bacterium | reverse complement strand
TGAGATATGCGGCGAAGACCGGGTAGCGCTCGTCGAAGATCGTCGAACCCACTTGGTGAGGATAATCCCAGCGATGCCACAGCTTGCCGGCGCGGAACTGCCTGGCTTCCCATCGCAGATTGTTTTTCTCGATCTCGCTGATTTCAAACGCACGGTCGCCCAGAAACTGTGAATTCCATTCGGCCAGGCAGAACTCCCACGGCACCGCTGCGCTGCCGAACTCGCGCTGGCCCTTGAACCAGCCGCGGTACATGGTCCAGTCCCAGGTGAATGGCACGCCGTATTCACAGGTGAACATGGGTTTGACGCCTTTGGTCGCCCAGGTTTCGAACCAGTCGGACATCTCCTGCACCGGCGCGAAGTTGGCGTAGAAGTTGCTCGTGTGCATGGCGCCCAGATTTCCGCCGGCGTGGTGGTAGACGATGCGCTGGTGGTCGAGGCTGCGCACAATGGCCTCCGCGCGGAGCGCCAGTCTGGCGTTGTTGGCGGCCCACTGGTCGCGCGGGTTCTGGATGCCGTCCATCATGTCCGGGTTCATGTCCTCGCTGTAGCCGGTGGCGTTGTGGCTCATTGAGTAGAACACCACGGAGGGGTGATTCCCCGCGACGCGGACGTGGAATCCGGCATGGCGGGCGTAGCCGTTGTTCCGGTCGGCGTCGGCGGCTTTCCAGTCATAATGGCTGAAGTGCGGCTGAGTGATGGCAACGAGCATGCCCGCGTCGTCAGCCGCGCGGAGGATCTCCGCGTAGCTCAGGTGCGACCCCGGCTCGCATCCGTAGTTGTGCGCGTATACGAAGTTGATGCCGAAACTCTTCAGCCGTCGCAAGCTCTCTCTGGCGGCCGGGTAATTGGCCAGAGCCGCCCCCACCAGTGCGTTATCCAGCGGCACGGACGATAGAAAAAGGCGGCTGCCGTTGAGGAAAAAGTCCCGCCCGTCGATCCAGAACTCCCGGAATCCGAAGCGCTCGGCCCAGCAGACATCGAGCACTTTGCCGGAGGAGTCAACGAGCGACAATCGCAGTTCATAGACGTTCTGCGGCGTGTGCAGATCCCATAGTTTGTCGGGCATCCACCCCGTCGCGAACGACACCCGGCCATCCGTCGCGTCCTGGCCCCTGAATGGCTTGCCCGTGAACTCGGTCACCGTGAGGCTGCCGTCCCAGATCGTTGCTCGCAGCGCGTACTGCGCGTCGGCCGCCAGATTGCGCAGGGATGCCTCGACGGCGATCTGCCGCTTCCGCACGGATGTCGTCACCTTCACATCGCCGATGCACGCCGTCTTCGGGGTGCTGGTCAGCCATAGATCGCCGCAGAGCCCGCGCCGGGCCACCGACCCCTTCACTTCCCGCGCCGCCGCCGAATCGGTGTACGACAGCATCACTCCTTTGAGCGGCATGGCAACCACCAGCAAGCTCAGCAGGTGTGTTTTTCCGGGGCGGCAGACGCCTGTCAGGTCGAGTTCGCCGGCGGGGAAACGAATCTCGCCCGCTTTCCGGCCGTCAACGTGGACGGCGGCGAAGGAGTTCACGCAGTCTGCCGTCAGGGCAATGCGTCGATCGGCCCAGTCGGCGGGTATGGCGATCTCCCGTTGATACCACGCGGCCGAGATGCCGCCGAGCCGCTGGCTTTTCCAGTTCGGGTGGGCAAATACCGTCTGTGAATCCTTCTGCATGTAATCGGTGATGCCCGGCCAGCTACCCGGAACCTTGAAATATCCCCATCGTTCGGTTGGAACGGACTCGGCGGCGTTTTCGGCAGGCTGCCAGCGCCATAGCCCGTTGATGCAGATGCGCTGTCGCGTCGGGGTGGTTTCGCGCACCGCCTTGTCAAGGTCCCAGACGGCGCGGATTCCCTGCGGCAACACCGCGACGTCCTGCGCGCGACACACGACCGGACCGGAGAGCAGGCAAACACAGAACACCACGGCAGCGATAGCGCGTTTGAGGGGCGTCATGTCGGAGACTCCGAAGGTTCAGCGTTTTCTCAAGCGTCGCGAAATGCATGTCCCGAGGACGAGTACCAGCCCGCCGCCCAGCGCGGATGGGCTTGGCACGGCGATGGTCACCTGCCAGTTGCGCACGCCCAACACATCCTCCAACTCTGTCGCCCGGGCGCCGAAATCCGTGATCGTCGCCAGATAACCAAACTGAATCGGTTTGCCCGCGCTGGAAATCGGGATGGGCGGGCCCAGCGCCGGAAATCGCGATGAACGAGGCGGCCGACAGCGGGCCGTTGGAATCGGTCGAGACCCACTCTCCTTGATAGGGAGCAAAGACGGCTGAGGACGGGGCGTAGTACCAGGTGCTATCCTGGAAAAGCAACGGGGCAATGAGCGAGTATAGCAATGATCCCGGAGCCGACTGGTCTTTGATGTCGTAGGAGAACCGGATGAAGTCGATGCCTTTTCGCTGGGAGGGATCAACAACGGCGGCGTAGAGGTGTCCATAGAGCGCCGCACCATCGACATCAATGCCCAGAAACTCGCTGGCCCACTGTTGCGGATCAAGCGAGCCGGTGTCGCGAAGGGTCTGATAAGCGACTTCTCGCGGGTTCAGCAGCACCGCATGCAGCTCGCCGTTTGGCAGCAGCGCCTGTCCGACCATCTGTCCGGAGGAGTTGACGGCGGTCACGTCGACAATCTGCGCTCCCACACCGGAGCCGTCCAGCAGATTGTTGAGCTTGACCAGGCCGGAGCCGGCGGACCAGACGGTGGCCTGTTCGCCGAACAGGTCATCGGCCACGCCAACAACAACGGTGGCGTCGTTGATGGCGCGCGCGGTACTGTAACTGCCACCCGGCAGACGACCCAGCGAAGTCAACCCGCCGGCGCCGTCGAAGATCACGGCATTGTAGCCACCGTCGTTTCCACGACTCTGTCCAACAATCGTGCCGACGGAATTGACTCCAAAGGCGGCGCTGTCAATCCCGCCCAGGCTGCTGGTGACGGGACTTGGGGCCACAATCCAGGAAACGGCCGTCGCGGCGCTGCCGACGCTCTGCCCGACGATCAACCCCGCGGCACTGACGGCGTGGGCGATGCTCTGGGTGTCTCCTGAGAGCGCGCTCAGATTCTCGAAGGCGCCGGTTGCTGGATCCCAGCGGAATGCGAAGCTGCCCGACTGCCCAAGCACTCGTCCGTAGCTGTCGATGGTATTGGCATAGGTGTACTGGGTGGACAGGAGATCGAACTGGTCCGCAGTCGTCCAGCGTACGGCCCGTTGAGAGCTGCCAGCGCCGACATAGCCGGCAACAAGCCCATTCTGGTTTACAGCGGTGGCGAAGTAGTCACCACCGTTCGGATTCGTCAGTGATACCAGGCCACCCGACGCCGACCAGACCCACGCACTGCTGGAAGTTCCGTTGTGGCCGTTGAGAATCACCTGTCCGGCGTCGTTGATGCCCGTGGCCATGCTGACACCGGCTCCGGGCATCAAGGCGCCCAGATCCACGAGGGTGTAGGCCGGGTCCGCATGGACCGATAACTGCCGGCTCAGCATCAACCCAACTGCGGCCAAAAAGACGTCGCGGGAACACTTGTTCATGTTGAGCCCTCAGCCAGACCACCGAAAACGATCGTTCTGCGAATGGGAAAGCAGCTTACGTCGCCGGCCGGAGGGTTGTCAATCGAGCAATCGGGCTGGAGTTTGTCGAAACTCCGGACGATCAGGCGTGTATTATTGGGCGTGAAGAAACCACTCCATTGGCTTGTTGTGCTGGTATGCCTGTGTCTGGGCTGGAACGTGTTCGGCCAGACAGCTACGCGGCCTTCGTCCAGACCTACTGTCGGGCCGGTCACTCGTCCGACCCTCGAGCAGTCGCGGCAGCAGCTTCTGCAGCTCACCCGCAAGGCGATCAACCTGTTGCAGTCAGGCAAGCCGGCCGAAGCCGAACAGGCGCTGTCCGAAGCGCTGACGATCGACCCGACGGTGGCGGTGAATCTGTACAACATGGCCTGTGCCAAGGCGCTGCTGGGACGGAGTGATGCCGCCATCGACTACCTGGAGCGCGCGGCGCTCGAGGGTTTTACGGATTTTGTCCACATTGCCGGCGACTCCGACCTCAACAGTCTTCGGGATCTGGCACGATTCAGGCAGTTCCTCACCCGCAAAGACGAGTTTCAAAGGCGTTCCGCCACACGGGTCCTGGAGTTTCTCAAGAAAGAGCTTGGCCCGAAATACATTTACGAAATCGACGAGCGCCACAAGCTGATCTTCGCATCCGACACCGATGAGGAAACCCAGCGGTCGCTGAAGAGCTGGCTCACCCGCCAGGCCGCCAGCCAGTGGGAACAGATCTTTCAACACAAACCCGATAACTATATTGTGGTTCTTCTGCCCAACCCGACCGACTATCGCAAGATGGTTCCCATGCCCGGTGTGGGTGGTCTGTACAATCCCGAGCGACGGACGCTCGTCTGTCAGAAAATGGGGCAGATCGTTACGCATGAGTTCACTCACGCATTGCATGCGGCCGACATCGCGCCGCTCGGCCAGGAACATCCGATCTGGATCATGGAAGGGCTGGCGTCGATGTATGAGGCCGGACGCTTCGAGGGAGACGCGCTTGTCCCAACCGACAACTATCGGTTGGAGATACTGCAGCGGGCGGCGAGGACTCGTCGCTTGATAACACTCAAGCGCCTGACGGAAATGGACCAGGGCGCATTTGTGCGCAACGCGACGATCGCGTACGGTCAGGCAAGCTCTCTCATGCTGTATCTGCACGAGAAGAAGCTGCTGAGGCCTTTCTACGAGGCTTACAAACGCGGTTGGGAGTCCGATAAGAACGGACAGAAGACCTTGGAAAAGGTGCTCGGAAAGCCGCTGGCGCAGATTGAAGCCGATTGGAAAGCGTGGATGCTGGCCCGAAAGCCGCCCCTCATGACCACGGGCGAGCAGGGAGTGGTCATTGGCGTGGGGTTTGCCGAGCAGCAGGACGGCCTGCGCGTGCAGAACATCGCACCCCGCGGACCGGCGGCTCTGGCGGGCGTGCAGGTGGGCGATGTGATTGTCGGCGTTGGCGATGAAGAAGTTCGCGATCAGCAGTCATTTGTCCCGCTGCTTGCCCGGCACAAGCCAGGCGATGAGGTGGACCTGAAGATTCGGCGCGGGCAGAAATACCTGAGCATTCCGGTCACGCTTGTCAAACGCACCGATCTGCTGGCGCCGCCGGCGACGCGTCCCGCCGCACCGGCCGCTCGTCAGGCTGCGCCGGCTACGCACCCGGCTCGATGACGACGGTGCGCCCCGCGGATCACATGGTTTCTA
>CAYSSA010000081.1:4813-13325 GCA_964433485.1 uncultured Tepidisphaeraceae bacterium | reverse complement strand
CATCTGGTTGCCGCGAATGACGCCCACGCGGACCCGGCCCTTCTCCGGCAGGTGCTGCATGATGGCGCCGAAATCATCGAGTGTGCTCACTCGATACCGCCCAAGCTGGATGATCACATCGCCGGCGCGAATGCCGGCCTTGGCGGCGATGCTGTCCTTTGCCACCTCCCGCACCAGCAATCCGTCTTCGATCGAGAGTTGGCTCTTCTCGGCCAGCATCGGGGTCACCTGCTCGATGACGATGCCCATGCGGCGTTTGGCCTCGACCACGGTTTGCGGTTGCGCGGCGGCCTTCACCGGGAATCGCTTGTCGCCGCCTCCGGACAGACCAAGCACGATTTCCTTGTCGCTGTCGCTGGCCTTGAGCATGATCGCATATGCATCGACCAGATCTCGCGGCGATTTGCCATTGATCGACACCACACGCTGGGTGTTGGCCAGATCCAGATGCACCGAGGTTTCAATTCCCGCGGGCGGGGTCAGCTTCCGCCGCTCAAACAACCGCACCGGAATGTCCAGCTTCCGCACCTGCCGCGGGTTCATCAATTCCGGAATCAGGTCGCGCAGCCGGTTGACGGGAATCGCGAAGCCGATGTTCTGGGCGTCGCCGCGAATCGCCGTGTTGATGCCGATGACCTGGCCGTAAGCGTTGAGCAGCGGTCCGCCCGAATTGCCCGGATTGATGGCCGCGTCGGTCTGCACCAGGTCGCCCATGACGGTCTTGTTCTCGCCTGTGCGCAGATCGCGATGCACCGCCGAGATGATTCCGGTTGAGACACTATGGCTGTAGCCCAACGGGTTGCCCACGGCAATCACCGGTTCACCCATCATCAGGTCCGAACTGTCACCCAGTTCAGCCGCCGGCAGCGGCTTGTCGGACGATACCTTCAGAAGGGCCAGATCGGCATCGGGATCCGAACTGACCAGTTCCGCCGGCAGTTTGCGCCCGTCGGCCAACTCGACATTGACCTTGCGGGCACGGTCAATGACGTGATGGTTGGTCACCACGTATCCGTCGGGATGAATGATAAAGCCGGAACCGAGCGAATCGGCGGGCATGCGCACGATCTCTCCCACATCCATTCGGGACCAGAACGGGTCGTTGCCAAATGGGCTGATTCGCTGCGCGATCGTCTTGGTGGCCGAGATGTTCACCACCGAATCCTTCACCTTGCGGACGACGCCCACGGTCACCGTCTGCCGCAGGTTGATGCCCTCCGGCGGCTCGGCGGCAACCGACGTGCCTCTGTCCGCGACCGCCAGCGATGTCAGCAGCATTGCCGCAATCGATAGTTTTCTCATGGGCGCTACTCCTTGATTCTGCCGAGAACCTCCGTTGCCAGGCGCCGGGTGCGCTCGTCCTTGCTGAACTCCAGTATCTTCCGCACCACCGGCCCGACCTCCTTCGGATACCTGCCGACGATATCCCGACCGATTTTAACACATGCGCTGGCGGCTTCGTTCTGTGTGCCGGGGGCGTCGAGCTGCCCGGCCACCAGCCTGAACGACTCGATTGTGCTAATGTTGGACAATCCCGACAATAGAGCCTTGCGCTCCTCCGGCCGGGCCACGGGCAGCAATTCGCCATGGAGCCGAACCACATCCGCGGGTCTGCGGTTGTTCTGGAGCGACATCAGGCGGTTGAAGCCGCGAATCGCCAGCACCTGTTGCGTCTGGTCCCTTGTCGCCAGCGCGATCGCGTGCAGATCCTCGGCCAGTCCGTCGTTGGGCCATTCGCTCATCGCCCGTATGGCCGCTGTCTGAATCTCCTTGGCCGGATCCTGCGCTGCGGCGCGCAGCACCGCAACAGCCTTCGGCCCGCCAGTGCGGCCGAGCAACTGAAGAATGGAAGCCCGGGCCTTTCCGGCCTTATCCACCACGGCCAGCAGCGGTTCGGCCCGCTGGTCCGGATCGCGCACCCGCGAGATCATTCCGCTGACGGCATCTTCCGCCGCCTTTGCCTCCACATCGCTCTTGGGCGAAATCAGCATGGCCAGCAGCGGCTCCATCTCTTTGACGCCGCCCAGCAGACCCACCGCGCGAATGGCCTCCGCCCGCACTGAGGGATCGGCATCCTTCCCTGCCAGGTCCATCAGCACCGGCATCGCCCTGACGGCTCTGCGCACTCCCAACGCGCGACAATACTCCTGCCTCACTTTTGCTTCCGCCCCGGGCAAAGCCGCGAGCATCGCCTGATCGACATTCGCGGCCGTCATGCGCTCCAGCGAGGCGCGGGCAGCCTGTTGCGGCGGTCCCTGCAATGTCCCGGCGATGCCGGCCAACACGGTAACCACGGAGCCGTCGCCGCAATCGCCCAGGCCATCCAGCGCCGCCAGTTGCACGGCCGCATCGCCGTCCCGAGCCAACTCCAGCAGGAGAGGCGCGCCGACCGGTTCCTTGCGCTCGGCCATGGCGCGAATCATGATGGCGACAATGGCCGGTTTCACCGAGGACTTTTTCTCGCTGATGAGCCGGGTTCCCACCTGGGCCGGAATAGTGCCGACAAGGGAGGCGGCCACGGTTTGAACATACTCCTCCTTGTCCTCCAGTCCGGCGGCGATTGCGGCGACGGCTGCGTCGTTTCCGCCCGTCAGGACAAGTCCCCGAAGGGCTGCCGCCCGAACCGGGAGAGGCAGGGCCGTTCCCATGGCCGCCTTGTGGATCGCGGTTGCCCGAATGGTTTCCCCTCGCCCGGCCAGACTGGCCGCACATTTCAACCACGCATCCAGGGCCTGGGCGTTGGGCGGCAATCCCTGGGCGACTTTGCCCAGGGCATCGGCCGCCTCAACCGTACCGATTTGTCCAAGTGCCGCGGCCGCTGCCGATGCAACGGTCCGGTCGGAGTCGCCAAGCAGTGCGGACAGTGCCGGGACCGCACTGACCTGTTTGCGATATCCCAAGGCGTTGATGATGCCGACGCGGTCGGCGCCGATGGTCTTTGCAAGAGCCGCGACGAGGGTATCGCCGGCCGCGGGAGATGGATTGTTCTGCAGGGCGCATCGCGCCCGCTGGCGAACCTGTGCATCGGCATCGCCCAGACACCCGGCGATGCCCTCGACCGACTCCTCACGGCCGGTGTTCTCGAGAATCCTCAGAATCCAGACGCGGGCGTGCGCGGGTGTCTGCGGCTTCAAAGCCGCCGCCATCACCGAGCATAGGGTCGCCCGGCTGGGTTCGCGGCCGGGCCTGCACGCCTCGAAACACATTCGCTCAAGCGAGTGGAACCCCTTGCCCTGGAGACCCACATCGGGGCTGACGAGCTGCTCGGCAATGAGATACTGCACGGCCTTGCCGTAATCCGCCTTCATTTCCGCCTCAGCTCGCTGCCGCCACTCCGTCCTGCCGGCAAGTTCATCAACGAGTCTATCCGTGGTCGCGTCGGCCATTGCGTGCCAACCGCAACCGAGCGCGATCGATATGGCCAAAGCCAGTACGGTGGGGCGTTTCATTGGTTTCTCCTGGTTGTTTCTGATACCTTCGGCGTGGCGGTGATGTTTAGGTGGAGGGCCTCTGGCGAGCGGGAGAAATTGCCTCTTGCAATCCGACCCAATGCATCGCAGAATAGAACCCGGTCATCGGTGATGGACCGATAACCATGTGATCAGTCGCATATCAATATTGATTGATCGGCGGCCAACGGATTGGCCGATAACCCAACAACTCGCTGTCGTGGCGTTTTTCGCCCCAGCGGTTGTTTTGGGCAGGCTTAAGGATGGGCCCATGGACAGTTTTCTCATTCACGGCGGCACTCGTCTAAAAGGCAAGATCGAGGTTTCAGGCAGCAAGAATTCTTCTCTGCCGCTGATGGCCGCTTGTCTGATGACGGACGAGAAGACCACGCTTCGCGGGGTGCCTCGTTTGTCCGACATCGACTGCATGATTCGGCTGCTGACCGAGTTGGGGTGCCACGTTCAGCGGCACGAGAGTTCCGGTTCTTCGACGGGCGGCCCACCGCTTGACGGTCCGCTGGACGTGCAGGTCATCAACGAGGAAAAGCACGAGGCCCCTTACAAGATCGTCAAGGAAATGCGGGCGTCGATCTGCGTGCTCGGGCCGCTGCTGGCCAAGCGGAAAAAGGCCGTGGTTTCCATGCCCGGCGGCTGCGCCATCGGCGACCGCCCGATCGACCTGCACATCCGCGGACTGCGCAAGCTGGGCGTTGAATTCCACTGGGAGAAGGGCAATATCGTCGGCGAGGTTCGCGGTCGGCTCAAAGGTTGCCGCATGTACCTCGGCGGAGCCATGGGTCCGACCGTGCTGGGGACCATCAATGTCATGTGCGCCGCCGCATTGGCCGAGGGCGAGACGGTTCTGGTGGGCGCGGCCTGCGAGCCGGAGGTCGTTGACTGCGCCAATCTTCTGAACAAGATGGGCGCGAGAATCAGCGGCCACGGCACGCCCGAAGTGCATATCGAAGGCGTGGACGACCTGGTGGGCGTCGAGCATCGAGTCATTCCCGATCGTATTGAATGCGGGACGTTTATCCTGGCGGCCGCCATGACCAATGGCGAACTGGAACTCCGCAACTGCAACCTGGATCATCTGATTGCGGTCAATGATCTGCTGGAGGAGATCGGCATCCGTATCGAGCGGGAGAACACGACCCTTTTCGTCAGCAGCAATCGGCGGCTCAATCCCATCGAAGTGACGACACAGCCCTATCCGGGTTTCCCGACCGATCTTCAGGCCCAGCTCATGGGGCTGGTTTGCCTTGCAGACGGCATGAGCGTAATCACCGAGCGGATATTCCCGGACCGGTTCCTGCATGTGGGCGAGTTGAATCGCCTGGGCGCGCGCATCAGGCGCGACAGCTCGACCGCGGTGATTCAGGGCGTGAAGGAGCTATCCGGCGCTCGGGTCATGGCAAGCGACCTGCGGGCCTCGGCCGCCCTGGTACTGGCGGGACTGGTCGCCAGGGGATCGACGATTGTGGACCGGGTGTACCATATCGACCGGGGCTACGAGAAGATTGAGCAGAAGCTCAACGCGGTGGGAGCCCACATCGAAAGATTGGACGAGAAACAGATCAAGGAATCCTGACCGACGGCATCGGTCGCGGACGGTTCCGTGCGCCGGCGTCGGCTTCCCGGCATGGGGCTATTCCATCAGGTGTTCCACCAGACGGTTGACGGCAATGGCGAGTTTGAAGGGTTCGTCATAGGTGCCGTTGCGAATGCGACGCCGAATGTCGCGGACTTTTGAGGCGCGGACATCATCGCCCCGGCGGAGCATGGCCGCAAAACGCCTTGGGGCTTGAGGGAAGACTGGCGGGCGCAATTGCACGATCATGGAACACCCGACCCTTTCTCAGGTGTAACATGGCTCCAGTTCGTCCAGGCGACGGCGCAACCGCTCAACCGCGTCGCGGTAAAGACGGAATTCGGCCTCAGGCGGAATCTCGTCGATCCCGCGCACACTCCCGACCAACAGCGCCTCCAGCACCTCGGCGATGCGCGGAACGCGCCAATGCTGTGCTTCACCCTCATGCGGAAAGTCCTTCGACCAACTGACGGTCACCCTGAAGTCCGCGCCTCCGGTGCGATATTCCGACCAGCCCTCCAGCCGCTCTCGGCGATTGGGGCGCAGCAGTCGAAGGACCGTGCGAACGTCCTCCTCGAACAACTGCTCCTCCATCCAGCGATCCGCGCTGGAGGCCCCGACATTGACCATCCCATTCATGATCCACTTCTCCAAGTTGTTTGCATCGACTGTCGGAGACCGGTGCTTGTCCCTGCCGCCGGCCCTCGATACCCTGTTTCGCTTTGGCGCGGACGCTGGGCCACAGTTCCGCGAAAGCTCCCTATGTATCGGCGCGAGCCAAACCGAATCTTCAGAAGAAACAAACAAACCTTTCCACAGGGCTTTTTTGTGGAATGTCAATGAATAGCTACTGTATTCTACAACATGCGGCCGTTCACCGAGCCTCGGGAAACGCCCAGCGGATCGCGATGCGACGCCTCTCCCATCCACCGCATTTGGAGTGCTTCATTCCCGGTCGCATCATTCGTAAATCCACAATCGGGGCGGGCTTGTCCACCGAGCGTCCACCGGATATCCCCCTCGTTTCTCCAATATCGAGCGATACGCTGGCCAATTTGGAGTATCTGGGTTACCTGGGCAAACTCAGGTCGAGGGGCGGTCATGTGTGAATCGAGCCCGCGTTCGCGTTTCCGCATACCGGTGTTAATGTCCGTCGAGTTCCTGGCTTCGGTGGCTGGGACTTTCATTGCTGTCGGCTTGCCGTTCTACAGCGCGCATGTATTCCATTGGGATCTGCGCGCTAATGCAACCATGGCTGTCATGCAGGGCGCTGTCTACACGCTGGCCTCGTTGACCGCGACGCATTTGCAGGCAAAGCTGGGACGGGTGCGGGTTCTGCGCTGGCTGTACGGCGTCATGGCTCTGCTGGCGGTCGCAGTATTTGTGTTGCCGCGTCCTTTCGTGATGGTGCCAGTGGTGCTTGCGTATGGCGTTTGCGCCGGAATCTGCTGGCCGATCATCGAAAGCCTGTTCGCCGGCACGGCGTCGGGCGAGATTCTGTCGCGGAGACTGGGGGCATACAACGTGGTCTGGTCGGCGGCCGGCGTGGTTCTCATGGCCGTCGTGGGCGCGGTGATCGAACACTGGGCGCGGGGTGTCTGGCTGATAATCGCAGCGGCCCACGCGCTCTCGGCCGCGGCTTTGCTGGTGTTCCGCGACATAGAGGAGCAGTCGCCTCCTGGCCAGCCCGGAGCGCCTATCGAAGCGGAAACGGAACTGCTTCATCACAAGCGGCTGGCGCTGTGGCTGTCGCGAATCGCTTTGCCCGTGACGTACATGGTCAGCATCGCTCTGGCGGCGATCATGCCGTCGCTGCCGGCAATTACACAGTTGCGTCCCACGGCGGCGACGCTGGTCGAAGCCGTGTGGATGGCTGCTCGCGTGGTGGCGTTCGCGGTGTTGGGCGCCTCGACCTGGTGGCACACCCGACCGCGCATGCTGCTGTGGGCGTGTGTTCTAATGTTTGTCTCGTTCCTGGCGGGGGTCATCCCCCCGGCGCGGGACACGGGCCTGTTCGCCCTTGCCAGCGTGATCTTCTGGCAAATCGGCTTGGGGCTTTCCTTCGGATATATCTACACTGCCAGCCTGTATTTCGGAATGGCGCTGAGCGAGGGAAGCACCGAGCACAGCGGATACCATGAGGCTCTCATTGGCCTGGGCGCGATTCTCGGGCCAGGGAGCTGCGCACTGGCCGCGATATACCGCCCCGGTCAACCACTGGCCGCGGTGTTTGCGGTGGGTCTGGCAATTCTGCTCAGCCTGGGAGTGGCGACCGCCGCAGCCGCCCGGGCCGAACGCGCCGACAGCCGATGAGGTGTTGGGCTTGCAACTCAGTCGAACTCGTCGCCCTTGAAGGTGTTGCCGAGATACTCCTGCTTCACTCGGGCGTCCTTGATGATTTTCCGCGGCACATCGTCCATGATCTTCTCGCCGTCAACGATGATAACGGCGCGATCGCAGATGCGCAGGGCCTCGACGACTTTGTGTTCGGTGATGAGCACGCTCTTGCGGAACTCCTCTTTGAGGCGGCGGATTTCCATCTGCAGATCCTCGACGGCCAGCGGATCCACGCCGGTGAAAGGCTCGTCGAGCAGGATCAGCTTGGGATCAGAGCACAAGGCCCGGCAGATTTCCAGTTTGCGTCGCTCGCCGCCCGAAAGCGTGTCGGCTCGCTGGCGCTTAAGCTTGAGCAGACCATAATGCCCGAGCAGTTCCTCGGCCTTGCGTATCCGTTCGGATCGGCGGAGATTGCGGGTCTCAAGCACCACCTGCATGTTCTGCCAGACGGTGAGGCGGCGGAAGTCCGATCGCTCCTGCGAGAGATAGCCGATGCCCCGGCGGGCCCGCTTGAACATGGGAAGATGCGTCACGTCCTGGCCATCGAAAGCCACCGCTCCCGAATCGGGCCGGGTCATTCCCATGATCATGCGGAATGTCGTCGTCTTGCCCGCTCCGTTGCGCCCCAGAATGCCGACGATCTCCTCCTGGTGGACTATGAACGAAATCTGATTGACGACAACGCGACCGTCATAACTCTTGACGAGCTTGGTGGCTTCTAGCAGGTTCATCACAGTCGTCTCACAATAACCGCAAGTCGGCGTTCATCCTAGCGCGGCCGTGGCGCGAACCGCCATCTTGACGAGCCCTGATCGCTCGCTATAATTTTTCGCTTCTCCGATGGGGCCGAAAACCAGAATCGGCGCTGTCGGAGATGGTTCTGACAAAGGAGCGACAGTGAAGATCGAGCCGCGTTAACGGCTCAGGCTGACCGGGCCCTGCATGGTCGGCATGAGCCACCATGCCGAAGGGAGCCTCGCTCCCCGGGCTTCGCCAGCGACTTCGAAGCACGCCTCGTAATCGCATTTGCGAGAGATTCATACCCGCAGGGGCCAGTAGTTTCCGAAATATATAATCGGAACGGCAGTCGCAGACGACCGATTGCCGGCAAACCCCTTGCGGGTTTCGTGTTTTT
>CAYSSA010000081.1:4417-4758 GCA_964433485.1 uncultured Tepidisphaeraceae bacterium | reverse complement strand
GGCACGTGATTTGACCAAGATCAGGAACATCGGAATCGCCGCCCACATCGACGCGGGCAAGACCACCGTCTCCGAACGCATCCTCTACTACACCGGCAAGATCCACAAGATGGGAGAGGTCCACGAGGGGACCGCCACAATGGACTTTGACCCCGAAGAGCAGAAACGCGGCATCACCATCTCCTCCGCCGCCACCACCTGCCCCTGGGACCGCTTCGGCGAGCGCTACACCATCAACCTGATCGACACCCCCGGCCACGTGGACTTCACGGCCGAGGTCGAGCGCTCCATGCGCGTGCTCGACGGCGCGGTCGCCGTCTTCGACGGCAAGGAAGGGGTCG
>CAYSSA010000081.1:266-4303 GCA_964433485.1 uncultured Tepidisphaeraceae bacterium | reverse complement strand
GCGAGCGGCTGGGCGCCCCGGCCGTGGCGGTGCAGATTCCCATCGGTCAGGCCGGCACATTCAAGGGAATCATGGACCTGCTGCGCGGCATCGCCATCTACTACAAGCTCGACGATGACAAGGACAAGGGTCGCACCGCCGTGGAAAAGCCCATCCCCGCGGATGAACTGGACCGCTACAACCACTGGCGTCACGAGCTGATCGAAAAGGTATCCGAGACCGACGACCACCTCATGGAAAAATACCTCCATGGCGTCGAGCCGACGGAGGAGGAAATCCGCAAGGCCCTGCGCAAGGCCACCTGCGAGTTCAAACTCCATCCCGTTTTCTGTGGTTCAGCCCTGAAGTACGTCGGCGTGCAGCGGCTCATCGACGGCGTCATCGACTACCTGCCTTCGCCGCTGGACAAGCCCGTCACCAGGGGCACCGACCCCAAGGACGCCCACAAGGTGATCGAACGCAAGCCCGACCCCAACGAACCGTTCTGCGGCCTGGTCTTCAAGATCGTCAACGACCAGCACGGCGACCTCACCTACGTCCGCATCTACTCCGGCAAGCTCGAAAAGGGCAGCCGCGTGCTCAACAGCAATCGCAACAAGAAGGAGAACATCTCCCGCATGTTCCAGATGCACGCGGCCGACCGCAATCCGATCGACGTTGCCGAGGCCGGCGACATCGTGGCTTGCATCGGCGTGAAAGATGCCCTCACCGGCGATACCCTTTGCACCGACGAGAACCCGATCCTGCTGGAACGTCCCACGTTCCCGGAGCCGGTCATCAGCATGTCGATCGAGCCCAAGACGGCCGCCGACAAGCAGAAACTGGGCGAGGCGCTGACCACTCTCCGCCGCGAAGATCCGACATTCCAGGCACGCTATGACGAGGAGACCGGCCAGACGATCATCGCCGGCATGGGTGAACTGCACCTGGAAATCCTCCGCCTCAAACTCACGCGCGATCACAAGGTTGAGGTGCTCGTGGGCAAGCCCAAGGTCGCCTACAAGGAGACCATCGCCGCAACCGCCACCGCTCGCGGCAAGCACGTCAAGCAGACCGGCGGCCGGGGTCAGTACGGCGACTGCACCATCACCATTGAGCCGTTCACGGGCGAAGGCGTCGATCCGGAATTGCTCAAGAAGTGGGGTTGGGAGGACAATCTTGCCTTCGAGAACAAGATTTACGGCGGCACAATTCCCAAGGAATACATTCCGTCGGTGGAGTACGGCGTGCGCCAGGCGGCCAAGACCGGCGTGCTGGCCGACTACCCGGTCATCAACGTCAAGGTCACGCTCAACGACGGCTCCTATCACCCTGTGGACAGCTCGCAGGTTGCATTCGAGCTTGCGGGATCACTGGCTTTCAAGGAAGCCTGCCGCCAGGCCGACATGCAGTTGCTGGAGCCGATCATGAAGGTCGTGGTGACCACGCCCGAGGATTTCGTGGGCAACGTCACCGGCGACATCAACCGTCGGCGCGGCCTGATTGTCGGCAGCGATCAGCGAGGCAATACACGCATCGTCGAGGCCGAGGTGCCATTGAGCGAGATGTTCGGCTACACGACCGAGCTTCGGTCAATGTCCCAGGGTCGCGCCAGCAGTGTCATGGAGCCACTGAAATACAGCCCGGTTCCTCGCAATGTGCGAGAGGAAATCCTTGGGAAGAAATAGCCCTCGCGTGGCAACCAGGGCTGCGGACAAGACGTCGGCGATGCCGACGGCTTGCGCAACCGGCAACCGAATCAGGCCCCCGCTTCAGCGAACAACCGTCAGTTCGGGTTGCCCGTTGCGGCTGCGCTGGCCGGGCGCTTGGCGCCTTGGGGGCGCGCGACCCGGGATCGCCCGAACGCGTCCGTCAACGTCTGCACCTGGCTGATCTGCGTGCCGCGGCGAATGGCGGACATGAGTTCTTCCAACTCCTTGACTGTCAACTGCTTATCGCCGATTTCCTGGCGAACGGCCGCCACGGTTTCCTCCAGACGTTTGCGGGCGAAAGCGACATAGGCTTTGCTCTGGTCGATGCCCACATACCTGCGGCCCAACAGGGCGGCCGAAACGGCGGTGGTGCCGGAACCGTTGAAGGGGTCGAGGACTATGTCGCCGGGGGATGACGCGGAGGCGATGATTCGGTTGAGCACTTCGAGCGGCATCTGGCAACCATGCCAGCCGGCACGTTCCTTGAAGGTGCCGCAAACCCGCGAGACATTCCAGGTGTCGCACTCGGGGTTGAAGAAGTCGTTGGTGGTTTCCTGCGGACGGAGATACCAGGTGTCATCCGGCAGTTTGCCCGTGGGATTGGCCCGGGTGTCGCCATAGGTGGTCTGGCGAGCGGAGGCCACACGGATGGCGTCGGGGTTGAACGTGAATTCCTTGTCATCCTTGGTGGTCGTCTGCTGGCCGAAGGTATAGTGCCAGATGATCCAGTTCCGCATATTGAAACCGAGCTTGCGGCGGGCGATGCAGCAGAGGTCGGCGGCGTAGTCATCGCCAATGGCAAGGAAGAACGATCCGTCAGGCTTGAGCGCGCGGTGGACAGCCCGCATCCAGTCTTCGCTGAACTGGAGATAATCCTCGCACTTGCGCTTGTCGTCATACCCGTCGTACATGTAGCCGATGTTGAACGGCGGGTCGGCGAAAACCAGATCAATCCAGCCTTCCGGGCCGGCGTTGAGCGTCTGAATGCAGTCACCCGCGAGCAACTGATCGACAATGGGCTGCCCGGACGGGTCGTACAGGCCCGTGGCGGCGCCCTTCTCCGAATCGTTGTCCGCCTGCGCTTCGCGCTCAACCTCTTTGGCGGCCTCATCCAGAATCCGCTTGTTCCGTGACCAGTTGCGTTTCTTTACGTTCATGATGTCCTTACAATCCCTTCATCGATTCGATAAAACACCCTCATTGACAGATGTTAAGCACCAGTGCATATCGCATTCTCGACGCCAATGCAAACCGTGCCCGCGAAGCGCTACGGGTGCTTGAAGACTGCGCGAGGTTCGCCCTGAACGACGATGTCCTTTCGGCCGAACTCAAGGGCATCCGTCATGATTTGGCTCGATCCATCGGGCCTTATCTGCCGCAGGCGATCCTGCATCGGGACACGGCCGGGGATGTCGGAACGGACAACAAGACGGCGAGCGAACTTCAGCGACCGAATCTTGCCAGCGTGGCCATTGCCGCCGGGAAGCGCCTCGGCGAGGCACTGCGTGTTCTGGAGGCGGTCCTGAAAACGCCCGAAGCCCCGGCTTCGCCCGACCGGGCGCCGGCGGCTGTCTCGCTGGAAAAGCTCCGATCTCGCTTCTACATTGCCGAGCAGGCCATCGCCCGCAGGCTGTTGCCCGGGTCGCGGTTTGCGGAGGTCCGCCTTTATGTGCTGATCACCGAGTCCCACTGCCGCTGGCCGTGGTTTCAGACCGCCGAGCAGGCGATTCTCGGCGGGGCTGACTGCCTGCAACTACGCGAAAAATCCATGGAAGGCGGCGAACTGCTGCGGCGGGCGCGTCGGCTGACCGAACTTTGCCATCGGCACGGTCTGCTGTGCATCATCAACGACCGCCCGGACATTGCCGTTCTGACGGAGTGCATGTCGGGCAGGAGGATCTGCCCTGTATTGAGGTGCGTAAGATCGTCGGCCCAGACAAGCTCGTCGGGGTGAGCACGCACGGTATCGAACAGGCGCAACAGGCGGTGAGGGATGGCGCCGACTACATCGGTGTCGGACCGGTGTTTCCAAGCTCCACAAAGCCTCGGAACATTCTGCCCGGCCTGGATTACGCCCGGCAGGTCGCGCGGCACATCCGGATTCCGGCTGTCGCCATTGCCGGCATTACGCATTCCAACGTCGCCGAGGTGCGCCGGACGGGAATCCCGGCGGTCGCAGTTACGTCCGCCGTGACTGCCGCCGACGACGTGGCGGCCGCCGCCCAATCGCTCAAGCGCGCATTGACGGATCCGGAGTGATAAGTGCCGGCATCAGTCCTCTTGTCGGCGTGAGGGGACGCCGCCTCAAGGAAACCGCAACACGGAAGTGGCGCGGTGAAGACGATC
>CAYSSA010000081.1:0-247 GCA_964433485.1 uncultured Tepidisphaeraceae bacterium | reverse complement strand
TTGCCATGGCGGCTCATCGGGCGGGAGTTCGACGAAAATCGCGCGCAGACCGCAGGCGTCAAGCTGACGTAACGTAACGTAGAGAAGTCGGGCGTAGGCCGCGGGGTCGCTCGGCATACGCGCCACTCGCGCGGCGGTGGACTCGATGGCCGTGATGGCGACCAGCGCGACCGATTCGCCCTCGGCCGCGATGTGTTCGCACAACCGGTCGATCTGATCGGTGCGGAAACGATACGCCGGCGTCATC
>CAYSSA010000080.1:17787-18696 GCA_964433485.1 uncultured Tepidisphaeraceae bacterium | reverse complement strand
GCCCGACACCAGCGGCGTGAAGTTGAACACGGCGCCGGAGCCGGTGTCGATGGTGTTGTTGTACTGATCGACCACGGACCAGGCGATATCGATGGCGTCGCCCGGACACGGATCGCTGACATTCGCCGTGAACGCCGAGGTGACGAAGGGCTGCACGGTCGAAGGCACAACCAAGCCGTCGATCGACGGGGCGACGTTGTTCACGGTGATCGTCACCGGGGCGCGCGATATGCCGCCGAGGTTGTCGCGAACCTCGACCCAGACGGTCGCCACCGCGGGACCGTCAAGCCCCGCCGCACTGAAAAGCACGCTGAAGCCCGCGGTTTCGAACACGCCATCGCCATCAAGGTCCCACACGGCCGAGACAACCGAACCGTCCGAATCAAACGAGCCCGACGCATCAAGAAGCACCGAACCGCCCTCAGCCACGGAATAAGGTCCGCCTGGGTTTGGCGTGGGATCCTCGTTGCCGCCGCCGCTGTCGCCGAGCAGCCCCAGCAGGGCCAGATCGCCCCCGTTCCAGGCCGCCCCGACCACAATCCGCCCGCCGGATTGCACGGTCAAACCCACCGCCTCGTCTATCGCAACGACGCGGCCATAGGTGACCAGACCCTCACTGCCGAAGGTATGGTCGAGGGACAGATCACTACGGTTCAATCTCGCGACGGCCACATCAAGGAACCCCTCGGGCGTAACCGCATACCCGCCAAGGACCAGCTTGTCCCCCACCGGCGTGATCGCTCTGGCGTCGGAGCTGCCGCCAAAGTCCACATGCGTTGCCGCAGCCATTGTGCCGTCGGCCGCGAACCGGGCAACGGCCATGGTGTCGCCGCGTGTTCCGGCGGCGATGATCCCGGCGCCGTCTTGAGCCAGCGACCAGATCATGTCGGCGTCGCCTTCGGTGTCCAT
>CAYSSA010000080.1:13177-17755 GCA_964433485.1 uncultured Tepidisphaeraceae bacterium | reverse complement strand
AAGTGCCGTCGGCCACGCCGTCCAGAGTGAATCGCACGAGTTTCCAGTTGGATCCGCCACTTGGATCATCATAAGCCGATCCGCCGACGAGAATGCCATTACTTGTTGCCAGAATCGCCCCTGGCATGTCCTGCGAACTGCCGCTCAACGCGATCGCTACTCCGTCAACGCCAAACGAATCATCCAGCGAACCGTCCGCCGAGAATCCAAACGCCGCCAGATGGCTGGTGTCGGTGATGACCGATCCGGCCAGCACAATCCGTTCGCCGCTCATCGTCACCGCACCAATGCCGCTCAACTCCGGCAGATAAGTCAGCGACACTCCGCCATCGCCAAACGCCCAATCCATCCGTCCGTCGGCCAGCAGGCGGATCAGCATGATGCTCAAAGACGCCGTGAGATCATCAACAAACATGCCCGCCAGGATGATCCGATCGCTGCTGTCAACGGTCATTCCCGCCAATATCTCGAAGCCCGGCAGGTCGATGATGACGCTGCCGCCGGCGCCGAATCCCGTGTCCAGTTGTCCGTCGGGCAATGTCCGCACAACCACAAGCGAGTTGCCATTACCCGGGTCGCTTTCGCCCGCCATCAGGATCCTGCCGTCGCTCTGCCAGCCCATCGCGCGCGCGGAGTTGCTCCGGGCTTCCTCGTGGGCTGTCGTCACCAGGCCATCACCATCCCAAGTAACGTCGAGCTGGCCAAACGCATCGACCTTGACCACGGCGATCTCGCTGTTGTCGTTGGCGTTGACAATCTGCCCCGCCACCAGCACCGAGCCATCGTCCAGAACGGCCGCCGCGCGACCCTGGTCCGCATCCGAACCACCCGGCACAATGGTGGTGCCCAACACGCCGAATCCCGCGTCCGGCGCAAGTGCCGGTGTGTAACGCGCGATGGCGAAGTCGGTTCCTGTTCCAATATGCGTCCCGGCCACGACGAGATTTCCCGCGGCGTCCACAACCAGCGTATTCACAATCATCGTTGCCGCCGAATCAACTGTGGATGCCAGTTCCAGGCCGGCCGAATCGTATTTCGCCAGCCCCACCGCCAGCCCGCTGTTTCCGGCGATAACGATTTCGCCGCCAACGATCGCCACGCCGGCGGCGGATGCCGCGCCGGCAAAGGCATGGGTTACGACGCCGCCCGCGCCGAACGACTGGACCAGCTCGCCCGCACCATCCAGTCGCACCATGCTCGCCACCGAGGTGGCGCCCGTGCTCGACTGCCCGACAAGAATGACCTGGCCATCCAGCAGAACCATGTCATAGGCCATATCCGCGACCAGAATGTCTACGGTTGCCATTCCACCCGCAAAACCCGTGTCGAGCGAACCGTCCGCGTTGAACCGCACGGCCGCGAAGTCCACATCGGTGTTGGCGTCGGTCCACCCGCCGACGACGATTCTGCCGTCTTGGCACAACGCCACGCTCGATGCCTGATCGTTGCCGGGCTGGTCGCTCAGCGCCACCCCACCGCTGCCGAAACCGATGTCCAGGACGCCGGTCGCCGCGTTGATCTTCGCCACCGCCATGTCCAGCGCGCCGCCGACGTTCGCGGTGCCGGCCACGTAGGCATTGCCGTCGAGGTCCACCGCCAGCGCCGTTGCCGAACCACGCAGCGACGAGAAAATCGCCAGTCCGTTCGTGCCGAATCCGGGGACGAGTTGCCCGACAGTATCGTACCTGGCGACGGCGAACTTGCCGGCCGCCTGCCCCGCGACCAGCACATCGCCCCCCGGGAGCGCGACGATCGCATGGCCGCTGGCATTGCCCGGACCCGGAATCTGCAAGACCGTCCGCCCGCCAAAACCGAACGTGGAGTCCAAGTCTCCGGAACTGAGCAACAATCTCGACTCGAAGGATTCAACGCAAGCGCAAAGCAGACCGGCCGCCCGACCCGTTTTCCCAACATAACGCATGGAATAACTCCTTGTGAAACCCAAAGCAGGTTACAACTTGTGTCTTGTCGGTGCAAGAAAAAACTCGCAAGATTTTCACAAGCGTGGCGGAGCCCATTATTCGTTCGACCCGGAGATGAAGACACGGAGGCGCATTGAGCGGCGATATGCCGCGTTCTCTACGTGCCTCCTCGCCTCGGTGGCGGATTCCTTCCACCCAAGGCGATGGCTCTGCAAGTGTGGTATGGACCATGCCCTGTTGTGCCGGCCGCGCCGCTCTGACAACGCTCGCTGCATTGACCCAGGGGCCTTTCATGTTATGGTGTGCCCTGCCCCGGGCGGCGAAAGGCCCGCCGCGAGTTGTCGCGACGAACGGGAAGCCGGTGACGGCGGGAAACCTCCCCCTATTCCGGCACGGACGCGCCGCTGTGATGGATGTCGATCGCCTGCCATGCGCCACTGCCCTTGATCGGACGGGAAGGCCGGCAGAGCGGGAGTCCTCAGTCAGAAGACCGGCCCGGGGAATCGGAGTCGGCCGCATCGGGCGGCCGGCCCGGCTTGTGCGTCCTCGCGACTCGGGACGGCCGATGATCAGACCAGGCTCCATCCCTTCTCACGAGCGCGCCGTTCCCTTTCAGACCCCGCGCAACGGGTCGAACGGAGTCTTCTCATGCGCATCGTCTCGCTCTCCCCGGCGGCCACCTATCTACTGAAGGCGCTCGGTTTTTCCGGCCGGATGCTGGATCTTTCCATTGAACACACCGACGCGCCCGCGCGTCTGGCCGAATTCGCCCCTTCGCTGGTATTCGCCAGCACGGACGATCCGTGCCTGCCGGCCTGGCGGTCGATCATCGCCTCGGCCTGCGGCGAAACGGGCCCGCGATTCGTCGCCACGCGGTACAACACGATCGACGCCTTCATGGAATCCGCCCTGGTCATCGGCGCCGTCATCGGACGGCCCGCCGACGCCGTGCAACTGGTGTTGGCAATCATGCGCGGCGGCGCCTCGAATTGACCCCGAGCGGCCGCTCAGTTCGCCACAAACTTCACGATGCGAACCGCGTGGCCGGCGCTGGTGGTCTTGTCGGATACGCGAAGCGTCAGCGTATGTTGACCGGCCTTGAGGTCCGTCGCCAGCATCACCGTGCGCGGATAGTGCAGACCCGCGCTGTAGCGGTGGTACAGGTTTGCCTCCACCGGCGGACCGCCGTCGATGCTCGCAACGACGATTCCCGCGTCCGGACCCGCGACCACGAACACGCCGACCGCCGTACCGGAGAACTCCAGGCTCATCTCCGCCCCCGCCCCCTCGGCGCACAGCAGGGGAATCGCATTGAACTGCTTACGCGTGGAACCTTTGATGCTCTTCCAGTCAGGTGTCTCGATCCGCCACCCGCCGGCAATCTTCGCTTGCTCCAATTCGACGAACCGGCCGCGTTCATAGCTCAGCGGATCAAGCGGCTCCGGCAACGGCCGTGGAATCTTCCTCGCGTCCGCCGCCAGCGGCCTGTTCCATGCCCGCTCCATCAACTGATCGATCATCCCTGCGCAGATGGCGTTGCCGAGCGGGGCAGGATGCACTCCGCCGAATTCCTTCCATGTGAGCTTTCCCGCCACAATCCGTTCGGTCACCTCCCTGGCGAGATTGATCGTGGAAATGCCGTATCGCTCGGCGACTTCCTCGTGCGCCCCGGCCGTCAGCGGCGTCCTGCCCGCCCTGAGCGTCTCCATCATTTCGGGGTTAATAAAATGCGTGATGACGATGTCCACGTTGGGATTGTGCCGCAATGCCTGTCTCACGAGGCCTTCCATCCCGCGAATGCACGCTTGCCTGCTGTGATGGGCGTCCTGGTCGTCGTTCACCGCGAACTCGACAAAAAACAGATCGACCGGGCCCTTGCCGAATACGTCCGTCTGCGCGCGGAAAGCGCCGGTTGTCGAGCATGTGGACGACAGGCCGGCATCCGTGAAGGTGAATTCCGTCGCCGGAAACCGGCGCCTGAGAATCTCGCACACCATCGGACGGTAGCCGTTCATCTCGGTGATCGATCCCCCGATGAATGCCACATGACCCTTCTTCTGTTGCTCGAACTGTATGCGGCAGTTGTTCAGCGTGTCGCGAAGGCACACGTTGGCCGACCGAGCCTCATCCGCGGCACGGGCCGACGGGAGCGAGGCAAGCATCGTCAGGAAATACCAGATCACGAGACAAAGCCGGTTGCGGCACATCGAAGGTTCCTCCTACGGATGATACAGGCTCACCGGACGTGCGTTTGGCGGAATATCGGCGTCATCGCGGGCCTCGATCAGTTCAATCCGGCCGAGGCGACCCGCCGGTCCCGGCTGATGCCGAATCACCAGCCGGCCGCTGTAAGTTGCCGGCATGGGCCTTTGGGGCGACAAGAGCATCCGCAGGACCCAGAGAGCATACGGCGGCTGCAACTGATAGCAGGCCACATCGGTCAGCGCAGTCGTGTCCGCATAGCCTTCAAGCCTGCGCACCAGTGCGATCTGTTCGTTGAGCGTGGGCGAACGCAATCCGGGGGGCCAGCCATGGCGATGCACCTGAACCATGACGCCCAGCGTCAGCGCGCCAACCGACAACCCGTAGACAGCGATCACCGCGGCCCCCGCTCTACCCAGCCTATCGACGGCCAGCCAGGCCAATAGAACAAAGA
>CAYSSA010000080.1:12157-13167 GCA_964433485.1 uncultured Tepidisphaeraceae bacterium | reverse complement strand
TGGGAAGGTGCCGAAAAAATACTGAGGCGCCGGCGGCACCCGCAGCAGACCGAAATAGCCCGACAGCAGACCCAACCCGACCAGAGCGAGCAGCGCCAGGGTGTCGGCGGGGTCGTGCGGCGGCATGTCACCCCCACGCCGCCCGACCGGCAACCGCCGCGCGGCCGCGACAATCCCCAGCCACACCAGTGGCGCCGGCATCCAGGACACCCAACGGACAACCGCCAAAAGCCCGCGCGGACCGCCCAGCAGCCGTTCCGCATCATCGAAATCCGCTCCGCCCAGCAACCTCCCGCCCAGCAGCGGACCGGCCATTGCGGCTGTCCGCGAGGACTCGCCCGGATATCCCGAGCGGATCGACCAGCCGAGGTTCTCGCTCACCGCATGCGCCGCATACAGGATATAGCGTCCATTGAGCGTTCCCAGAATGGCCGCCAAGGCCATGACGGCGACTCGGCATCGCCACAGCGCCTTGTGGTGCCGCCACAGCATATGCCCGACCAGAACCGCCGACAGTGGAGCGGATTGCGGATGGATAAACAGCGGGGCAACAGCAGCACCCAATGCCGTCGTCAACGCCGCGCTGGAGCCGTTGCGCAGAAACGCCGCATAGGCCGCCAGCGCCAGCATACCCACCGGAATCCCCATGCTGGCCGCCCACAACATGCGGTTGTTCATCCACAACTGGGGCGCGAGCACCACGGCCGCCACGAACCATCGGTTCAGCCTGAGACTGCTCCCAAGCCACAACAGCGACGCCGCGGTTGTCACGGAAAAGAGCAGGCCGCGCATGACCACCAGCGCGCGAGGATCATGGCTGACCAGGAGCATCGCCTGATAGAGCTGGATCGGCAACGGCCCGTACTTCAGATAGAAATTGCCCGCCAGTCCGTGCGCCGCCAGTTCGCCTCGCCGGTTGGCCTGCAGCGCGATCGCCACCTCGGCCGGTTCGTCATAGGTCCACGGCGTATCCCCCGGCCACAGGACCGCCGGCGCCACCGCGAGCAGCA
>CAYSSA010000080.1:8740-12147 GCA_964433485.1 uncultured Tepidisphaeraceae bacterium | reverse complement strand
GGCCGCCCACGCGTTCGACCTCGATAGCGGCGACGACCGCATCTGTCTATCCCTCCGCATCTTCCACCGCGGCCGACCGATCAGTCTCGCCGGCGCTATTGGTCTTCCGACGCCTCATTCCCGCTTCCCTTGCCTCATCCGACCTTCACATCCCCCAGGCGCGCCACCACCATGTGCATGTCCTGCGGGCGCTTGAGCGCGTCGGATCGCACGCACTCCATCACCAGTTCCGACAAGGCGGGCGGCACTTCGGGGTTCAACTCGGCGGGCGCTGGGAACCGGCCCTTGATCACCACGTCGCGGTCGGCTTTCTCCACCGTGAACAGCGTCGGCACCGGCCGTCGCGTCAGCGCCCAATACATCGAAGCCCCGAAGCAGTAGATGTCGGTGCGGATGGTCACGGGCTTGAGCCGCACCTGCTCGGGCGAAATGAAGTCCGGCGTGCCCTGGACACGCTCCTTGATCGTGTTGCTTCGGCAGCACTGCCCGAAGTCGATCAGCTTGATCTTGCCGTCGGGCTGCACCAGGATGTTGTTGGGCTTGAAATCGCAGTGAACGTAGAGCAGGTAATGCACCGCCGACAGCGCTCGACCGGCCTGCATGAACACATCGACCGTCTGCCTCAGGGACAGCGGCGGATGCCTATCCAGCGGAATCCCGTCCACCAGTTCCAGCACCAGCGCCGCCTCGGTGATCCGACGGAACAGCGACTTGTTCACCTTGTAGTCAATCGCCCGCCTCAACAGACTGTTGCGAAACTGCCTTGCAACCTGAAACTCGTTGTCGAGCTGCGCCACATAGCGCATTTCCTTGTCCGTCTTCGGCACGACATGCTTCAGCGCCAGCAGTTGCCCTGTTCCCGGCTCGCTCACGGCGTAGACCCACGAGCCCGCCCCCTCGCCGATGCGGTCGATCACCTCATACCCGAAAAGGCTCCGGGGCATGGGCGGCGGAGATTGAGCGGCTGCACTGCTGGCCATTGGCACTCGTGAGGCAAGGCTGTACAACATATTCATGTTTCCTGCAACCCTCCGCCATTACCAACCCATTATTCATATTATTGTCATCATCTGCTTCGCCGGCCGCTGCCCGGCCGCCGAAACATCGCTGGTCAAACTTGACTCCCGCTTTGACATCAAGTCCGTCCAGACCACTGACGCCACGGCCTCTCTTGCCGTTTCCCCCGACCATACCGCTCTGCGTGTAACCACTGGCAAGACCCACACCTGGCCGGGCATCACCCTCCCGGCCCCTGGAGGCAAGTGGGATTTATCTCCATATGAGCAGTTCAGCGCCGAAATCCGCAACCTCGGCAAGGAGCCTATCACCGTCAATTGCCGTGTGGACAACCCGGGCGCCGACGGCACGGCCAACTGCCTCAACGGACGGATCTCCCTCCAGCCCGGTGAAGCCGGCACGCTGACCGTACACTTCATTCGGGCCTGGCCGCTGAAAAAGAAGCTCTTCGGCATGCGCGGTTACCCCTACGGCATGTCGGGAAACCCCATCGACCCGGCCAACGTCACGCAGATCCTCTTTTACATCAACAAACCCAGTGCCGGCCATACATGGGAGGTGTCCAACCTCCGCGCTGGCGGATCATACCAGCCGCCGCCTGAGAACTTCTTCCCGCTCATCGACGCCTTCGGGCAATACATCCACCGCGACTGGCCGGGCAAGGTGCATTCGCTGGATGAACTCCGCCTGCGCCGCCAGCAGGAGGAAGCCGACCTGGCCGCCAATCCCGGCCCGACCGACTGGAACGCCTGGGGTGGATGGTCCGCCGGCCCGACCCTGAAAGCCACGGGCTTCTTCCGCGTCGAGAAACACCAGGGCAAATGGTGGCTGGTCGATCCCGACGGCAGACTTTTCTTCTCGCAAGGCATCGACTGCGTGCGGATGGCCGACGCCACGCCCATCGACGACCGCAAGGACTGGTTCGCCGATTTCCCCGGCGACAAGCCCGACTTCGCCGAGTTCCTCAGTTCACCCTACTGCCTCAAGGGCTACTACGCCGGCAAGAATCCCCGCTGTTTCAGCTTCGCCTCGGCCAATCTCAAGCGCAAGTACGGCAACGACTGGCAGACCCAGGTGATTCCCGTCATCCATCGCCGCTTGCGAAGTTGGGGCCTCAACACCATTGCCAACTGGTCCGATGGCAACGTCGCCAAATTGCGCAAGACCCCCTACACCGCCAACGCCGGCTTTGGCCGGAAACCCATCGAGGGCAGCGACGGGTATTGGGGCAAGTTCCCCGATCCGTTCGACCCGGCCAACAAGGCATCGGTCGAACGCGCCATGCAGCGACACGCCGGCGGGGCGGCCGGAGACCCCTGGTGCATTGGCTTCTTCGTGGACAATGAAATGAGCTGGGGCGATGAGACTTCGCTGGCCATTGCCACGCTGAAGTCTCCGCCCGAGCAACCAGCCAAGCTGGCGTTCATCGCCGACCTCAAGGCGAAATACACCACCATCGACAGGCTCAACTCCGCCTGGAGCACCAAGCACGAGTCCTGGGATGCGCTTCTGGCGTCACGGGTCGCGCCGGAGAAAGCCAAAGCGGAAGCCGACCTCAAGGCGTTCTACACCCACATTGCCGAGCAATACTTCCGCACCGTCCGCGATGCCGTCAAGCAGGTGGCCCCGAACCAGCTCTATCTGGGCTGCCGCTTCGCCTGGACCAACCCGCTGGCGGCCTCCGCGGCCGCCAAGTTCTGTGATGTCGTCAGCTACAATCTGTACAGACGCTCCGTGGCCAATCTGAAAATGCCCGGCGGGCAGGATGTGCCGCTGATTATCGGCGAGTTCCACTTCGGCGCCCTGGACCGCGGCATGTTCCACACCGGACTGGTTCCCACCAAGAATCAGACCGCGCGCGCCAAGGCCTACGCCGAGTATGTCCGCGGCGCCCTGCAACATCCTCAGTTCGTCGGCTGTCACTGGTTCCAGTACCAGGACCAGCCCACGACCGGCCGGGTGTATGATGAGGAGAACTACCAGATCGGCTTCGTGGACATCGCCGACACCCCCTACGCCGAAACCATCGCCGCCTGCCGGGAAGTGGGAAAGGGGATGTATCCCCTGCGGCTGGCCGCGCCTCAGGCCGAACCGCGCCGCTGAGGATCAGGAGCGGCGCTCGTCCGCTTCACGACTGCGCGACTCCATGCCCCAATCCGTTTGCTCGCGGCAAGGCCGTGCGGTGTCTGGGTGTTGAATCGAAGGCGCGTATTGCCCGACGGCAACATCATCCATCCGCGAAATCCGCTCCCTCCGCCTCACGCACCCATCTGCCGCTCGTACAACTGCCGATACACCTCGCAACCCTGCATCAGGGAATCGTGCTGGCCCAGGCCGACGATTTCGCCGCGGTCCATGACCACGATGCTGTCGGCCGAGCGGATCGTGCT
>CAYSSA010000080.1:0-8722 GCA_964433485.1 uncultured Tepidisphaeraceae bacterium | reverse complement strand
ACCACAAACGTCGTTCTTTCACGCATCAATTTATCAATGGCCTGCTGGATCAGGTTCTCGCTCTCGGCGTCCACCTGGCTGGTGGCCTCGTCCATGATCAGAATGGGCGAGTCGCGGAGTATGGCGCGAGCGATGCAGAGCCGCTGTTTCTGCCCCCCTGAGAGCTGCGCGCCGTGCTCGCCCAGCACCGTATCGTAGCCCTGGGGCTTTTCCATGATGAAGTCGTGGGCGAAAGCGCGTTTGGCGGCCGCGATGACCTGTTCGCGGGCGGTCCTCGGGCTGGCGTAGGCGATGTTCTCGGCAATGGTGCCGGGGAAGACCACCGAGTCCTGCGTGATGATGCCGATCTGCTTCCGCAGCGAAAGCAGCGTCGCCTCGCGAATGTCCAGACCGTCGATGAGAATCCGCCCGGTCTGCGGGTCGAAGAAACGCGGCAACAGAGCCATCAGGGTTGTCTTGCCGCTGCCGTTGCGACCGACCACGGCGACCGACCGGCCGCGCTCGACAACCAGACTGACGTTGGATATCGCGGCGACATTGGCGCCGGGATAGGTGAACGTGACGTCCTCGAAGCGGATCTCGCGGGCCAGCGGCGGCAGCACCTTGCGCGGGCGGTGGGTCTGGGGCGTACGGAGGCGAGGCCGCTCAACCTCGAGGTCGATCACCTCGAACAGCCGGGCGGCGGCGGCGTTGGCCTTCTGGATGATGGTGTTGATCTTGCTGGTCTTGCGAAGCGATTCACCGATGCCGACGAGACAGGCCATCACCAGGAAAAAGGTGCTGGTCTTGAGCGCCTGGGCCACCAGCACCATGTAGGAAGCGTAGAGGACAATACAGCAAACAACTACCAGCGTACACATCTCCAGCGTCGGCGTGTTGAAGGCCTCCAGCCTGGCGATGCGGAGCTGCTCGCGGACGAGCCTGCCCAGCATGTCGCGGAAACGCCGGCGCTCGAATGGTTCGGCGTTGTTGGCCTTGACGACGCGGATGCCGATGAGCGTGGCTTCGATCTGGCCCAGCATGGCCGCGCTGCTTTGCAGGGCGGCACGCGCGGCCCGCCGGACGTGCTTGCCGAACTTGCGGATGATAGCCAGCATCAGCGGGGCGAAGACGATGATGAAAAGCGTGATCTGCCACGAGAGAGCCATGGCCAGCCCCAACGCCATGGCCGCCTTGATCGGTTCCTGAATGCTGTTGCCCAGGATGCCCTTCATGCCGTCCTGCAGACCCTGGGCATCCTGGGTGATGCGGTGGGTGACATCGCTGGTGCCGCATTGGCCAAAGAACGCCAGACGCAGGTGCAGGGCGTGGTCGTAGGTCAGCTTGCGGAGGTCGCGCACGGCCAGGATGGAGGCTTTCTCGGAATAGTACTCCTGAAAGAATCGCATGGTGTTGCCGAAGACGGACAGGGCGATGATGAACGCCAGGACCACGGCGATGGCGCCGACGGGATGCGTCGGCAACACTCGGGCGACGGACTGTCCGGCGTACACCCAGGACGGCGCCGGCTTCATCTGCACCGTGACGGCCGCTCGGTCCTGGACCATGAGCTGCGCACTGGTGCGGCCGGCATCGGCTAGGTAGGCCAAAAGCCGGCTGGCGGGCTTGGGATCGGGCACTGCTTCGGGGAGGGTCCAGGCCGACCCGACCGGCAACCCGGCCGCCGCCGCGGCGCCATCGGGCCCGATCTTGATGGGGCGAACGGTGAAATTGTCATCCGCCAGGCGCACCTGGAGGCGCTCCTCGACGATCTTGCGGTTGACCCAGTCCTCGATGGTGTCGCCGTTGATGAGAATCTGCATCACCGGGAGCATGGTGCCCAGCCCGGCAGTGAAAACCCCGCCGACAACGAAGGCGCATAGAATGGACACCAGGACGAACCGCCGGTGCGGCCAGAGATAGCGCAGGGCGCGCAGAAAGGCATCGACTCTCTTCCTGGGTTTGGGATTGTTGGTGTCCTGGCTCAAGAGCGACTGAGTATAGCTTGCGACCGCAATTCATCACACAGGGGCCTGGCCGAATCTCCCAACACCCCTGGTAAAGCAACCGCGATCAACGATCGCGGTTGCGGAAACATCGCGTTGGTTGTTGTTCGGGACCGGCAGCAATCCACCGGTCAATCCAGATTCATCGACATCAGGAACTGGGCGTTGCTCGGAACCTTCTCGAGGCGACCCTTGAGCAATTCGACGGCCTCCACAGGATTCATGTCGCTGAGCACGCGGCGCAGGCGATAAACCAGTTCGAGTTCCTTGGGGTCGAGCAGCAATTCCTCGCGGCGGGTGCCGGAGGCGTTGATGTCGATGGCCGGCCAGACGCGCTTGTCCACCAGGCGGCGGTCCAGGTGCAGTTCGGCGTTGCCGGTGCCCTTGAACTCTTCGAAGATCACTTCGTCCATCTTCGAGCCGGTGTCGATCAGGGCCGTGCCCAGAATCGTCAGCGAGCCGCCTTCTTCCAGATTACGGGCAGCCCCGAAGAACCGCTTGGGCTTCTGCAGGGCGTTGGCATCCACGCCGCCGGTCAGGATCTTGCCGGAGTGCGGCACTTCGGTGTTGTAGGCGCGGGCCAGCCGGGTGATGGAGTCCAGCAGGATGACAACGTCGCGGCCGAATTCGACATAACGGCGGGCCTTCTCAATTACCATCTCCGCCACCTGCACATGGCGGCTGGCCGGCTCGTCGAACGTCGAGCTGACGACCTCGGCCTTGGTGTTGCGCTCCATGTCGGTGACTTCTTCGGGACGCTCGTCGATCAGCAGCACGATCAGCACGCCCTCGGGATGGTTCTTGGTGATGGCGTTGGCGATCTTCTGCAGCAACACCGTCTTGCCGGTGCGCGGCGGGGCGACGATGAGCATGCGCTGGCCCTTGCCGATGGGCGTGACCAGATCGACGATTCGCATGTTCAGGTCCTTGGGGTCGGCCTCAAGAACCAGGCGTCGGTTGGGGTGGAATGGCGTCAGATCCTCGAAATTGGTGATCTCGGTGATGCGGTCGGGGTCTTCGCCGTTGATCGCCTCGACGCGAAGCAACGCGAAGTACCGCTCTGATTCCTTGGGCGGGCGAATCTGACCCTGAACCACATGGCCATTCCGCAGGCCGAAACGGCGGATTTGCGATGGAGAGATATAGATGTCATCCGGCCCGGGGAGGTAGTTGAACTCCGGCGAACGCAGGAACCCAAATCCATCCGGCAGGATTTCCAGGACGCCTTCGCCATACATCAGGCCGTTCTGCTTGATGCGTGACCGCAGAATCTGGAAGATCAGATCCTGCTTCTTCATGCCGATGTAGTCCTGAATCCCGTCAGCACGGGCCATGTCGTGGAGCTGATGGACCTCCATCTTCTGAAGGTCGCGGATGTATAGCTTGCCACCCTTGACAGACTCATATTTGGCGTTGGTTTCCGCGTCGATGACAGCCACGTCATTATGCCCGCTCTGGGAGACCGGGACCGGCGGCGGAGGCGGCGGAGGCGGCGGGGCCGGCGCCGCGACTGGCGCTGGAGGTTCAGGAGCTGGAGGAACCGCGACCGGTTCGGGGCTGATCGGACGAAGCAGCGTCTCGACGGCATCCTCAGTCCGTTCCGGGGATTCGACGGAATCGACGGCGACCGCGGACTGTGCTGCCTGCGACTCCTCCTGGGACTCGGTTCGTTGTGGCCTGGTACTTCGGTGGTGCTTCTGGGAACGCGGTCTGGCTGTGGATTCCTCTGTCTCGCTCTTGACGTTACCGATCGAATCGGCGTCTTCGTGAGTCGTACGTCGCCTTGGACTCTTGGCCATTTGTATGGGCCTCCAAAAGGGTGAAAAAAGATTCAACTGATTTGCCGCCCTGGCTTAATGCCCCGGACGGACACTGACGGGGAACATCCTCAAAGGGGTCGGAACTATTGCCGGTTAAGCCTCTTGGCATTCCCTTCCGCACATGTCAGCCACAATTCGGGAGAGCAATTCGCGGACTTGACTGCGGACTTCGTCCGCACCGGCGGTGTTGCGCAACATATATTTAGCCATTTTCCGCTTCTTGTCCAGTGGCAATTGCGTTTTTTCCCGACGTTGCCATTCCTGCATGGTCCAGCCGCGGCTTTCCATGACCCGCCCCGCCCTGGTCATATCCGGCACATCCACATAGACAATCGCATCGCAACGGTCGGCCAATCCGGCCTCGATCAGCAAAGGCGCATCCCAAACATACCCCACGGTGTCCGGTCCGCTCGCCGCCATCTGCTCATCTCTAAGTTGTGATGCCAGCGGAAACAACAGACTCTCCAGCCGGTGACGCTCCTCGGCGTCGTCGAAAACCCGGCCCGCGATGGCCTGACGGTCGATACCGCCGGCCGGATCGAAAACCCCCGGTCCCCACCATTGCCGCAGCGTCTGCCGTACATCCTCACGCTGGTAAACCTGGGCAATAAGCCGGTCCGAGTCGATCACCAGGCAGCCGAGCTCACCGAACAGTGATGCGACAAAGCTCTTCCCGCTGCCGATTCCGCCGACAATGCCGATAATTGGCTTCCCGCGATACATACGCCCATATTACCGCATTCGCCGGCTCATGCGGCGTCGGCAACCGCATTCGGCCTACAACCGCTTGTCGCGACAAAGTATGATTCATCCATGATCTGCCCCCCTTGCCTTCCAGTACTCCTGTTGTTCACGCCAATGTTGACCTTCGCGACCGATGGTCCGCTGCGAGACAAGGTGGATGATGGCGAGGCGATTGCCTGGGTCCGGTTCACTGACGGCGGCGAGTCTTATGACGGCCTCACTTATCGGTGGCTTGGAAAGCAGTCGATCGAATTGCGGATCGAGGCCCGGCCGACGGCAGGACACGCGCTGCAGTTGCTCTGGGGCGCCAAGTCGGACGTGCGAACCGCCACGTTGACCTTGAACGGGCGGGCAATTCCACTGTCGGCCGGCGGCTACAAAGGCTGGCGATGGCTGACGATCCCCATTCCCGCGGACATTCAGGGCGAGCGATACGATATTCTGCTGTCGCGAACCGGGGGCACACCCGCGTTCATCGCGGAGGCGCGGCTGACCGCGCCGGGCGGCGATACGAACCGGCCGGAACTCTCGCGGCCGGCACATCGCATCAAGGCGGATTTTGTCGCGGTCGTCGGCGCTGCTTCGACTGTCGAGGCATTTCCCGAAATGCGCAAACTCTGGGATCGCCAGCCTCCGCCGAAACAACAGCCGCAAAATCCCGACGTGGAGCGGCAATTCGTGCTGGCCGAGAAGAACGGCAGGCTGGCTGCCGAGGCCTTCTATCGGTCCCGTCGATTCATCGACGGCTGGCTGGCGCATGCGGATCCGGCCACGGGCCTGATTCCCAGAAACCTGCGCGAAAGCCGCGATTTCTGGAATGGCCGGGATTCCGCCGCCGACAACTATCCATACATGGTGCTGACGGCCGCCATGACCGACCAGACGCTGTTGAATGGTCGAATGCTAGACATGCTCCGCACCGAAACCCGGCTGACATGCCGGGTTGACAGGTTGCCGGACGACTACTCATTCAGCAAGAAAAGCTGGCGGCGCGAGAAGATCGACCTCGACGCCATCATCTTCGACGGCGCGGAATACGTGAAGGACGGCCTGTTGCCGATAACAGAATGGCTCGGACCCAGTCCATGGAGCGAGCGAGCCATCGGCATCATCGACGACATCTGGAAGAACGCCGGTATCGACACGCCTTCCGGCCGGATTCCCACGCTCAATTTCGAAGTCAACGGCGATCTCTTGCAGGCCTGCTCGCGCCTGTTCTGGTTCACCGGCCAGCGCAAGTACCTCGACTGGTCCATTCGGCTCGGCGATTACTACCTTCTGGGCACGAACCACCCCACCCGCGACATCAAAGTTCTGGCGCTGAGCGATCATTCCTGCGAGGTCATCAACGGCCTGTCCGAACTGTATGTGGCCTGCGCTCATGCCGCCCCGCACAAACGAGAGGAATACCGCAAGCCCTTGCACGAAATGTACGATCGCATCCTGGAGATCGGCCGAAACGAGCACGGAATGATGCACGGGCGCGTCGACACCCGCACCGGAGCGGCCAGCGGCGGGCTGACCGACAACTGGGGCTACAACTACGACGGAATATATACGGTTTGGCTGCTGGATGGGACGGATGCCTACCGCGACGCCGTGCGCAAGGCGCTGGGAAATCTGAAGCGGCACTACACCGGCCAGGTCTGGGAAGGCGGCAGCGCCGACGGCTATGCCGATTCGATCGAGGGCGCCATCACGCTGTTCAACCGCGAGCCGGTCCCGTCGGCAGCCGACTGGATCGACAGCGAAATCCGCACCATGTGGAGCAAGCAGAAGGCCGACGGAGTGATCGAAGGCTGGCACGGCGACGGCAATTCCGCCCGCACTTCGCTGATGTATGCGCTGTGGAAAACGCAAGGCATCACAGCCCACCCGTGGCGCCAGGATCTTCGCATCGGCGCCGTGATCTCCGGCCAGACGCTGTATCTGTCCCTGGCAACGGAGAAGGCGTGGGAAGGCAAGCTGGTCTTCGACCGGCAGCGGCACAAGACCCATATGAAACTGCCGCTGGACTATCCGCGCATCAATCAGTTTCCCGAGTGGTTCACGGCTCGGACCGGCCGGAGTTACCGTGTTGTCGGCGGTGGCGATTCGTTGACCCTCGAAGCGGAGAAGCTGATTGCCGGCCTGCCGGTCAGCGTCAAACCCGGCGAGGAACGTCGGCTCATGGTCAAGTTCGCCGACGGGAATTGAACGGGCGACGTCGCCGCAGCTCTGCCGGGATAACATCGCTCCCCGGACAAGGTAATAACCTCGGTGTGCCACATCCGAAAGGAAAAACTATGTCGCAAGCGATCCGTCGCGTGCTCATCGCTCTTGCAGCCGTCGTTCTATTGATTGCCCGCCTCGCTACGGCGGCCGAATCCAGGCCCAACATCGTCATCCTGTTGTGCGATGACCTGGGCTATGGAGACTTGAGTTGCTTTGCGCACCCGGTGATACGCACGCCGAACCTGGATCGGCTCGCGGCGGAGGGAATGCGCCTGACCCACTGCTATTCGGCAACGGCCGTGTGCTCCCCCTCGCGGGGCGGACTCCTGACGGGACGCATTCCGAACCGGCTGGGCATCTATGACTGGATCCCGCCGAAGTCGGGCATCTTCCTTCGTCCAACGGAAGTGACGATCCCACAGATCCTCCGCAAGAGCGGGTATCGCACTCTCCACGCGGGCAAGTGGCATCTCAACAGCGCGGTCGATGGATCGGAGACCACCCCCGGCGACATGGGCTTCGAGCACTGGCTCTACACTCAGAACAACGCCGCTCCCAGCCATCTCAATCCCAACAACTTCATCCGCAACGGTCAGCGCGTCGGTCCGATGCAGGGCCCCTCCTCACATCTTGTTGTCGCGGAAGCCATCGAATGGCTGCGAGGTGTCAAGGATCAGCCGTTTTTGCTCAACCTGTGGTTCCATGAGTCCCACGAGCCCGTGGCGGCTGCCGAGGAATATCTCAAGCTCTATCCGGAAGAAGCCAATCTTGATCGCCGACATTATTTCGGCGATGTATCGCAGATGGATGCGGCGGTGGGCAAGCTCCTGAAATACCTCGATGAGCGCAACCTCCGGGACAATACCTTCATCTTCTTCAGCAGCGACAACGGACCCGAAACGCTTAATCGTTACAAGGCCGCCAATCGCAGCCACGGCTCGCCCGGCCCGTTGCGCGGAATGAAACTTCACATTACCGAGGCCGGCTATCGCGTTCCCGGCATCATTCGCTGGCCCGGCCGGGTCAAGCCTGGCGAGGTCAGCGCCGAGCCGGTGTGCAGCCTTGATCTGTTGCCGACAATTTGCGCGATGATCGGGGCCGAGCCACCTGGTGATCGAGCTCTCGACGGCGTCAACATTCTTCCCCTTTTCCAGGGCAAGCCGGTCGTACGCCAACAGCCGCTCTACTGGCAGTACGACCGCGCCATCAGCCGCCCGTGGACTATCGCCCTGCGCGACGGCCCGTGGAAGCTTCTGGCCGACGCGAAACTGGAGCAGTATGAACTGTACAATCTCGCGGACGACACCGGCGAAAAACAGAATCTGGCCGCGAAATACCCCGAGCGCGTCCAGTCAATGGCCGCGACGATGAAACAAATTCATGCGCAAGTCGCGGCTGATGCAGCCAAGTCGGGCAATCCGATGCCTCGGGGCTCCGATGCCATGAAGTGAAACCAGCCCAACGCGCTGACGCATATCGCGACGACCCCGTTCGGCAAGATGCAGGGGAACTCCCGTGGTCGCCCGTATTGGTCCGTATGGGCTTCTCCGGCAGTGCGATTGCGGCGGGGTACGATAACCCCAACATTTACCTACTGCCCCCGGCGGGAATCGAACCCGCACGACCGTTGGGTCAACGGATTTTAAGTCCGTAGCGTCTGCCGTTCCGCCACGGGGGCTCCTGCACGCGGCACGGGCGATGCTGGCCGTGCGGCCGGATGTGCGGTCCGCCGCTCCGCCGCACCCCATCCTAGACTACGACAGAAGAGACTTCTATGCCAGTGCTCGAGGCAGGCCCACGACGGTTGCTGCGCAGAGAGGTTTGGATCGGTCATGCGGAGCGAAGCGAAGCATCTCCGCGTTTGGCCGCCGGGGACGAACCATATGAGATGGAACGCGAGTCGTGATGTGAACGCGGAGATTCCTCGCGTTGCTCGGAATGACGGTGGGCGTGCGAGTC
>CAYSSA010000079.1:17588-18759 GCA_964433485.1 uncultured Tepidisphaeraceae bacterium | reverse complement strand
CTGGGAAACCTTCCCGTGAGGGTTAAGACGCCCCAGTTTCTGGGAGTTCATGCCTCGCCGCGCCGGCCGGTCAACGAGTACATTTTTCCCGACGACATCTACACCAATCCCGGCAAATTTGTCAGCATATTCGAGCGATTCGAGAGACTTTGCTTTGTGGGCCACACGCATGTGCCGGGGATATTCCTCGAAGGACCGGATTTCTACAGCCCCGATGAAATCGACAGCCGGTTTGAACTGAGCGATGAGAAGGCAATCGTCAACGTAGGCAGTGTCGGGCAGCCGCGCGACCGCGATCCGCGCAGCAGTTTTGTGGTATTGACGGACAGCACCCTGGAGTTTGTGCGGATTCCCTACGACGTGGAGACGACGATCCACAAGGTGGAGTGCATTCCGGAACTTGACCCGTTTCTCGGATCCAGGCTCCGAGAGGGTCGCTGAACCGGGGCGTCAGATTGGCCCCGCGCCGGGGCAAGGAAATAGGCAATGGACAACAAGCGGCTGATCCTGGTCATGGCTCTTTCGTTCATGCTCATCATGGGCTGGACCTACCTGGGCCTTTGGATGCAGCAGACGCATCCCGAGTGGTTTCCGAAGGAGCAACCGATTGCCCAATCCCAGCCTTCGCCGGCCACACAGGTGGCTGCGACTCAGGCCGCGCCGTCCACCCTCCCCGCGGCGGCGGTCGTTGTGCAGGCGGCCGATCGAAATCAGGGTGCAACACTCGGCTCAGACGGATTCGATCCTAAAGGCCAACACAAGTACGCGATGCAATTGCGTCTTGACGCACGCGGGGCGGCCATCCGGTCGATTTCACTCAACCGCTTTCGTCAGACGGTCGAAAGAGACACTCCGTACACATTTCAGCAACCCTATCTTATCGGCGACGAGAATAAACGGTACTCGCTGGCGACCCAGTGGCTGAGCCTCGACGGCCAGGGTATCGACCTGTTCTTCCGCAATTGGGAACTGGTTTCGGCGACCGAGAACACCGCCATCTATCGGGTGGTGGCACAAACCGCATCCGGGCCGGTGATCCTGACCAAGAAATACGAGATTCGCCCGTCGGCGAGCGAGTCCCTCGGCTACGAAGTGCTGATCTCGCATGAGTTTGCCAGCCAGGCGGGGCACGACGCCAGGTCGTGGGACATCCTGTTCGGAAAAGAGTGTA
>CAYSSA010000079.1:14005-17552 GCA_964433485.1 uncultured Tepidisphaeraceae bacterium | reverse complement strand
GGTTGTCTCGGGGCACGAACACAATGGCTATACACGAATCCTCAACCGGCCGGGCAGCGGGCTGAAGCCCGAGGATGCGCCTTCGCCGATCGAAACCAAGGAAGGCCCGATTCAGTGGGCGGGCGTGGTGAACGCCTATTTCAGCGCGCTGGTTCGTCCGCAGGTTGACAAGGGTCAGAAGACCGCTCTGGAAAAGGTCGAACTCAAGGCCCTCGGCAAGCCCGGCGACTCGGGCGATGTGTTTGTCTCCATGGATTTTCAGACCACCGAACTGGTCCTCGAACCCGGAAAGACGCTCAATCATGACGTCAACGTCTACTTCGGTCCGCGGCATCGCGAGGTTCTGAACTCGGCGTACTATGCCTCGATCGGCTATGACAAGACGCTGGTGCTGGCCAGCGGCATCTGCGGCATGTGTACGTTCCAGTGGCTGGTGAACCTGCTGGTGTCGCTGCTGAACATGTTCCATGTGGTTCTGCGCGACTGGGGCCTGGCGATCATCGCCCTGGTCTGCATTGTGCGACTGCTGTTGCACCCGATCACCAAGAAGTCGCAGATCATGATGAGCAAGATGGGTAAGCTTCAGCCGGAAATTGAGAAGCTGAAGAAGAAGCACGGCGACAACAAGGAGGAGTTCCAGCGTGAGATGGTGGCGCTGTACAAGGAGCAGGGCTTCACCCCGGTGCTGGGCTGTTTGCCGATGTTCCTGCAGATGCCGATCTGGATCGCGCTCTGGTCATCCCTGCAAAGCACCTTCGAATTGCGGCACGCCCCGTTCCTGTGGGGCTGGACCTGGATGAACGACCTCGCCCAGCCCGACCGCCTAATCAGCCTGTCCGAACCGTTCCATCTCTGGCTGCTGTTCGGCACGGCCCGAATCGACGGACTGAACATCCTGCCCGTTTTTCTGGCGGTCGTATTCTGGCTGCAGATGAAGCTTCAGCCCAAACCGCCGGCCATGGACCCGCAGCAGGAGCAGCAGCAGAAAATGATGCAGTGGATGACCCTGCTGTTCCCGCTACTGCTGTACAACGGTCCCTGTGGATTGAACCTCTACATCCTGGCCAGCACCACCATCGGCATCGTCGAGAGCAAGATCGTTCGCGACCATATCAAGGCCCGCGAGGAGGCCGAGAAGGCCGGCAAGGTTTTCGTGGACGCCGGCCCGTCGCGTGTCGCCCGCCGGGCCGCACCACCCGCGAAGCCCGAAAAGAAGGGTGGCTTTGGCGGCTTCATGGCCACGCTTGCGGAAAAGGCCGAGGAATGGCAGAAGGAAGTGGAAAAACGGAAGAAGAAACGCCGTTGATCTCCCGCCTCAGGTCATGATTGCCGGTGATACCATCGTCGCCGTCAGCAGCGCGGTGGGACAAGCTCCCCGTATGATCGTGCGGCTGTCCGGGCCGGAATGCCTGGACATTGTCTCCACCATGGCGGGCCGGATTTCCGGCACACCATCGGCCGCACGGGTCTGGCTGCGGCTGCGCGACTGGTCCGTTCCGGTCTGGCTGTACGTGTTCATTGGCCCGCGCAGCTATACGGCCGAAGACATCGTTGAGATTCATCTACCCGGCAATCCGCTCCTGACGCGGCTGCTGGTCCAACAACTTCTCGCCTCCGGCGCCCGACAGGCCGAGCCCGGCGAATTCACCGCCCGCGCGTTCTTCAATGGTCGTATCGGACTCGCCGAAGCCGAGGGCGTCGCCGCCACCATCTCGGCACACGGTGAAGATGAACGCCGAGCGGCCAGGCGGCTGTTGGCCGGGGAACTGACCCGGCGTCTGGATCAACCTGTCGAGACGCTGACCGAGGCGTTGTCGCTGATTGAGACGAGCATTGACTTCTCCGACCAGGGTATCGAACTGATCGCGCGGGCCGACCTTCACCAGCGGATCGCCGCAACCTTGGAGTCGATCCGGCGGCTGGTGCGGGACAGCTCGCGTTTTGAGAGACTTAGTCACGAAGCCGAGTTCGTTCTGGTTGGCCGGCCGAACGCCGGCAAGAGCACGTTGCTCAACGCCCTGTGTGGGTACGAGCGGGCGATTGTCTCGCCAATTCCGGGAACAACGCGAGACAGGCTGTCGGTTGAAGTTGTGCTGGCTCGCGGGATTGTCCGCATCACCGACGCTGCGGGGATATCCGACGCCGCATCGACTGGAGCCGAGATCGAGCAACGGATGCGGGACCGATCACTGCTGGCGTTGAAGCAGGCCGATTATGTGATCTTGGTTCGCGACGCCACCGACCGCAGCCCCCTGCTTTCCATCCCGCGGCCGCCGGATTTGCTGGTGCATACCAAGGGCGACCTGGTGCAAAGCGTCGGAAACAGCGCCGACGGGGAATCGGTCCTCGTGTCGGCGAAGACCGGACGGGGCATGGATGATTTGAGACTGCGTCTCGATTGCCTGGCGTTTGGTCGGCCTGGGCATTCGGGGCTGGCACTGAACGCACGGCATCTTGCCGCGATTGACGAAGCCATTTCCTGTCTTGGCCGGGCATTGGAACTTTCCGGGACAGATGAGCCGGCGATGCTGGCGTTTGAGGTTAGAGCGGCGCTGGACGCGCTGGGGCGTATTACCGGTCAGGTTTCGCCGGATGAAGTGCTTGGTCGCATATTTTCGGCTTTCTGTATTGGGAAATAGCGGTTTACGGGGTGTTGTAACGGCAGTCAGGTTGTATAATGGAGTTCCCCGACTGTCTTTGGTGCAGGACGGGGCGTGATGACCATTGGATGAGCCGAGGGTGTGCTATGACGCCACAACCGCCGACTGGCCAAGAGCCGGTTGACCCCCAAGGGGGCTTTGCGCCGCCCCCGCCGCCGCCATCTTTTGAAGGATCGCCGCCCGGATTTTCCGGGGCTGGCGGCGGGCCGATGCCGCCGATGCCGCCCATGCCGCCGATGATGCCGCCGATGCCATGGATGATGCCGCCGCCGCGTCGCGAGGGAGGACTGGTGCGGGGGATATTCGTGACGTTGGCGTTGAGCATTTTCAGCGTCTCGTTGTGCATCAACTTCTATTTCCTGATCTCGATGGGTCTTTCGCCCATGCGCGGAGTTCAGGAACAGGTTCTGAAGCAGGGCGCGCCGGATCAGCGGGTGGTCGTGGTGCCTGTTGACGGGGTCATCATGGGGGGCCGCAGCCAGCAGGTGCGCCGCTGGCTCGATTCGCTGGAGAATGACACGAGGATCAAGGCGATCGTGCTGGCGATCGACTCACCGGGCGGGGCGGTGACGGCGTCGGATGAAATTCGCGAGGCGGTCGCGGCGTTCAAGGCGCGTCGATCGGTGCCGGTGGTTGTGAGCATGGGAAGCGTGGCCGCCAGCGGGGGCTACTACATTGCCACGGCGTCCGACTACATCATCGCCCAGGAGACCACGCTCACCGGGAGCATCGGGGTGCGCATGGACCGCTACAACGTGAGCGAACTGGCAAAGAACTGGGGTATCAGCGAAACCACGCTCACCGCGCCGCCGGAAGGCCTGAAGAACGCCGGCTCGATGTTTCGCCCGGAGAGCCCGGCCGAGCGGAAGTATTACCAGGGGATTCTG
>CAYSSA010000079.1:12227-13988 GCA_964433485.1 uncultured Tepidisphaeraceae bacterium | reverse complement strand
GTGAAACTGGTCGCCGAGTGCCGCAAGAACAAGCTGAAGCGGCCGATCGAGCAGATCTGCAACGGGCAGGTATTCACGGCCAGCGAGGCGTTGGCCAACGGCCTGATTGATGAGAAGGGATACCCTGCGGCGGCGTATGCGAAGGCGGCGACGATGGCGGGCCTTTCGCAGCCGACGATTGTGCGGCTTCAGCAACCCAAGACGTTCCCGGATCTTTTCCTGGGGGACAGCGGCGAAAGCCGCTCGGGCGTAAGCATCCGGATCGACCGGGATATGATTGACGACATGCAGCACCCGCGTTTGATGTATCTTTGGCGCGGTGATTGACACCATGCGAGGTTTACACCATTGTCCAGCACTTTGAGGAGACGCATGATCCAACGCACACGCAAGACGTTCCTGCCCGCGCTGGTGGCCGGGTTGCTCGCCGTCGCCGGCATGGCCGGCGCCCAGCCGAGTTCCGCCGAAGTTGACGCCTCGATCAAACGGGCGGTCGAATGGCTGCGTGGGCGCATCGGCGCCAACGGAGACGTGGGCGGCAAAGAGGGCGCGCACGATCAGGAAGGCGGACACGATGCCATCGTGGTCTACACGCTGCTGTCGGCCGGCGAGAATCCGCAGGACCCGCAGATGAAGGCGGCGATCAACCATGTCAAGGGACTGGACATCAAGGGCACTTATGCCCTGGGAATGCGAGCCCAGATCTGGCAGTATCTGGCCAGGAACCAGGAATCGCGCGAAGGCGCCAATCGCGACGGGAAACTGCTGCTGGAGCGCGTCCGCAGCACCGGCGAGGCGACGGGCCTCTTCCGCTACAACGCCCAGGGCAATGACTACGACCATTCCGCCAGCAACTACGGCGTGCTGGGCATCTGGGCATGTGCGCAAATGGGCGTGGAGTTCTCCGAGAAACTCTGGATGGCAATGGACCAGGCATGGCGAAAGCACCAGTTCCCGGACGGCGGCTGGTGCTACATCAACGGCGGAGGCGATGAGAACCACTCTAAACCCAAGATCAACATAACCACCGCCGGAGTGGCCACGCTGTTCATCACGCAGGAGTATCTGAATCCCGGCGCTGGATTGCAGTGCCAGGGCAACATCGTGGACCCTAACATTGAGCGAGGCATCAAGTGGATCGCCGAGAACGCCGGCAAGGGCATCAACGACAACTACGCCTGGTACAACATGGAGCGGGTCGGCGTGGCGTCGGGCCACAAATACTTCGGCACCTTCGACTGGTACGCCAGGGGCGCCGAGTCGCTGCTGCAGCGGCAGGCTGGCGACGGACACTGGGGCGGTCCCTGGGGCGACATTTCCCAGACCTGCTGGGCGGTGCTGTTTCTGGTGCATGGGCGAGCGCCCATCATGATGAACAAGCTCGAATATTACGTGGACACCCGCGGAGATGCCCGCAAAGTCCCGACGTGGAACGAGCGCCCGCGCGACGTGGCCAACCTTTCCCGCTGGATGAGTAAGACGATCGAGAGGGAAGTCAACTGGCAAATCGTGAACCTGAGAGGCAACGAACGCGACATCCTGGACGCGCCGGTGCTTTATATCGCAGGCAAGGAAGCGCTGAATTTTACCCCGGAGGACGAGCAAAAACTCAAGCGCTATGTCGAGGCCGGAGGCCTGATTCTGGGCAACGCCGACTGCGCCAGCGCCCCGTTCACCGCCAGCTTCAAGCGTATCGGGACCAAGCTCTTTGGCGGCGAGTTCCGGGCCCTGCCTGACGATCATCCGATCTACCCCCCCCAG
>CAYSSA010000079.1:4434-12195 GCA_964433485.1 uncultured Tepidisphaeraceae bacterium | reverse complement strand
GATATCGCCCGCCCGTGTTCGGGCTCAGCAACGGCGTGCGCGAGCTCATGCTCGTCATTCCCACGGCCGACCCCGGCAAAGGCTGGCAGACCGGCTCTTTCGGAGGCCAGGAGCGCGAGGCACTGGCACAGCTTGCGGCCAACATCTTCCTTTATGCTGCCGACAAGACTCAACTTCGTTACAAGGGCGACACTTACGTTGTGCTGCCCAAGCCCACTCCGGGAAGTCGGACCATCCGCGTGGCGAGACTGGAATACGCCGGCAACTGGGATCCCGAGCCGGGCGGCTGGCGACGCCTGGCCGCCGTGATGCGGAACGACAAGCAGACCGATCTGGACGTTCAACCCGTGAAACTCGGAGAACAGCCCATCGACAAGTCCTTTGCCGTTGCCCACCTGACCGGCACCACAAAGGCCAAGTTCACCGAGAAGATGCTTGAATCCATTAAGAAGTATGTGGAGGATGGCGGCACGCTGGTCGTTGACGCGGCCGGCGGCGCCGGCGACTTCGCCGTGACCATGGAAGCCGAGTTGAAGAAGCTTTTTCCCAATGGGCAACTGGATACGCTGGCGCTGGCCCACCCGCTTTTCCGGCAGTACGACATCAAGGAAGTCGAATACCGGCCGTTTGCCCGCCGGACACTGGGCAATCTGCGTCAGCCACGCTTGCGCGGGATTGAGGTCGGTGGGCGTCTTGCGGTCGTTTTCAGTTCGGAAGACCTGTCGGCGGGTCTGGTGGGCAACTATGTTGATGGCATCGTTGGCTACAGCCCGTCCAAGACGAAAGTCACATCAGGATGGCGATACGGCGCGACCGAGTTGATGGCCTGCATTGTACTCGAAGCCGGATCGAAGAATTCCGCGCCGGGCGGAAGCGCGCCGGCGGCAACTCCCGCAAAGCCCGCCCCGCGAACCAATACGGCCCCGCGCCGGTGATGCCCGGTTGCGCTGAAATAGAACGGACCGGCAGGCGTCTTGCCTGCCGGTCACGTTTTTTATGCGAGTCCTTTCGCAGTCATCCTTGTATCGTTCCGCCGGTGGTCGCTCGCACTCGACGGCGGCGCGTAAAAGACGATTATCGCGATCGTTCGCGAACCAGTTGTTCCAGAAACTCGGCCAGTCCGTCCTCGCTGTTGGGTCGCAGCACGCGTTTGGCCGCCGCGATCACCTGGGGCTTGGCATTGCCCATGGCCGCGCCCAAACCCGCATTCACAATCATTGACAGGTCGTTCACATCATCACCGACGGCCGCGATTTCCGAGGGGGTGATTCCACATCGCCGGGCGACGTGCAGCACCCCCTGCCACTTGTTGACGGCGGGGTCGAAAGCCTCAAGAACCTCGACCTCGTAGGCCGGCACATAGAGGCTGTGGACGATCAGGCGATCACCAAAGCGCGCCTGCATGAGTCTCTCGATGCGGGCGGTCTCCTCCCGAGAGGCGACCAGACCCACGCGCAGAGTGCAGGGGTGCGGATGGTCCGCAAGCCTGCCCACCAACTCGACTTTTGCGGCGGTCACATTCATCCATGAACGGGTGGCGTCGTTGAGTTCAATGCCCGAGGTGGCGATGTAGTCCGACACTGGCGAGTCATGGTCCTGCAGCGCCAGCGCAGCGTGGCCGGCGCCCTCGATCAGGGCACTGACTTCGCGGGCCAGATCGCCGTGCATCATCATCCGATGGACCACCTCGCCGCGGCAGACATCCATCACAATCGCGCCGCTGACAAACACGCACATGTCACGATGCCCGACCTCCTCCAGAATCCGCCTGCTCTCGGTGTAATTCCGGCCGGTGGCAAAGACCACCTTAATGCCCGAGGCCACCGCGGCGTGAACCGCGGCCCGAGTGCGCACCGAGACCGACGCGTCCGGCCGCAGCAGTGTTCCGTCAAGGTCGATGGCAACTAATTTCACTTGTCGCATGCAATACACGATCAAAAGCCCCAAGTTACGGGCAAACCACTCGCTGTTCAAATGATGACGGAGTTTTCAACCAGATATCCACAGCCCATTGTGCTCCACGGTCAGGATTACACTATGGAATGGGCCTGCACACCGGTATAATGACAATATGCCCAGTCGCCTCATTGAAAAACAGGTGTTGTACGCCGGCAAAAAGATTGAGCTTCAGATTCATCATCTCGAGGACGAAGACGGCAGACGATTTGAGAAGGAGATTGTCGCGCATCCCGGGGCGGTGGTTATCCTGCCTTTCGTCGATGCCGATACCATCGTATTGATCCGGAATCGGCGATACGCCGTCGGACAGATCCTCGTGGAACTGCCCGCCGGCACAATGGATAAGAATGAATCGCCGATGAATGCGGCCGGGCGAGAACTGATGGAGGAGACCGGGCTGATCGCCGGAAGGCTTAAGCCGCTTTTGAATTTCTTCGCGTCGCCGGGGATCATGAGCGAGAAGATGTATGTGTTTGCGGCGTTTGATCTGCGAAAGGGCACCAGGGCCCTGGAACCGGGCGAGGAGATCGGCGTATTTGCAGCGAAGTTGAATGAGGCCATTGCCATGATTCGCACCGGCGAAATCCAGGATGGGAAGACCATCGCCACGCTTCTGGCGTATGATCGTTTTTATCGTAACCCTCAGTGAGGCGACATGGCCTGGCAGGACAGAGACTACAACCGCGAAGACGTACAGCAGGGAGGCGGCGGGATTCCGCCGGCGCGGCTGAGTTTCCCGCCAATCACCCGATTGGCATTGACACTGATGGCGGTCAACCTGATTGTGTTTTCGGTTCAAGCTGCTACGGCGCCAATGGCCGGCTTGAGCCCGCTGGTTGAATGGGGGGCGCTGTCGTTTGCCAATGGGCTGGCATGGAAGCAGCCCTGGCGATGGATCACCTACCAGTACCTGCATGGCAGCGGGACCCACCTGTTTTTCAATTGCCTTGCGTGCTATTTTTTCCTGCCTCGGCTGGAAGCACACTGGGGATGGAGACGCGCCCTGGGGTTCTATACCCTCGGCGGTATTTTCGCCGGAGCGTTATACGGACTGATGACGGCGGTATTTGCCCGGCTGAGTTTCCTGATTGGCGCCAGCGGCTCGATCCTGGCATGCCTGGGCGCCTGCGCACTGCTGTTTCCCTCGATGCAGATCATCCTGGTTTTGTTCTGCGTGCCGATTCGCGTGGCCGCGGCGCTCATCGCCATCCTGTACACCCTCACGGTCATGGGCGATCGCAATCTCTCCGACGCAGCGCACCTTGGCGGACTGGCCTTTGGCTGGTTCGCACCCATGACCAGCCCATGGTTCCGTCGCTGGTTCATCAAGTACGAAGCGTGGCAGGCCGCCCGCGAGTTTGACTTTGAACAGCGAGAGCAACAGGAGATCGACCGGATACTGGCCAAGGTCCATGACAAGGGGATGCATTCGCTGACCACCGCGGAGAGGCGCACGCTTGCGCGGGCAACCGAGCGCCAGCGCAAACGAGACGCACTACGGGAGTGATTGGCGGCGGATCAATCCAGGGTATCCGCGTTGCGGCGGCTACGGAATAATTTTGCAGATGTCCTCGCGGGCGAAGACTTCGATGGGGATCACACGTTCGACATGTCCATCGGCGAAGCCGGAACACGTTCGCCCGTTGTGGCGGGTGGCAAGTGCGTCGGCATCCCAGAGCATCCAGACGCAATAGCCATCGTTCGGGCGGCGCTCTTCAAAGATCAATATCTTCTGAGAAGAGCGGGGAATCTGCGAAAAACGGATCGTCCGGCCATCCACCGCGCCGTCCAAGTCGATCTGGTAATTGAATGAGTAGCTGAAATTGCGCTCGGGCAGACCGGTAAACGGACTGGTGTTGTCATCATCCGGGCACTGCATCATCCGGGCGCGTGTCTCCGGAGTCTTGCCAAGGTATTTCAGCAATGAGCCGACCTTATAACTGGCCACGCCATCGCGATCGAATGTGAAAGCAAAGTGTGCGTACTGATTCGTAGGCCGAACACCAATCCAGGGGGCCGGCGGCAGGTGGTCTTTGTTGTCGGAAGCATATTGAACAAACGCCTGATGGATCTGGCGAAGGCTGCTGCCACAGGCGACCGCGCTGGCCTGTTTTCGGGCCTTGGCGAGCGACGGCAACAGAATCGCGACAAGAAGAGCGATGATGGCGATAACGACCAGGAGTTCAACAAGGGTAAACGCGCGAGGAGTGAAATGAGTCCGCGTTCTCTGCATGCGAGGCCTCTCATATAAACCTTATCCGCGTGAGGGGGGCGGGTCAACGCCGGGTCTGGGCGCTTGCGTGCGACTTCCGAGTGCCATCTTGCAGAGAGCACATGCCGCCGACGCCCGTGTCGACGTATTGGCGTCCAACGCCGCACCATCGGTGAGGATGTCGGCGAGACTACATGCAATTGCTGCGGACATCCGAGTGTTTACGCGGCAGGTTTGCTTGACACTCAAAAACGCATCTGCTACGGTTCACCCGTCTATTACGGCCCGGGAGTCGCACCTGATGATCCATCCTCAACGCGTTGTGTTCTCACTTGCACTTTGCCTGTTGCTGGCCGGTTTCGCCGGAGCACAGGTCGCGCTCCCCGCGATGCCGCAGGGCATCAAAAGCGCGACGACAATTGACGCGGACGGCAAAGCGAAGATTCAGGCATATGTGAGCGCTCAGTTCAAGCGGCTTCTCTCGCCCGATCCGGCCGGTGATCCACAAAAAACGGTGCGCGAAGCCAGAGATGCGTTGAGCGTTGACGCAAAAGCGGGGAGCCAGCCCGCGTCGGCAGAGTATCAGGCGGTTTACACTGACGCCGTAACGGCGGAAGCCAAGGCCGCGCTTGCCGGCACAAAGGACATTCGCGTGAGGCTGAATGTCGCGATCGTGATCGCCAGAGTTGCCGAGAACGCACCGCAAACCCGCCTCGAGCCTGCGGTGATGTTGCTTGTGGCCGATGGAGAACCCTACGCCACGCAGGTTTGGGGACTTCGGGCGGCTCGATACATCATGCCGGAACTGGCCAAGATCGGCGCACATAAACCATTGTCCGCAAGAGTTTTGGCGATCATTAAGGCCGATCCATCAAGCCCCTATGCCGAGGAGGCATACGAGATTTTCAAGCCGACTGAGCAACCGAAGGTGTTGGCGGCCGTCGTTGATTCGCTGCTGACTGTGGCCGAGATTCGCACCTCCAAGTTGCAGTCTGGATTGCCGGAAGATCCTTCGGCGGATTTCAAGGCATTCACTCCGCTGGCGGCCATCGCCACATGGAGCGCGCTGACGCCGGAGCAGCGGGAGCGCACCATGCAGGTCATGTGCAATGTTCTGGCATGGGCTTCGTATCGGGCCGATGAGCAGAAAGGGGCCACTCGTGATCAACTGGGGGTGTTGATCAACAAATCGGCAAGTGCCCTTTTCGTCATGGCCAGCATCACGGCATCGACGCCAAAGAACGCGGCGGCGGCGGGAAACTTGGCCAGCATAGCTCAGTCAATTGCCACGGCCAGCGGCGGTGTGAACACGGCGAACATCAACTATGTGAAGTTGACGCAGCCGGCGTTGCCGGCGATCAAGGCGGTGCCGGATTTCTCCAATGTGAAAGACCCTGCCCCGGCCACACCGATGGCGGCCGGCGGCGAGTAGTCCGCTTTCTGAACGGGCGGACGTCAAGGACCGATGGGCCGACTCGTTTTCATTCCACTTTTTCTGCTGTTGCTCCTGGGAGCATCGACGTACTGGAGTTCGGGCCAAGCCGAATCCCGCGCGGATTTTGTGTATGTCAATCGGGGCGATGTGCGAACACTGGATGTCAACCAGGTTTCCTGGGCAAGCGACATCATGTTGGCGTACGGGTTGTACGAGGGCCTGTATACGCTGCACCCGGAAACCCTCAAGGTCGTCCCGGGCGTCGCCTGGCGAATTGATGTGTCCGCCAACGGACTCACTTACACGTTCCACATCCGTCCGCAGGCGCGTTGGAGCAACGGCGATGCGGTTGTGGCGCAGGATTTCGTGTTTTCCTGGCGGCGTATGCTGCATCGGCCGGGACACTACGCCTATCTGCTGGATTTCATAAAGGGAGCGGCGGAGTACCGGGCGGCGGTGGCGGAAGGAAAGACAGCCGATTTCGCCAGTGTGGGTATTGAGACCGCCGGAACCGAGGTGCTGCGTGTGACACTGAAGGAACCCGTGCCGATCTTCCCGGATCTGTGCGCGCTTCCGGCGTTCTTCCCGCTGCATGAGCGGTCGATGCGCCCTTTCATGGTGGAGGAAAGCGGAAGATGCAGACCCGAGTTCATGCGCCCGCCCAACCTTGTGAGCAACGGGCCTTTCCGTCTGACGCGATGGGACTTCAAGCAACGGTTGCGCCTGCAAGCCAATGAGCACTACTGGGATCGGGATAACGTGCGAAGCCGGGTCATCGAGCAGGTGGTGGTCGAGGACAACAAGATCGGAGAATGGCTGCGATACGAAACCGGTACGGCCGACTGGCTGGCAGACGTAGACCCGGAGACGACGGCCGAACTGCTGCTGCGAAATCGGTGCAATCCGCTGGGGGCGCGGCGAGATCTGCATGTTTTTGGGGCGTTTGGGACGTATTTCTACTGCTTCAATTGCTGTCCGTCGCTAAAGGACGGGCGAAGGAATCCGTTTGCGGACCGCAGGGTGCGACGAGCCTTTGCTCTGGCGGTGGAGCGGACACCGATTGTCCGGGACATCACGCGATGTGGGGAGCGAATCGCCGAACATTACATTCCGTGCGACACGTTTGCAGGATACCCGCGTCCGACCGGGCAGGTGTTCGACGCGGACCGGGCAAGGTCGCTGCTGGCGGAAGCGGGTTTCCCTCAGGGTGCGGGTTTCCCTCGGGTGTCGCTGTTGTACAGCACGGCGGCCCAGGACGGCGACATTGCACAGGTCATTGTTGGGCAATGGAAGCGGACGCTGGGGGTGGATGTCGGTCTGGAGGGGGTCGAATCAGCCGAGTTCAGCCGCCGCCTGCATGGACAGGAGTACACGGTGTCGCGGGCGACGTGGTTCGGCGACTACGACGATCCGTCCACCTTTCTGGACAAGTATCGCTCGACGGCGGACAACAACGACTGCAAGTGGTCGAATGCCGCGTATGACGACCTGTGCCGGCGCGCTGTGGGTGAATCTGATCCGCGCAGACGGCTTGAGATGCTTTCGCGTGCCGAGGATATTCTGCTGGATGAGGCCCCCATCTTGCCGCTGTATCATTACACGAACCGGTACATGATCCGGCCCAGCGTCAGAGGAATCGCCATGCATCCACGCAACCTGGTGATGCTGAAAGCCGTGTACGTGGAGAAGTAGATCATGCTGAGGTTCATCGCATTCCGCCTCCTGCAATTCCCGCTGGTGCTGGTAATCATCTACCTGTTGACCTTCACGCTGGCGTGGGTCATTCCGGGCAGTCCTTTCGATCAGGACGACCGGAAGATGGACGCACTGGCGAGGGCGAGACTGGTCAGGGATTTCCACGCGGAGAGTTGGGTGTCTTTCGCCACACACTATCCCAGGCGGCTACTGGTGCATGGAGATTTCGGCCCAAGCATGCGGTATCAGGGCTGGAGCGTGAACGACATTCTGCGAACGGCGCTGCCGGTGTCGGTGTCGCTGGGAATGATGGCGCTGGCGATTGCGGTAGTGGCCGGGGTGGCGCTGGGCACGCTGGCGGCCGTGAAGCGAGGCGGAGTTTTCGACTGGCTGAGCCTGAGTGTCGCGCTGGCGGGGATCAGCCTGCCGAGTTTTGTCGCGGCGGCGGTGCTGCTGATCA
>CAYSSA010000079.1:1696-4424 GCA_964433485.1 uncultured Tepidisphaeraceae bacterium | reverse complement strand
TCTTCACGCTATGGATTCCCTTCTGCCAAGTGGGAGCATGGGGCAGTCCTCGGGACACGATTGTGCCCGCACTGGCGTTGGCGTTGGCGCCCATGGCCTATATCGCCCGTCTGACGCGCGTGGCCATGCTGGACGTGTTGGGACAGGACTATGTGCGGACGGCACGGGCCAAAGGGCTGCCGCCATCGCGGGTGATCTGGAAACACTGCCTGCGCAACGCGTTCCTTCCTGTGCTGAGCTATCTTGGACCGGCCGCGGCGGCGGCCTTCACGGGATCGTTTGTCGTCGAAAAGGTGTTTGACATTCCAGGTCTGGGACAACATTTCGTTAACTCGATCCGCAATCGCGACCAGACGCTGATTCTGGGAACGGTAATGGTCTATTCCGTGTTCCTGATGGGGTTCAACCTGCTGGTGGATGTGGGCTACGCCCTGGTTGATCCGCGAATTGACGTTGCCGGCGGAGGGAGGAAATGAGCCAATCCACAATCATCCTGTTCGATCCGTCGCCGCCCGCCGGTGTTCATTCGCCCTGGCGACGGGCAATGGGCAGCGGCCGCGTGCGAATCGGCGGCGGCATCCTGCTGCTGATGGCGCTGGCATGCACTGCAACACTCCCCTGGACATTGTCGTCGAACTCGGGGTTTTTCTACCACGGCATGGGATCGCGAATGGTGCGTCAGGGACCGAGCCTGGACGCCCCGGCCGGACTGTTCGGCGCCGACAAGCTGGGGCGCAGCGTACTGGGCCGATGTCTTCTCGGCGGAACCGTCAGCTTGGGTGTGGGGCTGGCGGCGGCGTGCATCAGCGTGGTGCTGGGACTGGGCGTGGGTCTGCTGGCGGGATACCGCGGGGGATGGATCGACGGACTGCTGATGCGTATGGAAAGAGTGTAATACGGGTTGCCGTATGTGCTGCTGGTGATCCTGTTCAAGATGGCTCTGGACCGCCCGTTGATGGCCCTGCTTGGCAGCGCGAAGGCGTCGAATCTGGTGGTGTTGTTTCTGGCAATCGGGCTGGTGAGCTGGCTGACCATGGCGCGGGTGGTTCGCGGGCAGGTATTGTCGCTTCGCGAGCAGCCGTTCATCGAGGCCGCGAGAGCAGTGGGACTGTCCGAATCCCGCATCTTCTTCCGGCACTTGCTGCCGAACCTCGTGGGGCCGGTGACGGTGTATGCATCGTTGACGGTTCCCCAGGCGATCCTACAGGAGTCGTTCCTGAGTTTTCTGGGTATCGGCATTGCCCCGCCAATGCCGTCCTGGGGCTCGCTGGCCAGCGAGGGCCTGACGCCGGCCCTGAATACGGTGAATTCCCAGTGGTGGATGTTGCTGTTCCCCTGCCTGTTGCTGGCGGTGACGCTGCTGTCGCTCAATTTCCTGGGCGATGGGCTGCGCGACACGTTCGATCCGAGGCACGATCAGTCGAAGTTGTGAGTCCGAAGGCTGCCGTCATGGCCGAACCATTGCTAAGCATCCGCAACCTGAATGTCGGCTTCGATACCGGCGGCGAGGTGTTGCGCGCGGTACGGGATCTATCGGTGGATGTATTGCCTGGTCAGACGGTGGCGCTGGTGGGCGAATCGGGATGCGGAAAATCGGTCACGGCCCTGGCGGTGATGCGACTGCTGTCCGAGCCGCCAGGGAGGGTCCTTTGCGGAGAGGTCTGGTTCGACGGACGGAACCTGCTGGCATTGCCGGAGCACGAAATGCGGCGAATGCGCGGCCGGGACATCGCAATGATATTTCAGGAACCGATGACGTCGCTGAATCCGGTGCTGACGATCGGCGACCAGATCAGTGAGGCAGTGTCGCTGCATCAGGAAGTTAGTGCCCGGGAGGCGTATCGCGTGGCGGAAGCCGCCCTGCGGCAAGTCGGCATTGCCGAACCGGCAAGTCGAATGCGCGATTACCCGCACCAGATGTCCGGCGGCATGAGGCAGCGTGTGATGATTGCCATGGCGCTGTCGTGCCGGCCCAGGCTGCTGATCGCCGACGAGCCGACGACCGCGCTGGATGTCACAATCCAGGCCCAGATTCTCGACCTGCTTCGGCGACTGCGGCGGGAGACCGGCATGGCCCTGCTGCTGATCACGCACGATCTCGGAGTGGTGGCGGAAAACGCGGATGTGGTGGGTGTAATGTACGCGGGGCGACTGGTCGAGCTCGGCGGGGTGGAGCATGTATTGGCTGATCCCCGGCACCCCTACACACGGGGTCTGCTTCGAAGCATGCCCCGACTGGGTGCGAAAGCACGGCGATTGGAGACAATTCCCGGCGTGGTTCCGGCGCCCGGCAGGTTGCCCTTGGGTTGTGCGTTCTTCCCTCGCTGTGTTGAGTCGCAGGAGTTGGCGGCGAAGGTGCCCGGCGAAGAGGTGGCCGAGGTCCGCACTCCGGAGCAGAGTTTCCGCGTGATGCGTCAATGCACGGCCACGGACCCGCCATGGCGCGAGACATCACCGGGACATAGCGCGGCGTGTCATTACGCCGATCGCGCCGATCGGTTGGATGCCCCTGATGCGCTGGATTCTCGGGGGAACATTCCGGAGGTTGATCGTTGAGTATAACGGAGGAGCAAACTCATGCGGAGCGCTCGGCCACCCGGCAGCCGCTTGTGCAGGTGCGCGAACTGCGGACATGGTTTCCCGTGCGTCGCGGGGTGTTGTCGCACAAAGCCGGCTGGATCAGGGCCGTCGATGGAGTGAATTTCGATATCCTGCCCGGCCAGACCCT
>CAYSSA010000079.1:1387-1683 GCA_964433485.1 uncultured Tepidisphaeraceae bacterium | reverse complement strand
GTTGGTGAATCGGGATGCGGAAAGACCACTGTCGGGCGAAGTCTCCTGCGTTTGATTCCGGCGACCTCGGGACAGGTTCTCTACCGCGGGCAGGATCTTTTCAAGCTGTCGCCGCATGAAATGCGGCGGACAAGGCGCGGGATGCAGATCGTCTTCCAGGATCCGCTTTCGAGCCTGAATCCCCGCATGACGGTTGGTCAGATCATTGGCGAGCCGATGGAGGTTCACGGCATTGCCCGCGGGGTTGAGTGCCGCCGGCGTGTGGACTCGCTCCTTCGACGTGTCGGACTTGATCC
>CAYSSA010000079.1:0-1368 GCA_964433485.1 uncultured Tepidisphaeraceae bacterium | reverse complement strand
AGCGACAGCGCATCGGCATTGCCCGGGCTTTGTCGCTCGATCCGGAGTTCATCGTGTGCGATGAACCGGTTTCCGCACTGGATGTGTCCGTACAGGCCCAGATACTCAACCTGCTTCAGGACCTCCAACGTGAGCGGGGAATCGCCTATCTGTTCATCTCCCATAATCTGGCTGTTGTGGAGCATTTCTGCGACGAGGTGGCGGTCATGTACCATGGGCGTATCGTCGAACAGGGTCCGTCCGAAACGTTGTATTCCCGGCCGCTGCATCCGTATACGCGCGCCCTCCTCGCAGCGGTTCCGGAAATCGAACGACGTCTCCGGCCAGAGGACGCGGTTCTCCCTGGTGAGCTTCCTTCGCTCCTGGGGCCGCCGGAAGGTTGCGCGTTTCATCCCCGATGCAAGCTGGCCCGAGAATGGGGCGGAACGGGCAGGACCGGCCAAACGCGGGAAGTCGAGATTTCGGGCAGACCGGTGCGTCTGCCGCTTCGTTGTCTTCAGGATTCGCCGCCGCTGGAGGTCAAAGCGGGCGATGGCAGCCATCGCGCCGCGTGCTGGCTGGTCCCATGACAAAAGCCCGGCGGACCGGGTAGACTGGCGGCTTAACATTCCAGATTGCGGTTGCGCGCATTGGTCATGGGACTTGTGGCGGCGGCAATCCGGCGACCGAGAACCAATGACGACTGCTCTGGCATCCATCGAACCTCGCCGCATCCTGCTGATCAAGCCCAGTTCCCTGGGCGACGTCGTGCATGCCCTGCCGGTGCTGCATTTGCTGCGGACACGATTTCCGAAGGCTCACATATGCTGGCTACTGGCGTCGGCATGTGCCGGACTGATCGATGGGCACCCGCAGGTGGACGAGGTCATGGTGTTTGACCGCAAGCGGTTGGGGGCGGCGTGGTGGAACCCGGCCGCCCTTGGCGATTTGTGGGGGTTTGACGGCGAACTGCGGCGGCGCGGGTTCGATCTGGTGATCGATCTACAGGGACTATTCCGAAGCGGATGGATGGCTTGGCGAACGGCCGCGGCACGGCGAATCGGCTTTGCCAACGCTCGCGAAGGTGCCTGGCTGTTCTACAACCAGCGAGTGAGCGCAGGGAACACCGAACAGCACGCCGTCGACCGCTACCTGACCGTAGCCGAGTCGCTCGGCTGCGGGCGGGAGCCGGTCGAGTTTCGCTTTCATGTGACGGACGAAGACCGGGCGGCCGTCGATGCGATGGTGCCAGCGGGCGAGCGGTTCGCGGTGCTGCTGCCGGCGACGAACTGGGAAACAAAGCGATGGCCCGTGGAACGGTTTGCGGCCATGGCGATTGGGATTGAGAAGCGGTTCGGACTTAGGAGTGTGGTAGCGGGCAAGAGTGTA
>CAYSSA010000078.1:0-19076 GCA_964433485.1 uncultured Tepidisphaeraceae bacterium | reverse complement strand
GAGAGACCATCTTAACTTCGCCCCAAATTGGTCCAGCGCATGGGGAGCACCTCAACCCAAACGCGCCGCGCGGTTTTGGTGGCTTTATGTAGGTGCAGGGAGGCGGCATATGGAATCTCGTACTTCACTTGGCTTGTGTCTCAGCTGCGATAAGCCGCTTGAAGTGGCTAAAGGCTGCGGAAGCTGCATGTACTGCGGGCGGAGATATTGTTCGGCCGATCTTGTTGGCGTCAACTGGTCCGGAAAGCCACTCGGTGTGTGGCGCCGAGTCGCCATCCGCGGACCTGGTCCTGTACTCTGGAGTATTTCCATTGCATCACTGGCCTTCATTCTCTGGACTACGATGCTGCCACACGATCTGCCGGTGTATCTCGTCCCTTGGACAATCGTTCTGTTCTTGGGAGTGTTTCAACTGAGAAATGCATACATTGCCGCAATGCAACTTGCATGGGAACGTGCTACCGTAGTGAGAATGGCGTGGCGATATGCGAGATTCATTGTTGTTGTTATGGCAATGGTGGCTGTTGTCCGTTTTCGTCTTTCGATGTCCGCGGCGATTTACCTAAGCAGGCCCAGTTTCGAGGTAGCGGCAAGAGAAGCCAGAGCTCAATCGCTTTCACCAAATGGAGAGCGTCGGCGTCTTGGCCTGTTCAGCATCGTGGAGATACGAACCATCGGAGCAACGGTGTGGTTCAAGACGAGCATGACGACTATCACTGGAGAGCCAGTCTGGTTTGTCCACGAGCCGCCGGGGCATCATTACTTGAGTCAATGGCTGGCCACTGGGGAAGCGGAGCCGCTTGGGAAGGGCCTATTCATATGTCGCTGCAACATACCTGTGTCCAAATCACTGGGCAGTTCAATATCTCACACCAGTCCCATCCGCGTGCTTTACGGTGCAGCGGAGAAGCTTACTGCCACCAGACGGTCTGCCTCCTCGGCCCGCCTCATGGACTTGGCTCCGAATGATCCAGATTTCAGACGGTTATTGGCCATGCTGGACTCGTTGTGTATTGTGGAACAGCGAGCGTTTCGAGTCGGTCACGATGCCGCCGCATTTAATCCACTCCCGAATCGCCTGATAATCGTCCAATCTGAAGGCGGAGCAGACATATCCATCATGTTAAACAAGGCAGGGTTTGTTGCGATTCTGGAAGAACCACGAGCACGTAGATCCGATTGGCGTATCATTGAGTCTGATGCCGCGCAGAGCACGTTGCAGGATATCTTCCAAATGGCCTGGTCCAGCGAGTTCTAGCCCATGTTTGGTACGCGTCCGGCGAACTCCATCTTCAATCCGCGTAACGGATTTGGCAAGATCGGGGCATGAACCATCGAACACAGCTTGTCGGCCGCGGAAGGCGGCCGAATCGGGCCAGGGAACAGTTCTGGCGTGATCTCTTCCAACAGTTTGCGGCCAGCGGCCAGAGCGTCCGCGCCTTCTGCAGGCCCCGCAATCTGTCGGAGGCCTCGTTCTACCACTGGCGATAAACGCTGGCCAGGCGGGATGCGGCCGCCGGTTCGGGGTGCCGCCCCTCCTCCGCGCCGCCGGTGTTCCTGCCGATCCGCATTGCCGGCGAAGCCAGCGGCCGGATGGAGATCGTGCTGGGCGGCGGCCGGCGGATCCGGCTCCGCGGGCCGGTCGATCGGACGGCGCTGGCGGAGGTGGTCACGGCCCTGGAGTCCGTCCGGACCGGGAGGGAGTCATGCTGAAACTTCCCGAGCTGCGCGACCTGGACCGTGGCCTGGCCGGCCGCGTGTTCCTCTGCACCACGCCCGCGGACATGCGCAAGGGCTTTGACTCGCTGGCGGCCCTGGTGCGGGACCGCCTCGGGAACGATCCGCTCTCCGGCCACCTGTTCCTGTTCGTCAGCCGCGGCCGGGACCGGCTCAAACTGCTCTACTGGGACGGCGAAGGCTATGCCCTGTGGTACAAGCGGCTGGAAGAGGGAACCTCGTATGTTGGAAAAAGTGACTATTCTCGGTTCAATGGCAGACGCGATGTCGAAGGCTTCGAAGCGTAGCGAGAAGCCTTCGACATCGCGGCCGACGACAGATCGTGGGCTCCTGGGCACCTCCGATGCCGGGCGAAAGCGTGATCGGCGTCGGCCTTGTGGAACGAACCCGAACAGCCGCCAGAGCGGCGGAACGACTCGCTCTTCCGCCAGCTCGCATCCGCGAGGAAGGGACGCCTCCATGTCCGCATCCATTGAGCCTGTCTACGTTGGTATCGATGTCTCCAAGGCCAAGCTCGACGTGTGCCTGCTGCCTTCCGGGCAGACGCTCGTTGTTGACAACAACCCCGCCGGCATCCGGCAACTGGTCACCCTGCTCAAACAGCAGCTCCAAGTCGAGCGTTGCCTCCTGGAGGCCACCGGCCGCTACGAGCGACGCTGCGCCGCCGACCTCTTGGAAGCCGGCTTTGCCGTCGCCGTGGTCAACCCCCGTCAGGCCCGCGACTTCGCACGATCCCTGGGCCGCCTGGCCAAGACCGACACCATCGACGCCGCCACTCTGGCCGAGTTCGCCAAGCTCGGCCATGTCCGCCTCAGCGAGAAGACCCCGGAAAACCGGGCCGTTCTCGACGACCTGATCACCCGCCGACGCCAAGTCACCCAGATGCTGGCCACTGAGAAAACCCGGCGGGAAGGACTGAGCCACAAGAAGGCCCTGGCGTCGGTCGACAAGGTCATCCGCCTGCTGGACCAGCAGCGCGAGGACCTCGACCGCGAGATCGCCAGGCTCATCGAATCCGATGACGACTGGAAGAACCGCCGCGACCTCCTGGCCAGCGTCCCCGGCGTCGGCAACGCCACCGCCAGCCAGTTGGTGGCGGACCTCCCGGAACTCGGCAAGCTCAATCGCCAACAGATCGCCGCCCTGGTCGGCGTCGCTCCGCTCAATCGGGATTCCGGCACGCTCCGTGGCCACCGAACCATCTTCGGCGGCCGCGCCGACGTACGCAGCGGCCTGTACATGGCCACCCTCTCGGCCATGCGCTGCAACCCCATCATCAAACCGTTTGCCCAACGCCTCATTGCCGCCGGGAAGGCTTTCAAGGTCGCCATGATTGCCTGCATGCGCAACCTGGTGACGATCCTCAACGTGACGGTAAAAAACAACGAACATTGGCGTACGCCGGTCCTTCAAAACCCTTGACTTTCAACACAGCCGCTTTTCGCCGCCCTGCTCATCGCAACCCGCAAACGGATTCCGCATGCCGTGCGCACCCCTCCAGCGGTGCATGTTACACACTCGTTACCCGGTTTGTTCGCCGGCGCGGTATGCTCCTCGGCAGGTCAATCATCAAGGAGTTCGCTATGCGTATCAGCCTGATTCCCTTTGCCGTGCTTTGCCTGTGTCCACTGCTTGCGACGGCCGCCGAAGAACATCCGCGCGCCATCTCGACGCAGGGCGAAGCCATCGTCTATGTCGTGCCAAACGAGGTGATTCTGAACTTCGGCGTGGAGACGGTGGACAAGGTGCTGGACAATGCCCGCGCCGCCAACGACCAGGCTTGCGCCAGACTCCTCAAAGCCGTCAAGGACATGGGAATCGAGGACAAACATGTGCAGGCCGACCACATGAACGTCTCCATCCGCTACTCCGACCGCAATAATCTGGTCGTGACCGGCTACGAGGCCCGGCGAACTTACAGCGTCGTCCTGAAGGATGTGAAAAAGTTCGAGAGTCTCGTGGACACGGTGCTCAAGAACGGGGCCAATCGCTTCGACGGCTACACCTTCCAGACCACTGAACTTCGCAAGCATCGCGACAAGGCCCGCGCCATGGCCATCCAGGCGGCCAAGGAGAAGGCCGTGGATCTGGCGAAAGTGCTTGATTGCAGGGTTGGCCACCCGCGTACCATCAGTGAAAACGGCGGCTGGTACGGCTACTGGGGCGGAGCCAACAGATACTCCAACTGGAACGGCATGGCGCAGAACACCGTGCAGGTCATGCCCGGCGGCGGCGAGGAAGGCGGCGAAACCATGCCCCTCGGCCAGATCGCCATCCGCGCCAACGTCAGCGTGACGTTTGATCTGGTCACGCCGTAAGGCAGCGTCAGTCAATGCTATTCTCAATAACAAATTCACGCTTCCCTCTCCCTGTTACAGGGGGGGGGATTGGATGCCGCGGAGTACCGCGGCCACGGGCAAGATGCCCGTGCCACAATCGGTGGTTATTCCTCCAGCACCAGCCGGAAGCCAACATTGAACACGGGCTGATATGGTCGATAGGCCACGCGGTATGAAGCTGTCGCCCGAACCGGCCGATCGCGCCAGGAGCCCCCACGCACCACACGCAGATCATCTCCGGCGAGAGCATTGCGGCCGTCGTTATCGACGTACGGGTATGGTCGGTATGCCGATCGCGTCCACTGCGCCACGTTGCCGTGCATGTCGAACAGGCCCCAGGGATTGGGCTGATACCGGCCGACTTCGACCGACACGAGCGCGCCGTCGTTAAACCGAGTCTCCTTGGGCACCCAGTCGTCAAACTCAGTTGGAGCGGGAATCGGCTGCGTCTCCGTGTACGGATTCCCGGCCAGCTCGCTCAGCGTGACGTCGGCCAGATTGGCGAACTTTGAGAAATCCGTATCCAGCCCGCCATACCAGAAAGGCGTGGTCGTGCCGGCGCGGCAGGCATATTCCCATTGCGCCTCGGTGGGCAATGATGCCTTCAATCCGGTCTTGCCGCTCAGCCATTGCCCGAAGGCCATGGCCTGCTGCCAGGAAACACGCACCACGGGCTGTTTCGGCTTGAACAGCGGGTAGCCTTCGACGCCGAACTGGTATCCCTGTTTCGACTCCCTCCGGCTGTTGTGGGCCGGATCGAAGCGGTGAAACTGCTCGTTGGTGGTGGCCGTCGCCGCCATCCAGAATCCCCTGGCCATGGTCTGTTTCGTCGATGGCTGTTCGTCGGGGTGCCCGGAGGAACTGCCCATGATGAACTGTCCTGGCGGAATGTAGACAAAAGTCATCGCAATGCCATCGCCCAGGTCGATCGTCTTTGACGGCCGCCCGGAGGCCACCGGGCCCTGCGGCAACTCCGGTTCGGCTTTCTGGGTGGCTCGGCGCACGCTTTCCTCAACAACAGACGGCGCCGCGCAGCGTTGCGGAGGGTCGTCAATCTGGTAGTCCTCAAGGTGCGCGTAGACGCGGCGAAGTTCGGCCCGTCGTTTCTCGCGGACCACCGCCTGATCTCCGGCAATCGTCGCCCAGTCTCCGTGGAACGGCGTGTTCAGGTCGATCCAGGTGATGAGACGGTCCCATTCCTCGCTGGTCAGCAGGACGCCGTAGTGCCCTTTGCGCAGCGTCTGCACCAGTTCCGTGGTGTCCGCATGATAATCCATGGGCACCAGCAGGCGTATGTCGCTTTCGATCCCCGGATGACGCACATACCGATGCAGATTGGCGTAGCCCACCGTAAATTTCCCGCCGAAATTCGAGGACTGGCAGCCGGCCATACGTGAGTGCCAGCCCACCAGCGGCTGGTCGCCGCGAAGGCTGAAGACCGGCCTCCCTTGATCCATCGTCGCGCCGTTGTGGCACCGCACGCACTTGGCATCCAGCACCGGCTGGACCTCGCGGGCAAAGGCGAAACCGCGTGTCTTGCCGTACCATGAGGTGAAATCGGTCGGCGGCTTGGCGGCCGCCATGGTCGCCCGAACCTGCGGCGCGCTGTCCTGGGATTCGTGACAACCCACGCACGACACGACTTCGCCGGGCATGGCTGTAAACCAACTTCGCATGACCTGAAGGGCCTTGCCTTCCTTGTCCAGAGGTTGCACCGATATGGGGGTGTTGGCAGGAACACGGAAGAACGCGGACCCATCGGCTTCGACCGGCACCGTCCCCATCACCCGGCGTATGTCCCACGGGCCGTCCATGCCGATGGTGCCGTAGAGCCCACCCATGCCGCGATAACCATAAACATACGTGAACACCCGCAGGGACTTGACCTCGCCGCGCGGAATGCCCTTGAGGCCGGGACCGTTGTAAATGTCCGACAGAAATACAGTTGCATCATTGCGAGACAGGTCCACGCGATCGGGAATCACCGGCGCAACCGGCCGCGGCTTGAGCGGCACCGGCTCAAAGAGCACATGCCCCGGCTCTTCCTTCAGCAGCAGCATGTTGTCAAAGATGTCAACCAGGTAGAGTCCCCAGGCCGCATCCGGCGAAGGCTTGCACGACACCAGGAAGAACTTGCCGGAACCACGTCCGTCCGAGCGCCCCAGGGGATAGGGATGCAGGAATTTTGGCCAGGAATCGTCCACAAGCTGGTCGCGTATGATCGGCTCGACCTTCTTGCCAAAGCCCGGAATACGCTGCACGACGCCGTCGGCCTCGGACTGGCCCTTGTGTGGATCGAAAATCACAAGTTCCCCCATGCGCGGCACGCCGTGGTGGCCCGTGACGATGCCGACCACCTGGCTCGGATGTCCGGGAATGGGACGGGCATAGAACACACCGTTGGGCCAGTAGGAATTGCTGCCATAGTACGCCATCTGGCCCGTGCCGTCGGGATTCATGTGAAACAGCCGACGCGAGTTGGAATGTGGAATATCGGCGTATTCCCAGCGAGAGTAGAGAATGCGCCCGTTGTTCATCACGCGCGGGTTCCAATTGTGCTCCTGGTCGAAGCACAACTGCCGAACTGTCCGACCGTCGCCCGACATGCGATAGATGTTGGCCACGGCCGTGCTGCCGTTGACACAGGGCACGGCAACCATGGTCGCGGACGATGTGAAAAGCACGTCGCCGTTGGGCAGATAACAGGCATCATAGTTGTCGACATCTTCGCCCATGTCGGGCGTCAGCCGGCGCGGGCCGGAACCGTCGATCTTCATCTCAAAGACCTGCCAGGGCTTTTTCGGCGTGGACTTTGAGAACAGAATCCGCCCGGCCTCAGGATGCAGTTCAAGGTCGCCGACAAAGCCGTCATCGGGCGGGCGATAGAGGGTGGTCAGCGTGCCATCTGGAGAAACCGGCGAAAGCACGGCGATATCATTGCCGTAGCCGCTCCGCGGAAGCACGCAGTTGCTCTGCCAGTTCTGCGGCAGCCCCAGCCTGGGAGACTTGTCGCTCCGACGCACCAGCAGCAGGCGGTCAAAGTCGATCAGTGGATTGGCCAGCAGCGCCTCGCGCTGAAGGGCAAGCCACGCCCGCACCGACTCCATGGCCACCGGGTCCAGGTCGGCCACGCCCTGCCTCAGGGCGGTCAGGTCCGGGTTCAGCGCGCCCAATCGTTCGAGGAACCCCTTGATCGGATACTGGTCGGGGAAAGTCGCTCCCAGATCGTCAATGGCCCGGCGCAGCGCCGGCGGATCGAGAAGCGACAGTCCGCGCGTCAGGCGATCCCGCTCATCCTCCACCGCCGATATCTCCCAGGCCAGCGCCAACCATTTGTGTTCGGGCGCCGCGGCGGCCTTGAGTGTCCCGATACGCTGCTGGAACCCCGGCCACGCCTTCTTCATCTGAGCGGCATAGGCGGACACCAGCGCCTGCGTTTCGGCCAGATCGGGCTTTCCGTTGGCCCATGCGTCGATGAAGCGATGTGACAACCGCTGCATCCGTGGAAAGCGGCGGTCGAGTTCCACCACGACTGACCCGCCCAGAATGGTGGCGATGGATGTGTCGGATGCCACAAAGCGGCTTGAGCCGGGCGTCGCGCCTCCGGTTACGCCCACCCAGGCGCGGAACTTCGTGTATTGCCGGTCGAGCTTGAACACCAGCGTGCTGTCGGCATGGACCCAGTAGCCGAAGGCGAACTGACGATTCCTGATCTTCAGAGGGGCGTTGTTCAGATCCTTGTCGATCAGCATCTGACCCCAGCCGACTTTTGCCTGCGTCGGCTTGATCGTCGTCAGTCGAACGACCGTGCCGTCGGCCTTGATCAGTTCCGGTTCGCACCAGGCTGTTCGGGCATAGTGATAGTCGGGGATCCCTTGCGCGTTCAGCCACAGATTCTCGCATCCGGTGACATCCAGTTCGATGCGCTCGGCTTCCTGCATGGGCTTGAGCACCTGACTACGGGCGATTCGGGCGGTGGGCTTGCCGTCGGGCCAGCAGGCCGCGCGCGCGGCCAGCAGGGCTTTAGCCCAGTCGTCGCTCTCGCCCGCCGACAGGAGTGAGCCGGGCAACCATGCCATTACCAGCCCGAGAAGAATTTTGACCGGGTGTTTCATGACGGACACCTCATCCAGATAGAAACGGCGTTCAGGCGCTGAGGCCGTGAAGCGTCAGCAACCCAAAGCCCATTCGTTCGGAAATCTCGCCGGCACACTGCCGAACCACTGCACCGAAACGCGGGAAATCGTCCTCGGTCAGACGCTGCGCCGGGCCGGTCACGGTGATGGCGGCCATCGCGCGGCCCTGGCGATCAAACACCGGGGCCGCCACGCAATGTACGCCCTCCAGCGCTTCGCCGCGGTCTACTGCATAGCCCAGTGAGCGCACATTGGCCAACTCGGTGTCAAACGCCTCCGCGCTGGTGATTGACCGCGAAGTCAAGGCCACATAGGCATATCCGCGCAGAATCTCCGTGACTTCGCCGGCGGGCAAAAACGCAAGAATGGCCTTGCACGAGGCGGAGGTGTGGAGTACTTGACGCGTGCCCGCATCGCACACAAAACGAAACGGATGCAATCCGGAAACCTGCTCAAGAATCAGGCCCTCGCGATCATCCAGAATACTGACGACAACCGTCTCTCGAAGCTGGTCGCGGAGTTTCCGCATTGGATCCAGCGAATTCTGCATCAGATTCCGGTCGGCCTCGCGGTTGTACGCCAGCGAAAATGCCTTTCGTGTCAGGAAGAATCGCTTGCTCACGGGTTCCCGCCCGATGTAACCAAGCTGCATCAACGTGTTGGTGATTCGAAAAACACTGTTCAGTGGATATCCAAGGTTATCGGCCATATCGCTCAGCCCTGCCCCGTCGGGCGATCGCGCCAAATATTCCATGACCCGCATGCCCCGTTCGAGGCCGGGAATCGTTGACGCGGATGACTTGCGGGTTTGTGGCACTGACACGAGCCTCCAAAGGTTTCTATTAGCAGAAATGATTTCTATTAGTATTTGACCTGATATATATTGCACCGTCAAGCGCAAAGTCTCCTGATTTGGGAAGTTCCCTGATTCCACAATTCACCGGGGGTGTTGATCCGGATGCCAGAGGAATGCCTCGGCAATTCCCGCATATTCCACCTAGCTTCAAACTCGTCGAACCGCCAGGGCTGCAATGGGCCGTTATCCGCGCAAAATGACCTGTTTTGGGCAAGTTCCGCCGCTTCTTTATGGGGTATGAATCCCAAGAGGCAAACCACCGGAAGGGAGACTGTGCCATGTTTGACAGGACTCGAAAGGGCGCTTGCGCCCTGTACGCTGCTATGCTGGTATCCACCACGGCGTGCCCGGTCTGGGCAAAGCTGGTGAATATCCTGACGCCCGAGCATCCCGTTGCCGCGGTCTCACCCGGCGGCCTGGAGGGCTTCGGGCCGGAATTGGCAATCGATCGCAATCCGGCCACGATGTATCGCGCCCCGTTGAGCACGGTGAACGGAATCTTGATCCGCATGCCAACGCCGACGATCGTCAAAGCCCTGCGTTTGAGCAGCGGCCAGGACCACCCGGCATGCGATCCCTCCTCTTACGCGATCGAAGGTTCCGATGACGGCGTGAACTTCGTTGTTCTTGGGTCCGGCGAAATCGGCATGTTCCGCGGACGCCTGCACTCACAGACCTTTGTGTTCGATAACAACGAAACCTATAACTTCTATAGAATTACATTTCCGAGCGTCCAAGACCCATCGGTGGCCGAGTTCTGCTCAGTGGGAGAAGTCGAATTGCTCGGCAGTCAGGACGACAACCCCGACAAGCTGGCGCAGTACTGGTTCTCCGAATATGCCCTTGGCGGCGGTGGGGGCTGGCATCATGGCAGTGCTTCGGGTGGAGCCGGCGGCGGGGCCGGCGGTGGAAGTTCCGGTGGCGGAAGTTACCCCGATCTTCAGCCACTGACGCCGGACCAGACCATTGTGGTTCCGGAGCCTGGTGCGTTGGCACTTGCGATGGCCGTCGCGGGTTCGTTGCTGCTTCGTCGTCGCAGTAACGCGGGCGGCACACCCATGGTCCGGTGAGTTCAGGCGTCGGCTTTGGTCGATGTTGCCATCCTGTTACATCAAGAAACACTCGAAGGCGCACCGATGTGCGCCTTCGAGTGTTTGTATTTGGACCGAACTGATCAGACCGATCACGACAACTTATTCATAGAAGTTGGTCGACTCGGTCTCCTCGACCGGACCACCTTCCTTGGTCGCGTCGGTCGTGCGGACAACCTTGAAGCGGACGTCCTTGGCCTTAACAGCCTTGACGACCACGGTCCACTCCACCTTCTGCTTGGAACTGAGGCGTGCCACGGGGGCGAACTTCACGACCTTGCCCTCGAGCTTGCCGGCGGTCGAACCAGCGCTGGAGACGTACTGCATCTCGTCGGAGAGCGTGGCTTCGATCACGATGTTGGTGTCATCAGCATAGCCCTGGTTGGTCACGGTGATGGTGTAGGTGGTGTTGTCGCCGACCTTCACCGGATCAGGATTGTCAACCACTTCCAGCAGCACGGCCGGGATACCGGAGATCTCGGTCTTGGCCGAGGCGCTCACCGGGCTGGCGCACTTGGCGCTGGCGGTCACGTTGTTGGTGTAGGTGCCAGGACCAGCGACGAAGCTGATTGCCATCTTCTTGGACTCGCCGGGCTTAAGGTCGCCAGCGTTCCACTGGATCTTACCACCCACATTGGTACCGCCATCGGCTGCGACAACCTGAGCGCCCGCCGGAGGCGTATCAACGACCACGGTGCCGACGGCCACGCCGTCGCCCTTGTTGGTCACGACGATTTCATGCGTGAATTTGCCAGGGGCGCTGCCGACCTTGAGCTTCTCCTGCAGGGCCTTCTTTGTGATCTCAAGCACCGGCTGCTTCACGACCGTCGAGGTGCTGTTGGAGTCGGCCTTGAGGCCACCCGAAGCGTTGGCAACAGCAGCGTTGTCAAACTTGCCGGTCTTGCTGGCCTTGGTGACGATCACGATGTCCTTGGACTGATTGGGGCCGAGCACACCGACCGGAACGGAAACCGAGTTCTTGCCGTCGATGGTTGTCAGGCCGGCCGGGAGGTTGTCAACGACCACCACGTCCTTGGCGATGCCCGAACCGGTATTGCTGACGGTCAACTTGATGGGAATCTCATCGCAGATCGACGCCTCGGCCGGAGCGGACTTGACGAGCTTGAGGGCCGGCTTGGTGGCGACGATGTCAAGGCAGGCGGTCGGGGTGCAGGTCAGGGCGATGCACTGGAGGATATTGCCTGCATCGGTGGCCGACGCCTTGACCTTGATCACCTTGGTCTGCTTGGGATCGACGCGAGGGAAGGTCCAGCGAATGGTCTCGCCGGTGGCGTCAGGCGCCGGGGTGGCGCTGTCAAATTTGAGGTTGGCCGGGAACTTGTCGGTCACAACGACGTTCTCCAGGCACATGGTCTCGCTCTGATTGATGAGCGTCAGGGTGAAATCAAAGGGCACGCCTGCGACAACCTCCGGGGGCATGCACTTTTCAAGAAGTGCGATGCTGGTCCGGGGATCACCCGACGGGTAGGCGAAGACAACCTTCTTGCAGTCAACCTTGGGCGCCGGGGTTTGGGGGGGGGGGGGGGGGGCGGGAGCAGGGGCCGGAGCGGGCTTCGGACAGCATTCGCAGCCGACAATCGAACCCATCGCGGCGATCGATAGGATCGCCCCGAATAGCTTGCTTTTCAAATTCATCATGTCATTCTCCTTCGAAAAAAACTCGTGAGCCTTTGGCACCCATCCCACTCGGTAATGAGGCCCTTGCATGTTGTCTTCTCTTGCATCATCAACATCAGCGCGGGCGACCAAGTCATACGAAATGGTTTACCCACTTCTAGTAAATTATATCAACGCCGGTACCGCAAGCAACTGTATCCCTGACGATTGCAGTGGGCGAGAGATTCGCATATCGCATCGACGTGGTACGACATCATTTTGCCGTGACGTTGGTTGGGCGAGGCACATCGGCGGGACTGGTGCTGCCGCCAATGGACCTTGCGAACGCTTTTCGTGCAGTCGCTGGCTTTTGTCCGGCGTGCGCGGACTGCTCCATGCAACGGACGACGAGTGGAGGCGTAGCTATCAGCGCGCAGTCGGACCGGCCCGATCATTGTTGCGGGGCATGCCAGATGCGCGCGGCCTATCAACAAGAAGGAGACGATATGAGGCTTATCGGCGTTCACATGCTTGCCCTGATGACGGCCACAGTTTTGAGTCTGTCCCTTCAAGCCGAAGACAATGTGGCCCCGGAGGGGTTCAAATCGCTGTTCAACGGCAAAGACTTCACCGGTTGGAAAGTGCCTGATGGCGACAATGGCCACTGGAAGGTTATCGATGGCGTGATTGACTACGACGCCCAGAGCGAGGCCAAGGGCAGCAAGGATCTGATGACCACCGAGACGTTCGGGGACTGCGTGCTGCGCGTGGACTGGCGGATCAAGGAGACCCCCTACATCAACCCCAATGTGCCGTATATCCTGCCGGACGGCACTCACGCCCGCGACATCACGGGCAAAGAAATGAAAATGGCCCTGCCCGATTCGGATTCCGGGATCATCATCCGCGGCAGCGTCAAGAACCAGGTAAACATCTGGTGCTGGCCGATCGGCTCGGGCGAGTTCTACGGTTACCGCATGGACCCGAAAATGCCGCCGGAAGTGAAGGCGGCCGTTACTCCGCGCACGCAGGCCGACAAGCCCGTGGGGCAATGGAACACCTATGAGATCACCATGCGGGGCGACCGGGTGACGGTGCTGCTCAACGGCAAGAAGGTGATTGACAACGCCCAGCTCCCCGGCATCGCTGCCAGCGGGGCTATTGGCTTCCAGCACCACGGCGGCATGCGCGACGGCAAATGGAACAGTCCGCCATCGCTGCTGCAATTCAAGAACGTGTATGTGAAGCCGTTGAATTAGTGGATGGTTCATAGCTGATGGCGAACACCGGGTGCCAACGGTCAGCTATCGACTATCCACTACTCAGAGGACAAACGGCGGGCGCATGGCCCGGCTCAGCATGCGGTTGGCCGCTTCGTCATCGATGACGATTTCGCGGACCGGATCCCAACGAATCGGCCGGCCAAGGCGCACGGTGAGGTCGGACATGTGGCTGATGGTGTCGGAACGAATGGCCGCCTCCAGGTGGCTGATGGGTTGCTGGCGGGTACGGATGCAATCGAGAAAATTGCGGGCGTGGGAGTTGCTGACGACCAGTCGCGTGTCGGTGGGCTTGAAGCGGATCGACAGGAACCTGGGATCGGAAGCTTCCATGCCGCTGCGATCAACGCTGAGCCAGCCATCCTCGCCGAAGAACGTGGTGCCGTGGTCGCTGTTGCGTTTGCGGTACTTCATGAAGACCGGCGTGCCGAGTTTGGTGGACATGAAGTGGAGGGTGACGCCGCTGGCGTAGCGGCAGTTGATGTCCCAGTCGTAGACCGTGCTGTACATTCCCTGCGTGGGGATCTTGCCCGTGCCGGAGTATTCGACGGGACTGGTGTCGTCGGCGCCCAGGCCCCACTGCGCGATGTCCAGCGGATGCGCTCCCCAGCCGCCCAGGAAACCGATCGAGTATTCGTAGCAGTGGAAGTGGCCTTCGCGGTTGGTGCGGAAGTTGCTGTACGGGAAGAACGGCGCCGGGCCGACAAAGTTCTCGTAATCCAGATCGGCCGGGACAGGCTCGGTGATGAGCGAGGCGGCGGTCATCCACGGCTTGGCGCGCGTGCCATCGATGCACCATGCGTCCACATGCTTGATCTTGCCGAGGTAACCGTTACGCACCACTTCACAGGCGTAGCGGAACGTGCGGCTGGAGCGCTGCTGCGTGCCGTACTGCATGATGCGCCCGTGGCGCTGCATCGTCTGGCGCAGACGGATGGACCATGCGAGCGAGCATGACAGCGGCTTCTCGATGTAGGAATCCTTGCCCTTTACGGCGGCCGCCAGAGCCAGCGGAACGTGCCAGTAGTCCGGTGTTGCGGCGGCGATGGCGTCGATGTCATCTCGCTCCATCACTTCGCGATAGTCCGAGGTGGTTAGGACCGAATTGTCCTTGTAGATACCATTGAGATACCTCGCAGCGGCCTCGCGGCGCGACTTGAATGGATCGCAGACCATGATGAAGCGGGCATCATCGTTGCCAGCGAGGTTCTTCATTACGCCCGAGCCCTGCGTGCCAAAGCCGAACATAGCCAGGTGGATCTTGTTCGACGGGGCGGTGCGGCCGAATACAGTGGATGGAACCACCAGCGGGGCAGCGAGGGCGATGGAGGATTTCAGTAACGCGCGACGGGATGGGTGTGACATGAGGGCTCCGGGGATGAATCGACTCCTGGTCTTGGATTTCAAATCACAAATCACTTGAATTCGGCGGCGGCTTTTGCGAGAGCTTCCTTGTCCAGCGCGCCATGGTGGACGAGAACGCGGTAGCGAAGCGTGAGACTATCGCCGGCTTTGAGTGTGTGGGGGCCGGGAATCAGGATGGCCGGGTTGAAGAAGTTCATGGTGCCATCGCGGATGGCGTACCACGAAGACGGATGTCGCAGGTTTGCGGGATGATCCAAAATGGCCACGCCGATCATTTTGCCATTCAGTTCGCCGGAGTAATCCATGGCCCTGGCCGGGCCGCGGAAGCGGTTGGCCGGACCGAAGGTGACGGGTCCGTCTTCAGTTATGACGCTGTGTTTGGTGAGTTGCTGCATCCGCAGGGACAGGCCGGCATAGCCGCCCCAGGCCTGCGCGCCAGGCTCCGGCGGGATGGGCGTGCGGTCGACGGCGACATCAATCTGCCCGGCGGTGAAGGCGCTGGTCCAGTCAATCTGATACGAGCCGTCGGCCGCCGGGGCGGATATCCGCAGCGTGCGCTTTTCCGTCAGGATGGGCGGCTGGTCCTTGGGATGGTACTCCAGGTCGAGCGTGATTGTCGCCGAGCCGTCGGTGTCGGCCCTGCATTTGACGTTCTTCCAATCGTTGACGCCCTGCGATTTGTGCTGCTTGTCTTCTTCCCAATAATTGAGCTTGTTCAGATACTTCCAACTGAACCACAAACCGTAGTGCCAGATGTGATCGGCCGGGGAAACGCGGGCGATGGACGATCCGCCCACCGGCGCCAGCACCGCGAAATGCGGCTTGCCCAGCTTCGAATCGTATTCGAACTTCCACACCGGCGTATCGCCGGCCATCAGGGTCACGGAGGTCGGCGACTCGACGATTTTCATCCCCCCTGCCACCCCGACCGGGCCCGCCTCGCCTTGTTCGCCGGCTGGCGTTTTCACATCCTTCAGCGTCGCCTCCAACATGCCTTTGGTCTGCTGATCGGTCGCCAGGCCGATCGCGGCGATGAGCATCTCCACCTGCTTTTGTTTGGGCAATGACGATTGCGGGACGAGCTTGGCCAGTCCGCGCAGCGCCAGCGTCTTGTCCGTGGCGATGGACGCCTTCTGGGCGATGGCAAACAAATCCTCGGCCGGTTCGCCATCCGTCCAAACCGACATCGCCCGGATCGCCTCGGTTTTCACGGCCGCATCCGCGCCCGCCGCCTCCCGGCGCACCAGCGCCAGCGCTTCCTTTCCGCCGACGGCCGGCAGCGCCTTCAGCAGCGACTGCTTGAGCTTCGCTTCCGCGCCATCGTATGCCCTGGCGAGCGGTGCGATATCGCGCCCATTCCGGCGGCAGATCGACGCAATGGCTGACCGCGCGGCATTCTCATGCGATGTTGTAAGCAGCGGAACCAACTGCCCGACCGCATCCGGCCCGGCCAATTCGCCCACACCGCCAATCGCCTCTACCGCCACTTTTGCGTCCTTCGCCGACGTCAGTTTCAGCAGAGCCGGGACCGCTTTGGCGTCCGACCGCTCCACTAATGCTCTGGTGAGCACCGTCGCCATTTGCGGCCTGGCGGCCGGCAATGCGGCGATGAGTTTGTCATTTACCGCATCACCCTTGATCTGCGCCAGCGCCGCCGACAGCAGTTCCAATTCCGCAGCGGGCATTTTTTCGGCCGCCTGCAACAACGGATCGACCGCCTGTTCGCTGCCAACACGAGCCAATCCTTCGACGCCAATCCGCCGCAGCAGCCGGTTGTCCTCCGTTGTCGCCGCGATGAACAGTGGCTGGGCTTCCGCCACAGCGCTCTCGGCCAGCAAGGCAAGCAAAATTGGCTTGAGTTCCGGTGCGACCTTCGTGTAGTGCTTCGACGCGGCCACAAGCAGCCTGGCATCCTTCATGCCCCGCAGGGCCGCGATGGCGCCCGCCTGTCGCGTTTTGTCCGCGTCGGCCAATGCCGCCACGCAGGCATCGCCGCCACCAAGCGAAAGAAGCCCCGCGTGTCCGATTACGCGGATGTCCTCGGCGTTGGCTGGTTCCGTCAGACGGGTGCAGATCGCCTTAACGAGTTTTTCGTCGCTCTTCACCGCTGACAGCGTTGCCGCAAGAGCTTCCGCGACGGCTCGGTTGAGTTCCGCGGCCAGAAGCGCCTCGGCCGCCGCCGGTGTGGCAATCTGGCCAAGGGACCAGGCGGCCTGACGGCGCATCTGATCTGCCGGGGCCTTGAGCAGCGGCGCGATCACAGGCACGGCCGCCGCATCGCGCCGCACACCCAGACTGGCAACGATGCCGATAGCCACCGCCCCTTCGGTGTCTTTCAGCGCTTCGAGCAGAGCCTTTCCGGCCGCCTCGCCCGGAATCAATTCAAGAGTCGCCCTCGCATCCATGCTTGTCGCGGGATCTTTCAACAGCGGGACCAACGCAGGCGCCTGCTCGGAGGATGCCACCAGCCGAAGTTGCTGAAGCAGGAAATGCCGCGCTTCGGGCGTGCTGCCGGGAACGGCTGCCAGCAGCGCCTCGGCGGCGGCTTTGCGCCCGACGTGATGGCGCGAGGTCTCGGCCACCCGATCCTCGATCTCTCGCAGGGCGGTGCGAGAATCGTCAGCCTTGAGATTCCTGATACGGGTCAGAAGCTCGGGAAGTTCGGCAGCCGGCGCCGCCAGCGACAGGCACAATACAAAACACGAGACGATGCATCGCATGCGAAGACCTCTGTGGAAGTGTCCAGCCATTGTACATCAGGAACGGCTTGATGTTCATCCTCAATTGCGTAGAAGGGGTCGCGATGGCGGCACTGGACCCGGCCTTATCAATGTTGCACGGTGTGCCTGGCGAGGCAAGAGCCGGTCAGCGCTGACGAATACCCGTAAGCCTGCGGGCATCTAAACGGGTCGAATCGAGCGAAGGCAGGCTGGGGACGTATTTTAAGGAACTATCTCAAAACGGCCGACCGATGCTGACGGCGATACCAGAGCAGCCCGCAGGCCAGTTGAATGATGCCCAGGTAATTGCATGACTTCTTCGCGTAGCGAACCAGAATCCCCCGGCATTTGCTCAGCCACCCCAGCGTGCGTTCGACGACCCATCGCCTCGCCTTGTGACGCTTGTGGCCCTTCAGGTCCAGCTTCTCCTCGCCGATCCGCCGGATGTGTGGCGTGTGGCCTCCGGATTCGGCCGCGGCCCTGCCGGTGGGATTGTCGTACCCCTTGTCCAGACACAAATGCTGCGGTGCCTTCTCGGTCGGCTTGGGCCGCTCGACCACGATCGACTCGCTGGTCTTCTCCAGGAGTTTACAATCCTGCACGTTGGTCCCGGCCACGACCACGCCCAGCGGCCCGCCGTCGGCCTCCACGATTATGCTGCGTTTCGTACCAGGTTTACCCCGATCCGTGGGATTCGGGCCGACATCATCCCCCAAAAACGCGCCTTGCCCATGGCCCCGTCGGCGCTCTGCCATTTCCAGTCCACGCCACCCAGTTCCTCGCAGTTCTCGATCAGGACCGCCCAGAGGCGCTGCCACACGCCCTTGGCAATCCACCGCTGCATGGTGCGATGCACCGAGGAGTCGTCGCCAAACCGGCTGGGCAACTGGTTCCACTGGCAGCCGCTGCGCATCACATAGATGATGCCATTGAGCGCCTCGCGTTGGCCGGTGCGTGGCCGGCCCGTGGCCGCCGGCGGGTCCAACTTGGCGAGGATATCCTGAATGATATTCCACAGTTCGTCATTGACTTCCCAGATCGTAGGAAGCGGATCGCAGGTCTTCTTCCTTCTGGCCATCCGTGGCTCCTTGTGTGTGGCTACGGATATTTATCGGCCAAGAGAGGCGTTTTGAGATAATTTCTAAGCTATTTGCGTACCTGTTTGTGTTCTTTAGGGCCAAGTTCTGCTTCGGTCTGATGGATCAAGAATGCCAGAGTCGCATCCGCACGGGCAAGTAGGTCTCGCTTTATGGCCTCGACCTCGTCTTTCGGGGTATCAAACGAGAGCGCATTCGCATATGCCGTCTCTCTTTCGCGATTGAACCGCTCCCATTGAATCTCGTCGTACGGATAAAAACCCGATGCGACATAATGTATGATCTTCTGCCGGATGTTGACTATTCCATATCGTGTGGCATTATCAAAATTTTCCGCGCTCAGCCTATCCTCCGCCTTGCGGAAACGACAGTCCGCCAACGACAACGATTGCGGTTTCTCTCCCACGTCACACCGCCGCCTTTCCTCTTCGACAAGCGGCTGGAATGCCAACGCAATCGCGGATTCATGGAGGGTCAGAACGCCCATCAAAAAATGCATCTCGGTCACCTCGTTGTGGGCATATCTCGCCGCGATTTTACAGACCGTTTTGCACAATCGCACAAAATTCATAGGCGTCATCGGCCCAGCAGATGATCCTATAATGTCAGGATCGGCGACTCTGAGATACCTCGCGGCTAAACGTGAGTGGCGAATGATGGACCGTAGAAACAATTCGACGGTTGCAAGCGAGTTCGCTCGATCGCCGCCGAGATCACGCAGGGCGCTCGCCACAGCTTCGGAGGAGCATCTTCGTCCGGCTTCGCCCAGAATCCGTTCGGCAAGTAATATCGGTTCAGATGGTAGTTCGTTATTGTCCATATATTCAATTAAATAAGT
>CAYSSA010000077.1:17017-19193 GCA_964433485.1 uncultured Tepidisphaeraceae bacterium | reverse complement strand
GTGGTGCTCGGAAGATCCCGAGATGCTCCACTTCGGCAACCGTGACTGCGCCAACCAGACGGCCGTGCGCGGCTCGGCGGTCTTCGGGCCGGACGTCGCCCCGTTCACCGACTATCCCGGCGGGCACGTCGAAGGCTTCCCCGATACATTCAAGCAGAACTTCCGCTCGATCTACAGCGCCATCGTCTCGGGCGGCAAGAGCGGCCTCTTCGCCAGCGCCGCCGACGGAGCCCAGGAAGTGGCCGTGTGCGAGGCGATTATCAAGAGCGATGAAAGCCAAGGTTGGGTAAAAGTGTAGGAGAAGCAAAAGAGTACAGGAGAAAAGCAAGCAGGAAGACGGAAAAAGGAGGAGGATAAAAGGCGCGAAGAATGCCCCTGTCCGCCCTCTCTGTCATTGACCTTCCTGCTCTTTCCTCGTTTGTGGAGCAAACCTATGAGACTTGGATTCAACACCGCGATCTTGCCGGAGTTGTCGCTGGAAGAAGTGCTCGGGTTTGCCGAAAACGAAGGCTTCGAGTGCATCGAGGCTTGTTGCTGGCCGGTGGGAAAGGCCGAGCGGAAATTCGCCGGCGTCACACATATCGACGTCGCCGGATTTTCCAGAACCAGGGCCGAGGAGGTCAACGAGCTCTGCGAGGATTATGGCGTTGCCCTCTCGGCGCTGGGGTACTATCCAAACCCACTCGATCCGGATACCGCAGCGGCCAAACGCTGTGTGGATCACCTGAAAAAGGTGATTCTGGCGGCCGAGAAGCTGGGGTTGAAGAACGTCAACACGTTTGTCGGCCGGGACTGGACCAGGACCATCGACGAGAACTGGCCGAGATTTCTCAAGACGTGGAAGCCGCTGATCAGGTTCGCTGAAGACCACGACATCCGCATCGGCATCGAGAACTGCCCGATGTCATTCACGCGTGATGAATGGCCTGGCGGCAAGAACCTGGCCGTTTCACCGGTGGTCTGGCGGCGCATGTTCGACGACATTCCCTCGAAGTATTTCGGGCTGAACTACGATCCCTCGCACTTCATCCTCCAGTTCATGGACCCCATCAGCCCGCTGAAGGAGTTCAAGGACAAGCTCTTTCACCTGCACGCCAAGGATGTGAAGATCCAGCGCGACCGGCTGAACCAGGTGGGCGCATTCGCTTTTCCGTTGCAGTGGCACCAGCCCAGGATTCCTGGCTATGGCGATGTGAACTGGGCGCAGTTCATGGCAACGGTGATGGAAATTGGATACGCGGGAGATATGTGTATCGAGGTCGAGGATGACACTTTCGGCAAGACGCTCGATGGTCGGAAGAAAGCACTGTTGGTGGCGTGGAACGTGCTGGCGCCGTACTTTGGATAGCGCGGTCAGGAGGCTCGCTGATGAAATACACCTACGAACAACTGGCCAAGATGATCGACCATTCGCTTCTGCATCCGACCATGACGGATCGGGAACTGGACGAGGGTTGCCGGCTGGCCGCGAAATACGGTGTGGCGTCGGTTTGTATAAAGCCCTACGCTGTCAAGCGGGCGACGGAATTGCTCCAGGGCACGGGTGTGCTCGTCGGCGCGGTGATCGGTTTCCCCCACGGCAACAGTACGACCGAATCCAAGCGATACGAGACAGAACTGGCCTGTCGCGACGGGGCGGCCGAAATCGACATGGTCATCAACATCGGCAAAGCTCTTGGCGGCGACTGGGACTATGTGGAGCGCGACGTGAAGGCTGTCTGCGATGAGGCCCACAGGCACGGCGCGAAGGTGAAGGTCATCTTCGAGAACGACTACCTCTCTGGCGGTGGCGCGGGACTGAACAGTGACGATTTCAAGCGGATGCTCTGCCGGATCTGCGAGCGGGCCGGGGCCGACTGGGTCAAGACCTCCACCGGCTATGGCTTTGTGAAAGGCCCGGATGGGAAGTACAGCTACAAGGGCGCAACCGAGCACGATCTGCGGCTGATGCGTGAATCCTGTTCGGCGAAGGTGCAGGTGAAGGCGGCCGGTGGCGTGCGCGATCTCGACGGCCTGATTCTGGTCCGCGACCTTGGCGCCTCGCGCTGCGGGGCCACGGCCACGGCGGCCATGCTCGATGAATATCGCCGTCGGGAAGCCGCCGAGAGGGCAGGCCAGCAGGAGGTTGGCAACGCCGGAACGCTCGGCAGCGGCGGGTATTGGCGCACGAGCGCCG
>CAYSSA010000077.1:11915-16987 GCA_964433485.1 uncultured Tepidisphaeraceae bacterium | reverse complement strand
CGGGCAAACCGCGCGCATCCTATTCAGCGTTTGGCCGCTGCATGAGGCGTTTGCGCAGGGTCAGGTTCTCGCGGCGGGTGGCTTCGAGATCGAAGATGATGTACTTCACGCTCAGCCGGAGTTGATCCAGGCTATCCTGCAGACGGCTCATGGTTGATTTCAGTTGTTCGTGGCGAGTTCGCGTTTCGTCAGCAAGCTGCTCGAGCCGTGCCCGCTCGGAATCGGGCAGACTCTTGATGTCCTTCAGGAGTTCGGTCATCCTCGCATGGAATTCGGTGTCGTGCATGGTGTGCGACACGGCAAAACCTGTTCCGGAAAACATCCGCCGGCTTGATGAGCATTTTTCAGTACTGGCAACTGCGCTGCGAAAGATCCGGCTGGCGAGTGATTATAAGGGATGTTGCTTTTCGGAAACACTTGAGTGTGCCGGACGATTCTTCGCGGCATCATGCAACAACGATCGCCGCGTAGCCAACGGCATTTGTCGGCGGTTGTGGTGCCACCTTGGCCAGAGTCTCATAACTGGTGGCGTGGCGTATGACGCGAGCTTGCGAGGCGCCGTGCTCGCGACAGGCCGCGAGCATGGCGGCGATGGCGCCGGCACCACAGGCATTATGTCGCTGGTTGGCCTCGGGAACAATCTCATCGACTGCCAACCGCTCGATCAGCGACAGCAGCCTTGGTCCACTGCATCGCGCCCGGTCCGACTCCGGCGGGCGTGAAGCCGTAGTTGGTCCCATAATGCGTGAAGTCGCTACTGGCGAGATAAACCGCCGACAGCCCAAGCTGTTGCAGCGTCTGCGCGGTCTTGCGGCCGATCAGACAAGCCATGGGAACGGCCGGCACCTCCACCGGAAGCACGGCGGCCTTCGGCCAGGCGAGTTGGATCAGCGGAACCTCCACTTCCACGGCATGCTCGCGATCGTGCAGGCGAGGCTCAACTCCGAACACGGTCCCTTTCCCAAGCAGCTGCTGCTGAACCTCCAGGGGCAACTCCGAGGTTCCCCCCGGCACGGCCCATCGGGCATGGCTGTCCAAAGCGCCAAACTCGAAGCGGGATGGCGTATGCACTGCGCCGAATACCACGACAACATCCGGCTGTACCGCAGCGGCCATGGTGGCAATCGTCTGCCCGGCGATGGCGCCGCTGCAAATCCAGCCGGCATGCGGTACGACTCCACCGATATAGCGGACATTTTCCGCGGGCGCTCCCCCCGCGTCGAGGTACGACTGTGCCTCCCTGCGACACTCAACGGGATCCACGGGGTAAAACCGACCCGCCACCGCGGGAGAACGAACGCTTGAAGCACTTGGCCCGGGCATGACTTACACTATAATGGGTCTCCTGCCGATTGCGTAGGGGAAATCGGTTTGCAGGAAAGGTACGTCATGGCCGACAGCGAGAGTGACCGCATAGCGAAGATGTTGCACGCTCTGTCCAGTGGCGAGCATGCCGAGGATGAGTCGCACCGGCAGGAACCTCACGACGACAACATTTTTGGTGCTCCGTCGCCGGAACCGGAGGCCCATGCCGCACCCGCACCCGTGGCACCAAAGCCGGTCGCTGCCAAGCCGGCGGCGCCAAAACCGCCGGTGCCGACTGGCAGGCCGCTTGTCGTCCCCAGGACCACGGTGCCCGCGGCGACAACCGCGCCGAGTGTCCCCAAGTCCGTCGCGCAGCCGCCCCGCCCAACTCCTGCGGCGCCTAAACCGGTTCAGCCGGGGTCGTCGGTTGCCCCTCGTCCGATTGCTCCGGTCATACCCAAGAGCCGGCCGTTGGCATCACCCCAGCCTGGCGTCGCGCCATCATTGCCGCCACAACCGGTTGCCCGGCCGGCGCCGCCCCCCCCTCCACCGGTTCAGGCGCCCGCGACTGGAGAGGCTTCGGAAGAGCCTGCCGAACCCCAGGCAGCCCAAATGGCAACCGAGCAGCAACCCGCCGAACAAGCCGAGGAACCCGTGGTGGTGGCCGACGAGTCGACGGCCGAAGAGCAGGCGTATGATGCCGATGACCAGATGGAGATGCCGGCCGTTCCCACCAGCATTCTGGCGCAACGCCCCAGGAAGCCGATTTACAAGCGCAAGCACCTGGTGCAGACGATCGAATTCAAGCAGGCGATGATTCCAATCAGCTTCACGCTTTTTATCGTGTGCATCGCCTATGTCGTGATTGGCTTTGCGGCGGATCTGAATTCTCCTTTTGCCGCACTGCGTTCCCCGGTAATCGCCGGAGCGCTCGGACTGGTGGGATTGGCAATGCTGGCCACCTGCGTGGTGACCGTCGGACAGGTACGTCACGAACTGGCGACGAGACAGCCTGCCGCGGCAGAACCGGATCAGGCGGCGTGAGCCCGGCTGAGGCGCCGCCCGCAAAGATGGAGTTCGGTTTTGACTCGTTCCGGCGATGGTTCTACCATTCCCGAACAAAGTTGACGAAACCAAGGAGCAATACCAATGGCATCAGAGCATGTAAAAGAGTTCACCGATCAGAATTTCACGGAAGAAGTTGTGAATGCGAAGGAACCGGTGCTGGTGGATTTCTGGGCGGAATGGTGCAGCCCGTGTCGCGCGCTGGGCCCCACCATCGAGAAACTTGCCAAAGACTACGCCGGACGTGTCAAGGTTGGAAAGCTGGACGTTGAATCGAACCGCGAAGTGCCCATGCAGTTTCGCGTGAGCAACATTCCCATGGTCGTCATCCTCAAGGGCGGACAGGTCGTCAAGTCATTCGTCGGTTTGCGAGGCGACCGCGATTTTCGCGAGGCGCTGGACCAGGCGCTGGCCGGATAGCCTGCCGATTGGCCCAACTCTTATCTGACCATGTAACGCAGCGGCACGCCGCTGCGTTCTGTTTGTTGAGGTCGCAGTGGTCGGTTCAGAGGGTCTCCACCCTGATCTGCGTATTCGTGAAAATGCAGACCTCGCCGGCAATGCGAAGGGCCGTCTCCACGATCTCCTTTGCAGGAAGCGCCGAATGAGCCAGGAGTGCTTTGGCCGCCGAAAGCGCATACGGCCCGCCCGAACCGATGGCCACAACGCCGTCCGTCGGTTCGATGACGTCGCCTGCGCCGCTGATCAGCAGGCTGGCGGTTCGATCGGCCACGGCGAGCATCGCCTCAAGCCGGCGCAACACGCGATCGGTCCGCCATTCCCTGGCCAGCTCTATGGCCGCTCTGCGGGTGTTGTCCGGATGTTCGGCCAGCTTCTTCTCGAATCGTTCCAGCAGGGCGAAGGCATCCGCCGCCGAGCCGGCGAAACCAACCAGCACTTTCCCGCCGCCCACTTTGCGAATCTTCACCGCGTCGTGTTTGGCGACGACGTTGCCAAGCGTCACCTGGCCATCTCCTCCCAGGGCGACGTCGGTTCCCTTTCTTACCGCGAGGATAGTTGTCGAACGGGCCGCCTGCATGTTTGCGCCTTCCTGCCGTGGTTGCGCGAGCCGCTGCAAGCCGTGCAGCGGAATTCGCCGATTCGTGTACAGTACAGCCAAGACGCCCGGCGGCAAGACCGGCAGCAACTCACATGCACCTCACGACGCCCATGTTCCTGCTGATTGCCGGCCTGGCGGCCGCCGGGGCGCTGGCCGCCTTCTCGTTGCGGCGAATCCTGCTGCCGGCTTCCTGCCGAGTCTTGTTCGTCTTCGGGGCGGCCCTTCTGGCTTTGGCCGCGGGCACGCCGCTCTGGTTGCGCCCGGTTCCTCAGCCGGTGATGGTGATGGTGGACCTGTCGCCTTCCACGCGAGGCGCGGCCTATCGCGATCCCGCAGCCCTTCAGAAACGCATCAGCCAGCTCTTGGGCTCCATGCCGTACCAAGTCTCCTATTTCGCGCACGCCAAACAGAACGAGCCGCCGCCGCTCATCGGCGGCCGGTTGGGAGACATCGCCTGCCGTACAACGGTTTTCGCCCCATCGCCATGCCGGCCGGTGCTGTTGTTCTCCGACGGGCGTTTTGCGCCGCCCAACTCTTCGCCGCCGGTTTATGCGGTCGTCGATCCGATGCTGATTGAGCCGCCCGACGCTGCCGTGTCGAACATGGAGCACCGAGGAGAACAAATTGTCGTTAATGTAATCAACAGCACTCCGCGAACCGCCATGCTGTCTATTAGTGGAGAACGGACAGCGGTGCCGGTGTCTCCGGGGCGATATGCCCTGACACGACCATCCCAGGCGCGGGCGGTCCTGGCACAATTCTCATCGCTGGATTCCTGGCCGGAGAACGACCGCCTCGAACTGCCTGCCGCCGCGACGCCGCGCACGCAAGTGTGGTGGGTCGGCGGCTTCGCGTCTTCCGCGGCAGGACGGCATATAACCCCGGCCGAACTTCCGGCCGATCCCGCCGAGTATCTTTCCGCGTCGGCGATCGTGCTGGCAAACGTCCATTCCGAGGAATTGTCGGTCACGCAGCAGGAACGACTGATGCAGTACACACGAGACCTCGGAGGTGCGCTGGTGCTGTTGGGCGGAGATCGCGCCTTCGCCGCCGGAGCGTATGCCGGAACGGCGCTGGAGAGCCTCTCTCCGCTGGCGAGCGTGCCGCCCGCGCCGACGCTTCACTGGATGATCCTGGCCGACTCCTCGGGATCCATGGCCGGCCAGGCGGGCGATGCCACACGATGGGATCGCGCGCGTCAGGCCATTGGTCGCTTGCTGCCTCATCTTCCGCCGGAGGATCCACTGACGCTGGGCAGCTTTTCCGAGCGGGTGACGTTCTGGTTGAGCGCCCGCCCGGTTCGCGAATCGCTCTCACTGCCGACGCCGACAATCGAACCGCGTGGGCCGACTAATCTCGAAACCGCTCTGTTCCAAGCGGTCGAACAGGCAGGGTCGGACATGCCGGTTGAATTGTTCCTGCTGTCCGACACCGACGCGCCAATTTCCCGGACCGATGAATTGCGGGCGGCCATGCTCACCCGACGCGTGCGGCTGCACGTTCTGGTGCTGGGACCGAATGGTCGCGGCGAAGCGGCCCTTCGTGACATCGCGTCGGCGACGGGCGGTTCCGTTGTCAGCGAGGTCGATCCATCACGCTGGACCGAAGCGGCCCGAAAGCTCTTCCAGCAGGCTGCGCCCGA
>CAYSSA010000077.1:9001-11897 GCA_964433485.1 uncultured Tepidisphaeraceae bacterium | reverse complement strand
CTCATGGCCGAACGGGCAAGGGTCAGATTGCTGACGCCGATCGAGGGGCTCGGCGCTCCGTTGCCGATGCCCTGGAACCGCACATGGCTCAAGCGCAATGCGACGCTGTTGGCGGAAAACGACTCCCCTTCACGGGAGCCGCTGATCGCGCGCTGGCGGATCGGCTCCGGCCAGGTGTTGGCGGCCGCCTATCCCGTCGCCGGGGCCGACGCGCTCGCCCGGCTGGTCGCCGCGGCGCCGCGAGATCCGCGGTTTCGTGTAACTTGGAAAACCGGCGGCAATCCCCGCGTGTTTATCGAGGCCACCGACAGCGGACGAGCCATGAACGGCATGGTGTTCACGCTCGACACGATTGACCTCTCCGGCCGGACGATTTCCACGCAGACTCTTGTTCAGACCTCACCGGGCTACTACGAAGCGATGCTTGATTCACCTTCCGAGCCTGTATTTGCCGTGCTGCGCCAGGAGAAGGCGCATTTGCTCGACCGCGTCGCGTTGCCGCAGCGATATGCGAGCGAGTTCGACGCCATTGGCATCGACGCCGATGCGCTCAAGCGTCTGGCAGCCCAATCAGGTGGCGCCGTCATACCGCCGGCGCAGACCTCGCGCATCAGGCTTGCCTCGCCTACCGACCGCGTTGCCCTCTCGGCATTGCTGGCTGCGGCTGGTGGCCTTTGCCTCGTCGCGGGTCTGATTCGGTGGAGGGTTAGTTGACGTTCTCGCCGAACCGTCGATTGCCTCGCGGCCAGGGACTTGCTCCATGCCGGCGCGAGGGGTATCCGCACCGTATTTTCCAGTGATGGTTATCGTTTGAGCGGAACAGCAATTGGCGGTGTGACTCGCGGAGGAATTCCGGGCGGACGGCGCGCGTTTCCGGTGGCGGCATTTGCCGAGCGATAACTGAGAATAAGCCCCGGCAGGCGGGCGCCTTTCGGTCGCATGACCTCGCCAAGCGTGAAAGGCTCCGGCGCGGCTTCCACCTCGGCGATGGGCATGCCAATGATCGAATCCTGCATGAACGATACCGCCGTCCGGTGCATGGCCGCGTTCGGATCCATCTCTTCATCATCTTCATCGAAGTCGATGCGGTACTCGCCGCTGGCCGTGTACTTCGATTTGGTTGGCTGCGGCGGTTTCCGCGACGGCGTCGAGGCAATCTTGGTTTCGGTGCGGGTCTTGCGCACCGTCGGACGGCCGAGCGTCGCCGGGCGGGGGTTGCTTGGCGTTGCGGTTGCTGACCGGTCCTGCTCGATCCTGATCATCATGGTCCGCGGCGGCGCCTCGGCCGCGTCGCATAACGGATGATCCCCGGCAGGCATGAGCCGCGCGGGATGCGGGTCCCGCTCATCCGGGGAAATGGCGATCGAACCGCGCGAAGGCGGGCGCGCCATGACATGGTGCAGTTCCGTTGCCTCAGGTTGATGCGCAACCGCGTTGCCGGGCGGATCTTCGACATTCTCCATCACGGCGGTCGTCTCGATGCAAAAGCCAGGTACGGTCTGGTGGGACGGCTGCGATGATGCCAAATCCTGTGAAGCCATCCCATCCGGCGCCGCAGGAACGCCGGTCGCCGAGTCTCCGGTATCCGTTGGCCGGTCGTCCGCTGGTGAAGGGCGGACCTGAGCGGGTGCGACAGGTCGTATCGCAGCCTCGCCGGGTGTCGCGGTGTCGGGGTCGTCGGCCGCCGCCACACGCATCATTGCCGCATCCATGCCATCGTCGGGCGGTGCAGATTCAGGCGGGCCTTGCGAATCAACGACGTATCGCATGGTCGTCGGGCCGATGCGAATCACGTCGCCGCTGCGCAACTCCGCCTTGCGGTTGAGCAATCGCCCGTTGACAAACACGCCCGTCCGCGAGTTCAGATCGCGCAGCCAGTGGCGTCCCATGTACACATAGATTACGGCGTGCGTCGACGAGACATCTTCGTTGTCCAATACCACATCCATTCCCTGCCTTCGACCGATGCTCACCACTCTTTGAGCGAGCGGAAATATCTCTCCCTTGGTCTTCAGGTGTGCGGCCGGACCGGCCTTGCCGCGCCCGGCGGAATGGTCAATGCCATCCGCCTGGAAGACGAACTCAAATCGACCGATTCGCAGTTCGTCTCCATCTTCGAGGTCGGCGTCGTGAACCTGCTGGCGGTTGACGAACACGCCCTCGCGGCTGGCGAGGTCGTGGACATAAGCTCCCCAAGGTTCGATGACAATGACGGCATGAGTCCGGCTGACCGTGTGGGATTTCAACTGCACATAGGCATCGTCGCGCGATCCGAGCACAATGAGCGTTCGCCGAAGTTCAATGAGCGGCATGTCCGCGTTGTCACCCGAGGGCAACAGCGAGAAACGGGCATCGGGAATGTTTGACGGGTCGTCCATGCCGCGTGTCCTGTGCGCCGAATCAGCCTTTCGCTTCGCCGAGTCCGCGCGCTTCACTATCTTATACTACGTTTGCCAGGCACGCTCGGGGCGCGGTTTCGACAGCGCCGTCCGATAAGGATCAATCGGGCGCGCCTGGTAAGTGCGAGGCCACTGAATGCAGGCTTCATGGCGATGTCCCTTGGTGGCTATCCAATCAGGTGAAAATGGTCCCTTGCCGTGATCGCTGATCGCGGTTCCTGGCTATCCGCGCCGCCGCAACGCAAGAATCAACTCGACTTCCCCTCGAGGTCGACCGAGTCGGGCCGCCACCTCCGCCGGGCTCAGGCCCTGATCTGCCAGTTCGTGGACTTCCCGGTGGCGCTCATCTTCCGGTTCAGCATTTGGCGTCTGGATCGGGGCATCTTCCGTGACGGAGGGTGCCTGGTGCGGTTCAGACATTGACAAGGGGCTCCGGCGCGTGAGCGATTGCAGTTGCTGAATCCGTCGGTCGGCATCATCCAGCAGGGCCGAGAGCT
>CAYSSA010000077.1:3043-8984 GCA_964433485.1 uncultured Tepidisphaeraceae bacterium | reverse complement strand
GAGCTGCGCAGTGATCTGCCTCGCCATGTCGGCCAGTTCAACCAGAGCGGAGTTCATCTCCTTCTCAACCGCCCGTTGCTGGGCGAGGCTCAGATGGAACGGCGAATCCAAAGGATCCTTGCGACGCCGCATGAGCGGGCGCATGACAATGTACACCAGCGCCATCACGGCCATTCCGTAGATGACGTAGTCCGTTCCGGTTGATGCGGTGAGCCACATGTACGAGTCATTATCGCCTTGACGGGCCGGCGGTACAATCATCCTCACAATGAAGATCGGCATTCTATCGGATACACACGGAAGGGCGGACGCGGCACGGCTGGGCGTCGAGGTGTTGGCCGGCCGCGGCGCCGAGATGCTGATCCACTGCGGTGACGTCGGTTCGCCGCAGGTGCTGGACATGCTTGTCGGCCACCGCGGCCTTTTCGTGTTCGGCAATTGCGACTGGGACCGCGATGCCCTGCGGCGCTACGCCCAGATTGTCGGGGTGATGTGTCACGGTGCCCTGGCCGAGATTGAAATTGATGGCAAGCGACTGGCGGTCCTGCATGGGGACGATGCGGCACTGAAACGGAGACTTCTCGCCGATCAGCAGCACGACTATGTGCTCCAAGGGCATACTCATGTCGCCGAGGACACCAGCTTTGGCCGAACCCGCCTCATCAATCCCGGCGCCCTGTATCGGGCGAATCCGCGAACAGTCGCATTGCTGGACACGGCCGACGGCGTGCTTGAGTTCATCGTGATATAAACACCGCCGGTCGCTCGCGACAACACCCCTCCCTGCGGTATACTTCCGCCCTTTGCCATGGCTGACGAAAAACCCGACAAATCGATCCGTCGCCGCGACTTCTTCCGTCGCGGCCTTCTGGAGTTGTTTAAGCAGGCCGACAAGGCTCTGGAACCTGTGAAGCGAGTAGCGCAGCAGTTTGATGCGCTCGATCGCGGCGTCGCGGGGGGCTTGGGCGCCTCGGCGTCTTCGGCTTCCGCCTACAACTACTCCAATTCTGGAGCGCCGGTATCGCCGGGGCCATGGTCGGCCTATTCCACCGAGCCGGTGTACGTTCGCCCGCCCGGCGCCCAGCCGGAATCACAGTTCATCGGCCAGTGCTGCCGCTCACAGCAATGCGTGAATGTCTGTCCGGTACAGGCAATCAAGATCGACTATTCCGGCATCTTCATGAACGGCAACCCGTACATCGATATCGACAGCCAGCCTTGCGTGATGTGCCAGGACATACTCTGCACGCGCAATTGCCCGAGCGGCGCTTTGCAGTTCACCGAGGCCGCCAATGTCAAGCTGGGCACCGCCATTTGGAACGAAAGCCTGTGCAAGCGCACCACGGGCGAGGATTGCCAGCTTTGCGTCGACAAATGCCCCCTCGGCAAGGCTGCCATCGAACTCGACGAGCGGCGCGTGGTCGTTCATGCCGACCATTGCACCGGCTGCGGGGTTTGCCAGCACGCCTGCCCCACCTGGCCCAAGGCCGTCAAGGTCTGTCCTCGCGATGAAACACCCGGCTACGGTTCCTGATCGGTCCCATAATCATCGTGCAAAGCGACTTCCTTAACCGCTTCATGGATTGGTTCGATGTGGGTGTCGAGGAGTGCGCATTGTGTTGATTGTGCCGCTCGAAGAGGCCCGGCCGGGGATGAAGTTGGCAGCGCCGGTTTACCACCCCGAGCGACCATCGCAAGAGCTGCTGCGCACTCAGTTTGTCCTCGATCAACCCATCATTTGTCGCATGAAAGAGATCGGGATCGAGGTGGTTTTTGTGGACTATCCATCGCTGGACAGCCTCGATAAACACCTGGCGCCCTACCTCAGCCCGGCGCGCCAACAGATACTCAAGAGCATCCGTGGGGTGATGGCGGCCAGTCAGAAGACCACTCGGCCGGGCATCTCCTACCAGGATTATTGCCGCGGCACCCAGGATCTGATCGACACCCTGCTGACACAAGGCCAGAATCCGATCTACCTCGACCAGATGGCTCGCCAGGGTCAGGACGCCGTGCAGCACGCGGCGGCCGTGGCCCACCTGGCGCTGTTGCTCGGGCTCAAGCTCGAAAGCTATCTCGTGGACCAGCGATCGCGATTGCCTTCCTATCGGGCCAAGGATTGCGTGAATCTGGGCGTGGCAGGCATGCTGCATGACATCGGCCTTACCAAACTCTCGCCCGAGTGCCAGCACTACAGCGACCCGGAACCGCCGGACGATCCCGCCCTGCGCGCCGAATGGGAAACCCACTGCGAGATCGCCCATGACCTGCTCAAGCACGATCTTCCCGAGACTGCGGTCGGCGCTGCGTTCCAGCATCATCAGCACTACGACGGCAGCGGATTCCCCAACTTGCGCATCGGCCGGTTGCGCGGAGAGCAGATACACGTCTTCGCTCGTATCCTATTGGCGGCCAATCTTTACGACCGTCTGGCCCGCCCGGTCGCGGGCGGGGCCCGAAGGTCGAACCTGGAAATCTTACGCCGTCTTCGCTCACGATATGCAGCATGGGTCGACCCGATCGTACTGAGAATGCTGGAACAGCTCGCGCCGGCGTTTCCGCCCGGCCAGCGAGTGCGGCTGACGGATGGTTCCATGGCGATCGTGCTGGATATCAATCCCCATTCTCAGACCAGCCCCATCGTACAGCGGTTGGCAGCCGATGCCTGGACGCCGCAGGGAACGCCGCTGGACCTATCCCAGCCGGGCATGCCGCGCATCGACGCGCCGGGCATTGAGGCCCTCGCGGCCTAAGGACATTCCCACGAAGTCCGGCCAACCGGGTAATAGTGGCATGAACACGATTCCACGCCTCGTTCGGTCGTTGATTCTGGTCCTCCTGGCGGCAAGCGCGCCCCACGTGCGCTCCGAGCCGGACTTTCCGCCTCCCAAACACACGGGCGATCCGACTGTGGCAGGACTGGGGATTCAGCGGGCCATGACCCTCCTAGCCACCAGCACGCCGCAACGCCGCAACACGGTCCGTGTCCTGTTCTATGGCCAGTCTATCACGGAGCAGGATTGGTGGAAGGCCGTCGCCGACGACCTGCACCGGCGTTTTCCCAGTGCCAACCTCATCATCGAGAACCGCGCGCTGGGGGGATATGCTTCGCAACTGCTGGTGAAGACCGCCGAGACCGATCTGTATCCATTTCAGCCCGATCTGCTGATCTTCTACGTCTACGGATCGCACATCGAATACGAGAACATCATCCGCCGGACACGTCAGCGCACAACGGCGGACATCGTCATCCAGACCGACCATGTGAATGCCGATGCCAATCTGACTGAGTTGACCGACCCGGCACAGATACCTTTCCCGGACGGCAAGATCTGGAATTCGTTCATGAACTACAAGTTCCTGCCGGAACTGGCCAGAACCTACCACTTGGGCGTGATCGACCAGCGCAATCTCTGGAAGCAGTATCTCCGGGACAACAATCTTCCGGCCAAAGCACTGCTGCGCGATGGCGTCCACCTCAACGCACATGGCAACTATCTCATGGCCGAGTTCGTCAAGCCGTATCTGGTTCCTCGGACCGACGCCGCCATCGATCCCATGAACTGCGACATGGTGCGGACACTTATGGTTGGCAAGGATATCCATTGGAAGGATGGTCGCCTGAGTCTGTCCTTCCAGGGCAGCCGTGTGGACGCGGTGGTCAAACCCGGCCCGGCCGGCGCTCCAGCCGAAGTGCGCATTGACGGGCGTAAGCCCTCGGAGTTCGTCGAGCTCTACGGATTCACCCGAGCGATCGCCACCCCGGGCGGCAAGTGGCCGCCGGTGATGTTGATTTCCTCAGACAAGCAGCCCTTGATCGAGGACTGGACGATGGAGGTGTTGCGTGATCCGGCCAAAGAGAAGACCTATACATTCAAGCTCAGCGGTTCGCGCACAGGCCCTGACGGCGAGGGACGCTCCGACCGGCCATTTGTGTCGAACTCGGGCAGGGTCGTCATCCCACCCGAGGGTTGGGGAGTCGAGTTCGCGCTGGAGACGCTGGCCGGGGTCAGGCCCGTGCCGCCCAAGTTCACAGTCCGTTGGCAGGTTGTTCCCCGGTTTGTTGATGCATTCTCGCCGCCGGAAGTGAGGGAGTCGGGCGTCGAGACGACGGTTACGCTGGCCCAGGGGCTGAGCAACGCCCGGCACATGCTGGAGATCATCGGAGCGGAAACAACGCCGATTGCCGCCATTCGTGTATATCGGCCTCCTCTCGGCTCCGCGGCGAAGACGCCGGAATTGCCGAAGTAGGAATTCTCCTCGCCGCCGAAAGAGCGACATGACGCAACCGCCGACAGAAAAACCGTCGCCGCAGCGGCCTCTGTTGCTCGACTACGCCCCGCCGGATCCCAACCGCCCGGTCGGCGGAGTCACGTATCCGTGGCAGATTGCGCTCGGCTTTGCATCGAGTGCGGCCGCGGGCTTCCTGGCTCTCGTCATAACCATTTTGAGTCGGGGTGGCCCGGAGATGCTGCTCATGTCGGGCGCGCTGATGTTTCTCATTCTAATGTCGTCGGGTGTGGCGGCCCACGATCGTTGGAAATGGCGAGGATTCCTGCTGGGTATCTGTATTGGAATTGTGGTGGTCGTGCTTGGTCTGGGTCTGTGTTTTGTTCTGGTCATCCGCTCGTTTTGAGCAGGTGAGGCGGGTGCTCCCATCGCGATGCTGTCTGACGCATCGGCATTTTGCGGCAGCGGCGAGTGTCGGATTCTCCGGCCCAGTGTGACGGTTCGGATCATCACGATCGTTCGGTCGTTTGTTGCCGGACCTCGATTCGCGTACAATTCCCCGTCTAATGCTCACCAAGCTTCTCAAGGCGAAGATTCACCGCGCCACGGTGACCTATACCGATGTCAACTACCACGGGAGCATCACCATTGACCGCGATTTGCTCGATGCATCCGGCCTTCTGCCCAACGAGGCCGTCACTGTGGCCGACTGCGAGAACGGCAATCGATTTGAGACCTACATCATTCCCGGCGAACGGGGCAGCGGCGTCATCGGCATTAACGGCGCCGCGGCCAGACTCACCCAGGTCGGGCACAAAGTCATCATCCTGGCGTTTGTGCTGGTCACACCGCAGGAAATCGCCGGCCATATGTCCACCGTGGTCGTCGCCGACCCCCGCAATCGGGTAGGCGAGCGAATTGAAAAGCGCACGATCGAATGACCTCCTCAGGCGGCTCCGGCATGATGCAGGAACTCTTCTCAATTCCGTTTGGCAGCACCCGAATCCCCATCTACGGCTACGGCCTGATGCTGGTCATCGGCTTTCTGCTGGCGGCGCATCTGGCCAAGTTCCTAGCGAGGCGATGCAATCTCGACGGCGAAGTGTTCGTCAATGCAGCGCTGCTGGCGCTGTTCGCAGGGGTCGTTGGCGCAAGACTCTCGCACATTATCGAGAACTTCCGCGAGTTCACCAACCCTCGGCTTTCGGCTTGGGAGAACTTCCTTAATATGATCAACCTCCGGTCCGGCGGGCTGACCTACTACGGCGGGTTCCTGCTGGCTTTCCCGACCCTGGTCATCTACGGCCTTTTGAAAAAGGTGCCGATCCGACTGGGCATGGACATCGTGGCGCCTTGCCTGATGGTCGGCCTGGGATTTGGGCGAATTGGATGCTTCATGAACGGCTGCTGTCAGGGGGCGCCCTGCCCGCCGGATGCCGCCTATGCCGTGCGGTTTCCCTACTACAGCGGGCCCTATCAAGAGGAGTGGCGCCAGGGAAAACTCCAGCAACCGCCGCCGCGAGAACTGCTTTCCACGGTCCGGGGCGAAAGCGTTCTGCTTCGGCCCGATCAGGCCGATGCCCTCGGATACAAGCAGCTTCGCCTGACGCAGCATTCCAACGCCTTGCATCCGGCGCAGCTCTATAGCATGGTGACAGCCTTGATGCTGGCTGGCGTCCTTCTGGCATTTTTTACAATCAGGCGGACGCCC
>CAYSSA010000077.1:0-3004 GCA_964433485.1 uncultured Tepidisphaeraceae bacterium | reverse complement strand
CGTGCTGGAACTGCTGCGTGCCGAACCACCAGTGCTTGGCCGCATGAGCCTGAGCATTGTGCTCGGCGGTGGGTTGGTGGCTTTGGGAATTGTGCTGGGAGCGCTGTTCACCCGATTTCAACGGCGTCAATCCATGGCCTGAGCCTTGGCTTCTCGTTGCAAAGCCGGGAATCGCTTGTCCGACATGAACGACATAAGTTCTGGCCTGTCAAGTAGATCCATCGCAAGCTTTGGCTCGGCAAAGACCAGATCTTTCACGAATTGATAAAGCTCATCGGTATTCTTGGCCTGCGCCAATGCAAGCGCGCAACCAAACTTGGCCTGACGATGAAATGGCTCAAGCTCGAGCACCTTCTTGTATGCTTGAGCCGATCGGTCAAACTTGCCACCGGTCGAAAGGGCCTCGGCATATCTCAGCCATATCTCCTTGTCAGCCTTGCCTTTATGAATAACAAGCTCAAGTGCTTCCAAGCCCTCGCCCGTGCCGTTGGCGCGACCGTGGCGATGAAAATAGACCGCGCCGATGCTTGCAATCAGCAACAACACCATCAAGGAAGGAAACCGAGGATAACGATTCATAGGTCTTGGCCACCTGCGGCCAACTATCGGCCGCCCAAGGATATACCCAATTCACGGCATTCGGTTGCACAAACTACCGCCGGGGTTTGGCTGGCTCGAACATTGGGTTGTTCAACACCGGCTTGCCGGTTGTCTGAGAGCCTGAAAGCTCCGCAGGCTTGGTTGGTTCCGCAGGGGTGGCCGACATGGGAGCGGGATCGGGTCGATACAGTCTTCCTCCGAACGCCTTCATGTATTCGGTGAAGTTGCCTTCAGCTCCCGGCAGTGCGGATCCGCGGCAGGATTGCAGCGACATCATCAGCTTGGCGTCCAGATTCTCGATGAAGTGGACGGCGATGGCTTCGGGGGTGCTCGGCGGTTTGATGGCGCCGAATTCTGGTATGCCGTGGTGCGAGATGATGATATGCTGAAGAACGTCAATGATGGCCTGGGGGACAGGCTCGCCCAGCGCCTGTTCCGCGGTGCGGCGTTTGTGTTCCACCCAAATGGCGGACTTGACGATATGCCCGACGAGCTGGCCGCCGTCGGTATATCCGAACGAGCAGTCGTAGCTCAGTTCCCATGTCTTGGCGATGTCGTGCAGAAAGATACCGGCAATGACCATATCGCGATTGAGGCCGGGATAGAAACCGCAGACGGCGTTTGCCACTTCCATGGAATTGAGTGTGTGCTCGAGCAGTCCGCCGATGAAGGCGTGATGGAAACTCATGGCGGCCGGAGCCCGGCAGAAACGCTCCATGAGGCGTTTGTCGTCGGTGTAGGCCCGCATCATCGCGGCGAGGTGCTTGTTCTGGATGGTGCCCAGCATTGCCAGAAGCCGGGCGGTCATCTCCGGGATGTCCTTTTCGGTGTGGGGAATCAGTTCGGCGGGATCGAAACTGCCTTCCTTGGCCGGCTCGAAGCGTTCAAGAATGAACTGCAGGTTGTTCTGGTAATTCTCGATTCGGCCCTGCACTCTGAGAAAGCCGCTGTCGGGGAGCAGGTCGAATTCCTCGCGGGTGGCGTTCCACATGCGCACGGTGATCTGTGCCGTGCGGTCCGAGAGGAATCCCTTGATGTAGTATTTGCCATTGGCGGTGGCGGCGAATTGTTTGCCGGTGAAGACAAAGACATCGTCGGCCAGATCGCCCGCGGCCGCATTGGCCAGGTAAAGTCGTCTCATGTATGGGTTGTAGCAGGGAATCGGCCTGCTCGCAAAAGGTGCGCCCCGACTATTTGGCCGGACCGCGGGCTGCCTGCAATCGGCGGAGGTCGGCCAACGCCCCGGGCATGGAAGCAACGTCCACGTTGTTGGTCTTGAGGGCCTTGATTGTCTCCGAGGACCACTTCCAGTAGTCCGCGTGGCCATCCGCAAAGCTCATGCAGACTCCGTTGGCGTGCCAGGCGCCGGGATAGTCCACAAACTGCGTGTTTGGTTCAGGCTGAACCGCGTAGGAGCCGAGGTTGTAGGGCGTCTGGGACATCGCAGTGCGCCAGTCGTTTTCCTCGATGAAGACAAAGATGGTCTCGGCTCGCTTGATGCGGTTGATGTTCTGAACCGTTCCTCCGAAGTTTTCGCCATTCAGGAAACAGTTGATCGCATAGGTGACAAGGTGCCAGTCCTGATCGGTTGGGCAGTGATACACGCCCTTGGCCTTGCCGACGTATTTCCACAGCGAGCCTTTGGTCATGCAGGTTTCGGGGGTTCCCGACACGGGCACGATCCAGGGAATCTGCTTGGCAACCGCCTGATCGACGCCTGGGTGGCCATGCACGAGCCAACCCTTGTAATCGTGGGTGTAGGTGATCCACGCGGTGGTCAACTGGCGAAGGTTGGACATGCAGGCGGTCTTGTTGGCCGCTTCCTTGGCCTTATTGAGCGCCGGCAGCAGGATGGAGATCAGCAGCGCGATAATGCCGATGACAACCAGCAGTTCCACCAAGGTGAAGGCTCTGTTGCGATGGCAGGACGTACGGGACATAAACGCCTCCGATATGGAGCGAGCGATACGGTTCCTAACAACGACCGATGTGTCTTCTACTGTATTCTTGCCCAATTCCGTGCGAATTGCAACTGTAATTCACGCTGGTCTTTTCGCGCGATTCGGGCGTGCCCATTTTTCCGGGAGGTGGCATAATATAGGTTCCCGGCTGCGTGGCCGGGGATCTCACGGATGTAAAGAGGAGACAGCCATGGATCGGCTTTTGACGACGGACAAGGAACAGTTCATAGCGGCCATGCAGGCGGATGTGCGTCGGATTCTGGGGCAGGTGGCCGATGCGGTGAACAACGCCCCCACCAGCCGGTTGCGATGTGGGGGTGCCGAGCGGCGTCATCTGAATGTCATGCGGTAGGCAGGCATCATCAGTCTGCAAGGAACTACAATAGAACGACAGAATCCTCGGCCGAGTCCCGTTCGGGCGGCTTGGGGGCTGTTTCGGCGCA